>NZ_RCCC01000001.1:1394267-1711523 GCF_003663825.1 Acidovorax sp. 106 | reverse complement strand
CACCATGAAACGTACTTACCAACCTTCCAAGACCCGCCGCGCCCGCACCCACGGCTTCCTCGTTCGCATGAAGACCCGCGGTGGCCGTGCTGTGATCAACGCACGCCGCGCCAAGGGCCGCAAGCGCCTGGCCGTCTAAGGCCAAACCACCCACCGGCCTGCTCCCCGGTTTGTACCGTCAGGTCCTCAACGGGGTGCGCGCATGCAACGGCTAAAAACCCGTCCGCAGTTCCAGGCCGCCATGGCGGGGGGCACTGTCTCTCGCACAGCGCATTTTGCGTTGCACCGCTTGGTACTCACGGCAGGCAGTTCGCCAGCAGCGTCCACGTCACTTTCAGGGCCCGGTCTCTCGCTTTCTGAGCAAGGGCCGCAGGCCCTGTTTGTCGTGCCTGATGTGTGGCTGGGGGCCATGGTGCCCAAGCGTTGGGCCCGCCGTGCCGTCACGCGCAACACCATCAAGCGCCAGATATACGCCGTGGGCGCTACGTTTGAGGCGCAAATGCCGCAGGCTGCCCATGTGGTGCGCTTGCGCACGGCGTTTGATCGAAAGCAGTTTGTGAGCGCTACCTCGGATCAGCTCAAGCAGGCCGTGCGCGCCGAACTGCTGCAACTGTTTGGGCAGGCCACCAAGCGCCCAGCCAGCGCAGGTGCCAAGGCCGGGCCTGCGGTTGTGGCCCCAGAGGCTGCGCCATGATGCGAGCCCTGCTGATCGGTGTGGTCAAAGGCTATCGGTTGATACTCAGCCCCTGGCTGGGATCGGCCTGCCGTTTTGAGCCCACCTGCTCCGCGTATTCTCTTCAGGCCCTGGAACAGCATGGCGCTGCCGTGGGGAGTTATCTCACAGTGCGCAGGCTGGTACGCTGCCACCCCTGGTGTGACGGGGGGCATGATCCGGTGCCGCAGGAATTGCCGCGCAGCTTGCGGTTGTTCTCGCGACTGAACCCTTCCAACACCCAACCATCCTCACCAAAGAAGTCTTCATGAACGACATTCGCCGCACCATCCTGTGGGTGATTTTTGGCTTTTCCATGGTTTTGCTGTGGGACAAGTGGCAAGTGCACAACGGCAACAAGGCCACATTTTTCCCGTCGCCAGCGGCCGTGGGCGCTGCGGCCCCAGCGGCTGGCGCATCGGCACCCAAAGCCGGGGTTGCCAGCGTGCCTGGCTCTACCGCGCCAGCCGTTGCCTCCATCGGGGCTTCTGCTGTGCCCGGAACGCCTGCTCCGGCAACCTCCGTGGCGCGCGAGAAAATCGAAGTCACCACCGACGTCTATCGACTGACGTTTGACGGCGAAGGCGGCTCGCTCGTGCACGCCGAGTTGCTCAAGCACGCGGACATGGCCGACAAGACCAAAAACTTTGTGCTGTTCGATGAGAGCACGCAACGGGTCTATGCCGCACAAACCGGCCTGATTGGCGGCAGCTACCCCACGCACAAGACCGTGATGACGGTTGTGCCCGGCCCGCGTGCGCTCAAGGATGGCGAGAATGAATTGAGCATCCGCTTCGAGTCGCCAGAGCAAGGCGGCGTCAAGCTGATCAAGACCTGGACGCTCAAGCGCGGCGCCTACGACATTGCCGTCAAGCACGAAGTCGTGAACGCAGGCAGCACCGCCGTGTCGCCTCAGCTGTACCTGCAGTTGGTGCGTGACGGTAACAAGCCGCCAGGAGAGTCCTCGTTCTACTCGACCTTCACAGGCCCTGCGGTGTACACCGAGGCCAAGAAGTACCAGAAGATCGAGTTCAAGGAAATTGAGAACGGCAAGGCCGACATCCCCAAGGAGTCCACCAATGGCTATGTGGCCATGGTGCAGCACTACTTTGCCAGCGCCTGGCTGGTGGCCGACGGCGTTCAGCGCGATCTGTTCACCCGCAAGGTGAGTGACAACCTGTACTCGGTAGGCATGATCGCCTCGCTGGGCAGTCTGGAGCCAGGCACCAGCAAGTCGGTGGATGCGCGCCTGTTTGCTGGCCCTCAGGTCGAAACCATGCTCAAGGAGTTGGCACCCGGTCTGGAGCTGGTCAAGGACTACGGCATGCTGGCCATCCTGTCCAAGCCCCTGTACTGGCTGCTGGACCAGCTGCATACGCTGTTGAACAACTGGGGCTGGTCCATCGTGGCACTGGTGCTGCTGCTCAAGATTGCGTTCTATTGGCTCAATGCCAAGGCCTACGCCAGCATGGCCAAGATGAAGGCTATCAACCCCAAGATCATGGAGTTGCGCGAGCGCCTGAAGGACAAGCCGCAGCAGATGCAGCAAGAGATGATGCGCATCTACCGCGAAGAGAAGGTCAACCCCATGGGGGGCTGCTTCCCGATCATGATCCAGATTCCGGTGTTCATCGCCTTGTACTGGGTGCTGCTGTCCAGCGTGGAAATGCGCAACGCGCCCTGGATCGGCTGGATCCGCGACCTGTCGGCGCCAGACCCGTTCTTCATCCTGCCTTTGCTGATGACGGTCAGTTCCTTGCTGCAAACCGCACTGAACCCCGCACCACCAGACCCGATGCAAGCCAAGATGATGTGGTTCATGCCGCTGATCTTCAGCGTGATGTTCTTCTTCTTCCCCGCCGGTCTGGTGCTGTACTGGCTGACGAACAACATCCTGTCGATTGCACAGCAGTGGATCATCAACACCCGCATGGGCGTTCCACCACAGTTCAATCTGCCGAAGTTCAAGTGAACTTTGTGATCCTGAGAAGCCATTCTCAAACCCTCCAAGGCCGCGCAAGCGGCCTTTTTCATTCTTGCAAGGTGTGCCGCCCCTCGCTGGCATGGCCTTGCCTTGTGTAAAGTGCCTCACCATGCTTGCCCGTCACGTTGACCCCATCGTTGCCATTGCCACTGCTCCCGGCCGGGGGGCTGTGGGTATCGTCCGAGTCTCGGGCAAAGGATTGGCGCCGTTGGTGCAGGCGCTGTGCGGGCGGGAGCTTCGTCCGCGCGAGGCCACCTACCTGCCTTTTCGGGATGCGCAGGGCCAGGCCATTGACCAAGGGTTGGCGCTGTACTTTCCTGCGCCCCACTCCTACACCGGCGAAGACGTGCTGGAGCTGCAGGCCCATGGCGGCCCCGTGGTGCTGCAATTGCTGCTGGCGCGTTGCTTGCAGGCGGCCCAGGCACCCGCAGCGCACGCTGGTGCCGTGCTCCCTGGTTTGCGTGTTGCCCAGCCTGGCGAGTTCACAGAGCGCGCTTTCCTCAACGACAAGATCGATCTGGCCCAGGCCGAGGCGATCGCCGACCTGATCGATGCCAGCACCGAAGCGGCAGCGCGCAGTGCCAGCCGGTCGTTGACGGGGGCGTTCTCGCAAGAAATCCATGCGCTGCGCGATGCGCTGATCCACCTGCGCATGCTGGTGGAAGCCACGCTGGATTTTCCGGAAGAGGACATTGATTTTCTGGAGAAAGCCGATGCACGCGGCCAACTCCAACGCCTGCAGGCCACGCTGGCCCAGGTGCGCCAGCGTGCGCAGCAGGGGGCTCTGCTGCGCGAGGGCATCAAGGTGGTCATTGCTGGCCAGCCCAATGCGGGCAAGAGTTCGCTACTCAACGCCCTGGCAGGGGCAGAGTTGGCCATCGTCACGCCGATTGCAGGCACCACTCGCGACAAGGTGCAGCAAACCATCCAGATCGAAGGGGTGCCGCTGCACGTCATCGACACCGCGGGCCTGCGCGACAGTGACGATGAAGTCGAGCGCATCGGCATTGCGCGTGCCTGGACCGAGATCGAGGGTGCAGACGCCGTGCTGTTTTTGCACGACCTGTCGCGCGCCCACTTGCTGGAGTACTGCGCAGCCGATGCTGCGGTGGCGGACTCCATGCAGCATAAAATCCCGGCCTCCGTTCCGGTGATCGATGTTTGGAACAAAACCGACTGCGCCAGCCTGGGCACCGAAGCCGCTGCCAAATCGAATGAACCGAACGAAGCGAGCCGACGCTCGGTAAGGATTTCTGCGCGTACGGGTGATGGTCTGGACGCATTGCGTCGGATACTGCTGGACGTGGCTGGTTGGCAGTCGGCTCCTGAAGGCATTTACATTGCGCGAGCACGCCATGTGCAGGCTTTGGCGCAGGTGCAAGGCCACCTGGAGCAGGCATCGGCCCAATTGCTCATTGCCTCGCCTGCGCTGGATCTACTGGCCGAGGAATTGAGATTGGCGCAAAACGCCTTGGGCGCCATCACTGGCGAGTTTTCGTCCGACGATCTGTTGGGTGTAATTTTTTCGAGCTTCTGCATCGGCAAGTGACGCTGCGTGCGGGGCGCTCTTTGTTGTAAACGGACGTAAGCATCGCTTGTGTCCATGCTGTAACGCAGGTACTTTCCGCATCATCATGAATGCCATAACGCCCACAGCCCCCCGAGTTGACCTTCGCGGTCTCATTGATGCCATTGCCCAGGCCAATGCAGACGACGCCATGACCAACCCTTTATCGCCAACGCAGTGGGAAGCTATCGCACCTTATTTGCAGTCCATGGTGTTTCCGGCGGGCCACACCGTGTTCACCCAGGGCACCGCAGACCGTACCCTGTATCTGGTCGAGAGCGGCAACCTGAGCGTGCACTACCAAGACGAAAAAGAGCGTTTGCGCCTGGCCGTTGTGGGCCCAGGCTCGGTGGTGGGTGAAGGCGCTTTTTTCTCGCACCGCCCGCGCTCTGCCACGGTGCAGACCAGTGTTCCTTGCAAGCTCTGGGCTTTGCATGCCATGCGCTTTACAGAGTTGGCCAACCGCCAGCCAGCCGTGGCCTTGGCGTTGACCATGGCGGTGGGCTCGGTGCTGGCCAAGCGGCTGGGCAACCGCAAACGCCGCGTTGCGGCCACCTGACACTGCGCACTGTTTGGGTGCGCCTGCGGGCACTACGCACCTTGGGCACCCAAACACCACGTTACACTCAATTCGGATTTATTACGGGCGCCCTTCCGAAGAAAGCAAGCCATGTCTCTGTTCAGTTGGTTCAGTCGCAAACCTGCACCGCCCAAGGCCAAGCCCCGCAGCGGCGGGGCAGAGCCCTCCGGGCTGATGAATGCCGATGCCACTGTGCCTCTGGCGCCTGGGCGACCAGGACAGCCGCTTTTGGAACCCAACCCCCCCGAGCACGCAGCCAATCGCAAAAATGAGCGCATGGAGCGGCGCGAGCTGCTCTACACCGTGGTGCGCGATGCCATGGTGCGCGCAGGTGTTTTGTCGGCCAGCTACAAGTTCAAGGTGTTGTCGCTGGACCAGCGAGGCCGCCAGTTCCTGGTGATGATGGATTTGGCCCGCGAGTACGGTGGCGAGACCACCCGTCTGAGCGAAATCGAAGCCTTGATCGCCCAGACGGCCAAAACCCGCTACGACATCGTGGTGACAGCGGTGTACTGGCGTATCAATGACCATGTGGCGGTGGGACTGCCCCAAAAAGGCATCACGCCTACCCAGCAGCAGGGCTCTTTGTCTGCTCCCAACTTGGCGCGCAAGCCTGCTCCGGCCCCGGTGCCAGTTTCTGCACCCGCGCCAGTCCCCGCATCGTCTTCTTCGCTGCTGTTCCCTGCCGAGCCTGCGGCGCGGTTCCCGGCCACGCCCACTGCTGCGGCGCGTCCCTCCACTGGTGCCACAGCGCCCGCACCGTTGCTCCCCGCGTCCAACACCGGCCCTGCACCATTGGCCCGTGCCACGGCGTCGCGCTATGAGCCCATCGAGGCCGACGAAGTGGCCGCTTTCAAACGTGCACTGGCCGATGCTGCCAGCAGCCCCACCGCAGCCCCGGCGGCAGCGGCCCGCCCTGGGGTTCCCGTGCGCTCTGGGCCTTTGCTGCCACCGTCCAGTTCCACAGGGTTTGCTGACACCGAAATGCCCGGCTCCGACGCGCCCAGCCCAGACCTGAGCAGCACCCAATACGGCGAGTTGAATTAGGCTGGCCAGCGCTGCGGACCAAGCAAAAAGGGGTTCCATCTGCAAAGATGGAGCCCCTTTGTTTTGGACGTTAGAAGGTTTTTGGCGCGGGTGCGTATGCGTGTATGCGCCTATGCCTTGGTGTTGAGCAAGGCGCCCATCATCTGGTCATTGGTCTTGATCACCTGCACATTGGCTTTGAAGGCGTACGTGGCGGACATCTGCTCCACCACGTCTTTTTCGAGCGCCGAGCCCACTTGTCCATCACGTTGCACGCTGGCTTGCACCCCGTTGCTGCCGGGGGCTTCTGTTTGCTCGACCACTTGGCGGCGAAAGCCGGGGGTGTTGAGGTTGGCCACGTTGTGGGCCGATGTATCCAACCTCAACTGGGCCGCTTGCAGGCCAGAGTTGCCAATGGAGGAAAGGCTTGCCATAAAAAGGCCTCACAAAATGTTGCAATTGGGAGGATTGTCGGACGCCTGCCGCGTCAAGGCAAGTGGGCCCGCGCTAGACAACCCTGAAACGCCTGGGTGGCCCGCGATGGGGCGGGTGAGCGGCGCACCAGGCTCACGAACTTGCACTCGTAGTGAAACTGGTCGGGTTGCACCGCCTGCATGCGGCCCGCGCGCTCAAAGGCTTCTGCGTAGTGGTCAGGCAAAAAGCCCAGAAACCGCCCCGACAGGATCAGCGTGGCAATCGACTCCTGGTCGAACCCCGTGGCAGCCCGGGTGAGTTCAGCACGGTGGCTCAGCTCCATGTTGGGCGAGTGGTAGCCCAGTCCGGCAAACGGGTGGTGGCGCACACTTTCCCAGTCCAGCGTGGGGCGCTGCGCGCCAAACAATGGGTGCCCGATGCCGCAGTACAGCAGCATGGTTTCAGTGAACAGATCGGTGTAGATCAGGCTCTGCGAGCTGCGGTGGGCGGGGATGATGCCCACGTGGTAGCTGCCGTCCATCACGCCGCGCTCGATGGCGTTGATGGATCCCACATGCAACTGCAAGTTGACGTCGGGCGCCTGCTGCGCGAAAGCGGCGATGGCCTCACTGATGCGGGCGGCAGGGTTGCTGGCGGTTTTGTCGAATACGGCTACGGCCAGTTGCCCGCCCATGCGCGAGTGGATGTCGTCGATGCTGCTGCGAAAAGCATCTACTGCACTGAGCAGGCGCAAGGTTTCGTCATACACCCGCTGCCCCTCGGCCGTAAGGGCGAACCCCGCACGCCCCCGGCGGCACAAGGTGAGGCCCAGGCGGGTTTCCAGGTCCTTCATGTGGCGGCTCACGGTGCTGGTGCCGATGTTCAATTCCAGCTCGGCAGCCGACATGCCGCCGCACTCCACCACGCTTTTAAACACCTGCAGCAGGCGCAAGTCCATGTCACTGAGCTGGCCCAGCAGGGCTCGGTGCTTGGCTGTGCGGATGTGGGGGGCGTCTGGGGAGGTTTTTACTTGCATAAACGCTCAAGTAAACATTGATATTTGACTATTTGAGAGATTAACACCCCCAGCAACAATGCCCCATATCAAGCCCCAGACGCTGGGGTCGTCCGCCATTTTTCGCCGCCCTTGCACTGGAGAACCCCATGAGCTTCGTCAACATCGAAAAACCCGCCGCCGGTGCCGAAGGCCCCCGCATGGACGCCGAGTGGCTGGACGCCCACTGGATGCCCTACACAGCCAACCGCCAGTTCAAGGCCAATCCGCGCATGATCGTGGAGGGCAGCGGCGCCTACTACACCGACTCCGAAGGTCGCAAGATTTTTGACGGCCTCTCGGGCCTGTGGTGCGCGGGCTTGGGCCACGGCCGCCGCGAGATCGCCGAGGCCATCGGCAAGCAGGCGATGAAGCTGGACTACGCCCCCGCCTTCCAGTTTGGCCACCCGCTGTCTTTCGAGCTGGCCAACCGCGTCAAAGAACTCACGCCTGCGGGCCTCGACTACGTGTTCTTCACCGGCTCAGGCTCCGAGTCGGCCGACACTTCGCTCAAGATGGCACGCGCTTACTGGCGCGCTAAGGGCCAGGCCAGCAAAACGCGCCTGATCGGCCGCGAAAAGGGCTACCACGGCGTGAACTTTGGCGGCATCTCGGTAGGCGGCATCGTGGCCAACCGCAAGCTGTTTGGCCAAGGCATTGAGGCCGACCACCTGCCCCACACCCAGCCGCCCGCAGGCTCGTTCCACAAGGGCATGCCGCCCACGGGCAAAGAGCTGGCCGACCGCTTGCTGGAAGTGATCGCGCTGCACGACGCATCGAACATCGCCGCCGTGATCGTCGAGCCCTTCTCGGGCTCTGCCGGTGTGGTGATCCCGCCCGTGGGCTACCTGCAGCGCCTGCGCGAGATCTGCACGCAGAACAATATCCTGCTGATTTTTGACGAAGTGATCAGCGGCTTTGGCCGCAGCGGCGCTTGGACGGGTGCCGAGGCTTTTGGCGTGACGCCCGACATCCTGAACTTTGCCAAGCAAGTGACCAACGGCGCGCAGCCACTGGGCGGCGTGGTGGCCACCAAAGAGATCTACGACACCTTCATGGCCGCAGGCGGCCCCGAGTACATGCTGGAGTTCCCGCACGGCTACACCTACTCGGCCCACCCGGTGGCGTGCGCAGCGGGCATTGCGGCGCTCGACATCCTGCAAAAGGAAGACATGATCGGCCGCGTGAAGGCGCTGGCCCCGTACTTTGAGCAGGCCGTGCACAGCCTCAAGGGCGCCAAGCATGTGGCCGACATCCGCAACTTTGGTCTGGCTGCTGGCTTCACCATTGCCGCGCTGCCGGGTGAGCCGGCCCGCCGTCCTTATGAAATTGCGATGAACTGCTGGAAGAAGGGCTTTTACGTGCGCTACGGTGGCGACACCATCCAGCTGGCACCGCCCTTCATCAGCACCCAGGCTGAAATCGACCGCCTGGTCAGCGCCCTGGGCGATGCCCTGCACGAAACGGCCTGAGCCTCATCCGCCTGCCCATCGTTCCATGCGCATTTCCATCCTTACCTTCGATGCCTTCAACGACCTCGATTCGCTGGTGGCGTTTGGCATGCTCAGCCGCATTGCGCTGCTGGGCGACACGGACTGGCAGGTGCGCATTGCCAGCCCCACGCCGCGCGTCACGTCCATGAACGGGTTGACCATCGACGCGCACGAGGACCTGAGCCAATTGGCCCAGGCCGACGCGGTGTTGGTGGGCAGCGGCATGAAGACGCGTGAGGTGGCCAACACCCCGGCGCTGATGGAGCCACTGCGCGTGCTGAACCCCGAACGCCAGTTGCTGGCGGCGCAATGCTCGGGCACCTTCCTGCTCAGCCGCCTGGGCCTGCTCAGCGGCACGCCCGCCTGTACGGACCTGACCAGCAAACCGTGGGTGGTGGAGTCCGGCGTCGATGTGGTGCCACGCGCCTTCACTGCCCGTGGCAACGTGGCCACGGCGGGCGGTTGCCTGGCGTCGCAGTACCTGGTGGCGTGGCTGATTGCCCGCCTCAAGGGGCTGGACGCCGCGCGTGAGGTGCTGCACTACTTTGCCCCGGTGGGCGAGAAGCAGGACTACATCGACCGTGCGCTGGCCCATGTGCTGCCTGTGCTGGAACCACAGACAGTCTCGGCTTGATCAATATTAATTTGATAGCTGCTAGCGCTTGATAGGTAAGCGCCAGAGGCACTTTTTACTTGAAACCACCATGAACCACGACAAGAACGTCACCACCACCATCGGCCACCTGATTGACGGCCAGATCGTCGCTGACACCGAGCGCACGCAGCCCGTGTTCAACCCCGCCACCGGCCAGTCGACCACCAGCGTGGCGCTGGCGAGCCAGGCCACGGTCGAGGCCGCCATTGCCTCCGCCGAGGCCGCCTTCCCCGCCTGGCGCAACACGCCGCCTTTGAAGCGCGCCCGCGTGATGAGCAAGCTCAAGGTGCTGCTCGAAGAAAACGCCGACAAGATCGCCGCCCTGATCACCGCCGAGCACGGCAAGGTGCTGGCCGACGCGCATGGCGAGCTGCAGCGCGGCGTCGAGAACGTGGAATACGCCAGCTACGCGCCCGAGCTGCTCAAGGGCGAGCACAGCCGCAACGTCGGCCCCAATATCGACTCGTGGTCCGAGTTCCAGGCGCTGGGCGTCACGGCAGGCATCACCCCGTTCAACTTCCCGGCGATGGTGCCGCTGTGGATGTGGCCCATGGCCGTGGCTTGTGGCAATACGTTTGTGCTCAAGCCGTCCGAGCGCGATCCATCCTCCACGTTGTTCATTGCCCAGCTCGCGCTGGAAGCCGGCCTGCCGCCTGGCGTGCTGAACGTGGTCAACGGTGACAAGCTGGCTGTGGACACGCTGCTGCAAGACCCGCGCGTGAAGGCCGTGAGCTTCGTCGGCTCCACCCCGATTGCCGAGTACATCTACGCCGAAGGCTGCAAACACGGCAAGCGGGTGCAGGCCCTGGGCGGCGCCAAGAACCACGCCGTGCTCATGCCCGATGCCGACGTGGGCAACGCCGTGAGCGCCCTGATGGGCGCGGCCTATGGATCGTGCGGCGAGCGCTGCATGGCCATCCCGCTGCTGGTGGCCGTGGGCGACGAAGTGGGTGACGCCGTGATTGCTGGCCTGAAGACCGAGATCGCCAAGATGAAAGTCGGCCCCGGCACCGACAACAGCAACGACATGGGCCCGCTGGTGACCAAGCCGCACTTTGAAAAAGTGAAGGCCTATGTGGACAGCGGCGTGGCTGAGGGCGCCACGCTGGTGGTGGACGGCCGTGGCGTTCAGGTGGCGGGCCATGAGGAAGGCTACTTCCTGGGCGCCTGCCTGTTCGATAACGTGAAGCCCGGCATGAAGATTTACCAGGAAGAAATCTTCGGCCCCGTGCTGGGCGTGGTGCGCGTGAAGACGCTGCAGGAAGCCATGCAGCTCATCAACGACCACGAGTACGGCAACGGCACCTGCATCTTCACCCGCGACGGCGAGGCTGCCCGCTATTTCACCGACCACATCCAGGTCGGCATGGTGGGCGTGAACGTGCCCCTGCCCGTGCCCGTGGCGTACCACTCGTTTGGCGGCTGGAAGCGTTCGCTGTTTGGCGACTTGCATGCCTACGGCCCTGACGCGGTGCGCTTCTATACCAAGCGCAAGACGATCACGCAGCGCTGGCCCTCGGCGGGCGTGCGCGAAGGTGCGGTGTTCAGCTTCCCGAGCAGCCGATAGGCAGCCGAGGCAAGGGCGCCAAGAAGCGCAGCGCGCTCCAGCAGATACGGCCCCTTGTGGGCCGTTTTCTTTGGTGCGTGGACGTTGAGGATGGGGTCTGAGGCAGCGGTTTACGCACCAGTGTGGTGGGACCATGGTGCGGGGGCTGCAGCCTGGTGCAACGGGGGCTGTGCTGGCGTATTTCGCGTGGCATATCAATTGCTTGAAGGGGTGTTGCATCTATCAACCCGCAACCCCTTTTGAAGGTGAATCCATGCGCAATGTCCTGACGTCGCAATCTCTCCTCCAGCGTCGCAACGCGTTGGTGTTGGCCCTGGTCTCTGCCCTCTCACTCATGGGTGGCAACGCTGCGGTGGCGCAGGACAAAGTGTTGCGCATCGCCATGACGGCCGCCGACATTCCGCGCACGCTGGGGCAGCCTGACCAGGGCTTTGAGGGCAACCGCTTCACTGGTATTCCCATCTACGACTCGCTCACGCAATGGGACTTGTCAAAGGCCGATGCACCGAGTGTGCTGATCGAGGGGCTGGCCACCTCGTGGGCGGTAGATGCCAAGGACAAGACCAAGTGGGTCTTCAAACTGCGCTCTGGCGTCAAGTTCCATGATGGCTCGGCCTTCAATGCCGATGCGGTGGTGTGGAACGTGGCCAAGGTGCTGGACAAGGACGCCGTGCACTTTGACGCCAGCCAGGTGGGCGTGACGGCGTCGCGCATGCCCACGCTGCGCTCGGCCCGCAAGATCGACGACCTCACGGTAGAGCTGACCACCAGCGAGCCCGATGCCTTCCTGCCCATCAACCTGACCAATCTGTTCATGGCTTCGCCCGCACATTGGCAGAAGAAGTTTGATGCAGCCTCTGGCGCCACACCGGCCGACAAGTCCAAGGCAGCGTGGACCGCCTTTGCGGCCGATCCCGCGGGTTCGGGTCCCTTCAAGGTGACGCGGTTTGTGGCGCGTGAGCGCCTGGAGCTGGCTGCCAACAAGGGGTATTGGGATGCCAAGCGCACCCCCAAGATCGACAAGGTGGTGATGTTGCCCATGCCTGAGGCCAACGCCCGCACGGCCGCGTTGCTGGGCGGCCAGGTGGACTGGATCGAGGCGCCTGCGCCCGATGCCATGCCGCAGATCACGCAGCGTGGTTTCAAGATTTACTCCAACGCCCAGCCCCACGTATGGCCGTGGCAGCTGTCGTTTGCCGAGGGCTCGCCCTGGCTGGACAAGCGTGTGCGCCAGGCGGCCAACCTGTGCATTGACCGTGGCGGCATGAAGCAGCTGCTGGGCGGCATGATGGCCGAGCCCAAGGGCACAGTGCCGCCCGGCCACCCCTGGTGGGGCAACCCCAAGTTCGACATCAAGTACGACGTGAAGGCGGCACAGGCCTTGATGGCGCAGGCAGGCTACTCGGCTGCCAAGCCCATCAAGGTGAAGGTGCAGATCTCGGCCTCGGGCTCGGGGCAAATGCAGCCACTGCCGATGAATGAGTTTGCGCAGCAGTCCCTCAAGCAGTGCTACTTCGACGTGCAGTTCGATGTGATCGAGTGGAACACCTTGTTCACCAACTGGCGCAAGGGCGCCAAGGACCCGTCAGCCAATGGTGCGAACGCCGTGAACATCAGCTTTGCCGCCATGGATCCGTTCTTTGCCATGGTGCGATTTGTGAGCACAAAGGCCTTCCCGCCGGTGTCCAACAACTGGGGCTACTACGGCAATGCCGAGGTGGACAAGCTGGTGGCCGATGCCCGCACCAGTTTTGACGATAAGGCCCGTGACGCTGCCCTGGCCAAGTTGCATGCCCACATCGTGGAAGACGCACCGTTTGTCTGGATCGCCCACGACGTGGGGCCGCGTGCCCTGTCGGCCAAGGTCAAAAACGTAGTGCAGCCCAAGAGCTGGTTCATTGACATCGCCACGATGACGATGGATTGATCCCCGGGCAGGGTCACACCGGCCAGCCCGGCGTGAACCCTGCACCCCGCGCCCAGCCCCTGCGGGCGCGCAGCTTGACCTTTCACCCCGTTGCAGGACTGTCCCATGATTGCTTATCTGCTGCGCCGCGTCGTCTATGCCCTGCCCATCATGTTGGGCGTAGCGCTGGTGTGCTTTTTGCTGGTGCACCTAGCCCCTGGCGATCCGCTGGTGTCTATCTTGCCGCCCGACGCCTCGGCCGAGCTGCAGGCCCAGTTGCGCGAGTTGTATGGGTTTAACCGATCGCTGCCTGAGCAGTTTGCGATGTGGGTGTGGCGCGCACTGCACGGTGATCTGGGCGTATCGATTGCCAGCAACCGCGCCGTGGCGGGCGAAGTAATGACGGCCGTGGCCAACACCCTGCGCCTGGCCGTGGTCGCCACAGCCATTGGCTTTGTGCTGGGCAGCCTGTTTGGCTTTGTAGCAGGGTACTTTCGCCACTCGTGGGTAGACCGGCTGGCGTCTCTGCTGTCGGTGCTGGGGGTGAGCGTGCCGCACTACTGGCTGGGCATGGTGATGGTGATCGTTTTCAGCTCGCAGCTGGCCTGGCTACCCGCCACGGGGGCGGGCCCGGGGGGCTCGTCCGACTGGGCCTGGGACTGGGAGCACCTGCAGTTCCTGGTGCTGCCTGCTATCACGATGTCGGTGATTCCGATGGGCATCATCGCGCGCACCGTGCGTGCCCTGGTGGCCGAAATTCTGGACCAGGAGTTCATCGTGGGCCTGCGGGCCAAGGGGCTCACGCACTTTGGGGTGTTTCGCCACATGGTCAAGAACGCAGCGCCCACGGCGCTGGCGGTGATGGGGCTGCAACTGGGCTACCTGCTGGGGGGCTCCATCCTGATCGAGACCGTGTTCTCCTGGCCGGGCACGGGCTTCTTGCTCAACTCCGCCATCTTCCAGCGCGACCTGCCGTTGCTGCAGGGAACCATCCTGGTGTTGGCCTTGTTCTTTGTGTTGCTCAACTTGCTGGTGGACATGCTGCAAACGCTGCTGGATCCGCGCATTGCCCGCGCTTGAGGGAGAAGCCTCCATGACCATCTTGACTGCCGCGTCTTCACCCCATTCTTTGTCGCCTGCCCCATCGTCACCGGATGCCCTGGCTGCAGGCGCGTTACCAGCGCAGCGATCGCGTGGGTACTGGACGGCGGCCTTCATCCGCTTTACGCACGACCCCGTCGCCATGGGGGCGGCCCTGGTGGTGGTGGTGCTCATCGCCTTAGCCGTGTTCGGGCCGTGGATTGCGCCCGCTGACCCGTATGCATCTTCCATGCTCAAGCGCCTCAAACCCATCGGTACCGAGGGTCTTCCGCTGGGCAGCGACGAGCTGGGGCGCGACATGCTCTCGCGCTTGATTGTGGGTGCCCGGCTGTCCCTGTTCATTGGCATAACACCAGTGGTGTGTGCGTTTGTGATCGGCTCGGTCATCGGCATCGTGGCAGGGTATGCCGGTGGCCTGGTCAACACCGCCATCATGCGCACGGTGGATGTGTTCTATGCCTTCCCCTCGGTGCTGTTGGCCATTGCGCTGTCGGGTGTGCTGGGCGCGGGCATGGTCAACTCGCTCATCTCGCTGACCATCGTGTTCATCCCGCAGATCGTGCGCGTGGCCGAGAGCGTGACCACCCAGGTGCGCAACCGCGACTATGTGGAGGCCGCGCGCGCGTCGGGGGCCAATGCCTTCACCATCGTGCGGGTGCACGTGCTGGGCAATGTGCTGGGTCCCATCTTCGTGTATGCCACCAGCCTGATCGCGGTGTCGATGATCCTGGCCTCAGGCCTGTCGTTTCTGGGCTTGGGTGTGAAGCCGCCCGAGCCCGAGTGGGGCCTCATGCTCAACACCCTGCGCACGGCCATCTACGTGCAGCCCTGGGTCGCTGCACTGCCCGGGTTGATGATTTTCATCACCTCCATCTCGTTCAACATCCTCTCGGACGGCCTGCGGTCGGCCATGGACAACAAGGGCTGATGCCATGCATGTGAACCTGGATGTCGGCGGACCTGCGCAGCCGTTGCTCACCGTGCGGGGCTTGGTCAAGCACTTCCCGCTCAAGAAAGACGCGTTCGGGCGCGGCGGTGGCGTGGTGCACGCGGTGGACGGCGTGGACTTTGAGGTGCTCAAAGGCGAAACACTCGGGGTGGTGGGGGAGTCGGGCTGCGGCAAGTCCACCACAGCTCGGCTATTGATGCAGTTGATGGAACCCACGGCGGGTGAGGTCATTTTTGACGGCTGCACGGTCGGCAGCCGTGACCTGCCGCTCAAGGAGTTTCGGCGGCAGGTACAAATGGTGTTTCAGGACAGCTATGCATCGCTGAACCCGCGCCTGACCATTGAAGACTCGGTGGCCTTTGGCCCGCAGGTGCACGGACTGCCAAGGCGCGATGCCGTCGCCCGCGCCCGCAATCTGCTGGACCGCGTGGGCCTGGCGCCTGCGCGCTTTGCAGAGCGCTACCCGCACGAGCTTTCAGGCGGGCAGCGGCAGCGGGTGAACATTGCACGGGCGCTGGCTTTGCAGCCGCGCATGGTGATCCTGGACGAAGCAGTCTCCGCCCTCGACAAGTCGGTGGAAGCCCAGGTACTGAACCTGCTGACCGACCTCAAAGCAGAGTTTGGCCTGACCTACGTCTTCATCAGCCACGACCTGAATGTGGTGCATTACATGAGCGACCGGGTGATGGTGATGTATCTGGGGCAGGTGGCAGAGATCGGGCCTTCGGATGCGCTCTTTGAGCAGCCTGCGCACCCCTACACTGCAGCCCTTTTGTCGTCCATGCCGTCGATGGATCCGGACCACCGCACCGAAGAAGCCCCTCTGGCCGGCGATCCTCCCAACCCCATCCAGCCGCCCTCCGGGTGTCGGTTTCACCCGCGCTGCTGCCTGGCAGCGCCGGTGTGTGCGCAACAGCTGCCGCAGCGCACGTTGGCCACGCCCGTGCATATGGTGGCCTGCTTGCAATACGAACCTGGCAGCGGCCATCCCAAGGCCTTGCCTTTGCGCCAGGCGGCATGAAACCCCGGCACCCA
The DNA here is from genome assembly GCF_003663825.1 of Acidovorax sp. 106. NCBI lineage: Bacteria > Pseudomonadati > Pseudomonadota > Betaproteobacteria > Burkholderiales > Comamonadaceae > Acidovorax > Acidovorax sp. 106. The sequence continues at coordinate 1,695,480 of NZ_RCCC01000001.1, read as the reverse complement.
TGACGCGCCTTTGGCGCCCCTCCTCAATGCCGACGTATCGCTGACTTCTCCAGAGAAAAATCCAACCATGATGTCCACACCCGACGAAGAGCCAATGGTGGTGCTGCGCGACTTGAGTGTCACCTTCACCGGAGGTCGCAAGCCCGTGCAGGCCGTCAGCGGAGTGACCTTGCAGGTGGGGCGCGGTGAAGTGGTGGCGCTGATCGGTGAGTCTGGCTCGGGCAAAAGCGTCACCTTACGCACGCTGCTGCGTTTGCACCCCGAGCGGCGCACGCGCCTGGGCGGTGAGGTGCGGGTGGCGGGCATGGATGTACTGGCCCTGTCGAGCAAGGCTTTGGCGGACTACCGGGGCAAGGTCACTTCCATGATCTTCCAGGAACCCTTGCTGGCGCTGGACCCGGTGTACACCGTGGGTGCGCAGATCGTGGAGGCCATCCGGCGCCATCAGCCCGCCATCACCGCAACCCAGGCCCAGCAGCGCGCGTTGGCATTGTTCGAGCGTGTGCGCATCCCCAGCCCAGAGCGCCGTCTGCAGGCTTACCCCCATGAAATGTCGGGCGGCATGCGCCAGCGCGCCATGATCGCCCTGGCCCTGGCCTGCCACCCCCAGCTGCTGCTGGCCGATGAGCCCACCACCGCACTGGACGCCACGGTGCAGATCCAGATCCTGCTGCTGTTGCGCGAGCTGCAGCGCGATCTGGGACTTTCGGTCATCTTTGTCACCCACGACATTGGTGCCGCAGTGGAGGTGGCCGACCGCATTGCCGTGATGTATGCCGGGCGCATTGTGGAAGAGGGAACAGCCCACGACCTGATCCGCAATCCACGCCATCCCTACACGCGGGCTCTTTTGCAAAGTCGCGCCCACGGTGCCATGGCGCGTGGCATGCCGCTGCAGACCATTGGCGGGGCTCCGCCTGACTTGTCTGCGCTGCCGCCAGGGTGTGCATTTGCTGAGCGCTGTGCACTGGCCGCCGAGGCGTGCCACTTGCAGCAGCCCCCGCTGGTGGCTATCGCCCCCGGCCACCAGGCCCGCTGTCTGCGCACCGATGCTCTCGATGCTGCAGCCCCCGCTCCCGCTTCGTTCACCCATTAACGCCACTGCCGCTATGCCCTTGTACGACCCTGCCCATGCCTTTGTGCCTTATCCCGACGTGCCTGTGCCCCATGCTGGCTCTGGTCCGCTGTCGGGCCTGACTTTCGGGGTCAAGGATTTGTTTGATGTGGCGGGCTATCCCACGGGGGGCGGCAATCCGCTGGTGTTGGCCCAGTCGGGTATCAAGGCGCAGACGGCGCCCACGGTGCAAAAGCTGCTGGACGCAGGTGCTCGCATGGTCGGCAAAACGGTGACCGACGAACTGGCGTTTTCCATGAATGGCAACAACGCCCACTTTGGCGCGCCCATCAACGGTGGTGCGCCCACACGCATCACAGGCGGCTCTTCATCGGGCTCGGCTTCGGCGGCGTCCTCTGGCCTGTGTGACTTTGCCTTGGGCACAGACACCGGGGGATCGGTGCGTGCCCCGGCCAACCACTGCGGTCTGTACGGCTTGCGCCCTACGCACGGGCGTATCAGCCTGCAAGGCGCTCTGGACTTGGCCCCCAGCCTGGACACCTGCGGCTGGTTCGCTCGCGATGTGTACACCTTTGCCCGCGTGGCCGATGTGCTGCTGGCGGCAGATGTGTCGCCCCTGCCGCCCCAGGTGCGCGTGCTGTGGCCTGCCGATGTCTGGGGTCTCTTGGCTCCCGGTGTGGTGGATGCGCTCCAGGCCGCTACCCAGAGTGTGACCGCTGTGCTGGGGGCACCCATCCGATTGGGTGTAGCGCTGGATTCGTTCGACGCGATGTACTGGAACTTTCGCTATCTGCAAGGCCGTGAAGCCTGGATGACAGATGGTCCACTGATCGAGCGCTTTGCCCCGCCCCTGGGGCCTGGTGTGGCAGAGCGGTTTGCCTGGTCGCGCGCCGTGACCGATGCGCAGGTGGCCGCTGCAAGTGCCTTTCGCGGTCGATTCAAGCAGCATATGACGGACCTGCTGGGAGCCGACGGGGTGTTGCTGATGCCCACCATGCCCGATGTGGCGCCTTTGCGGGCTGCGCCAGAGAGCAGCCTGGAGGACTACCGCAACCGTGCCATCCAGATGCTCTGCATTGCAGGGCTGGCAGGCTTTCCGCAGTTGTCTATGCCGATGGCTCAGCGCGATGGAGCGCCGTTGGGGTTGTCTTTGCTGGGCCCCGCTGGCAGCGATAGATCACTGGTGGGGTTGGCGGAGCGGATCGCTGCTGCGGCCTGAGCTCTGTGAGCGGGGTATTTGTCCAGCCAACTGCTACGTTCCGCATCGCAGCGGTTCAATCCTCTGGGCCCCATTGCAAACACAGCGGGGTGGTCAGAAGCCAAGTATCGCAGTCGATTGCGGAGCTGGCCCGTTCCACCACCAGGAAATCGCCCGCATCCACCGCCATTAAGGCGTGGTGCCATGTACCTGGCGCCAGGGTGACCCCTTGCAGTCCATTGCTTACAAAAGCGCGCAGATCGGATGCTTGTGGGGGCAGGCCTGCGGCGGCCACCACGATCACGAAGCGGCGGCGTCCCAAGGGGATGAACGACTGGCTGCCCAGTTGGTGGCGCTCCATCTCTTCCAGCGCGACGGGAAATTGTCGCGCCTGGGCCCGGAACAGCGCCATTTGTGCCCGCCCGCCTTGTTGGCCCAGGCACAGGTCGTCCACCAGGTCAAACCGCTCGCTGGTGCCTGCATTGATCAGGCGGCCTGGGCCAGGTGGCGCTTGCAGCACGGTGCCAAAGGCTGCGAAAGCTGCAGGCGTGAGGACTGCGGGTGTCAGCTGCTGTGCAGGTGTTGCCAAAGTGGAGGTGTTTAAGGTGGGCATAGGCTCTGTTAGTGCAAGAAGCGCGCCTGTTGGGTGTAGTCGCGCTCAGCGCAATTCCCTATGGCATTTACGCATTGGCAATTGGACAAAATCGCTCCGGACCCAGGCCACAATGCGTTCCCGAGAAGTAAGCAGATCCGCTTACTAGGGTTTTTACGTAACGGCGCCTACAATCTCAGACCCTTACAAAGCTGACAGCCTTCGCCGGGCGTGTGCCCGGTGTTCCTTTCGCCTTACCCCAAGCTGGAGACACTGCATGCCCGAGAACACCACGGCCCAGAACAACAACCCAGACAAGCGTGCCCAGCTGCGCCGCGCGGCACTCGAATACCACGAGTTTCCCAAGCCCGGCAAAATCGCCATCGCTGCCACCAAGCAGATGGTCAACCAGCACGATCTGGCGTTAGCTTATTCGCCGGGTGTGGCCGCTCCTTGTGAAGAAATCGTCAAAGACCCGAACGCGGCCTTCAAGTACACCAGCCGTGGCAATTTGGTGGGCGTGGTGACCAACGGCACCGCCGTGCTGGGCTTGGGCGATATCGGTCCGCTGGCTGGCAAGCCCGTGATGGAAGGCAAAGGCGTTCTGTTCAAGAAGTTCTCGGGCATCGATGTGTTTGACATCGAAATCAATGAGAAAGACCCCGAGAAGCTGGTCGAAATCATTGCCAGCCTGGAGCCCACTTTCGGCGGTATCAACCTCGAAGACATCAAGGCCCCTGACTGCTTCTACATCGAGCGCAAGCTGCGCGAACGCATGAAGATTCCGGTCTTCCATGACGACCAGCACGGCACGGCCATCGTGGTGGGCGCGGCCATCTTGAACGGCCTGAAGGTGGCGGGCAAAGACCCCAAAAGCGTGAAGCTGGTGACCTCGGGCGCTGGCGCTGCAGCCCTGGCGTGCCTGGGCCTGCTGGTTAAGCTGGGCATTCCCCGCGAAAACATCTGGGTGACCGACCTGGCCGGTGTGGTGTACGAAGGCCGCACCGAGCTGATGGACGAGGACAAGATCCAGTTCGCCCAAAAGACGGACCAGCGCACCCTGAGCGAAGTGATCGACGGCGCGGACGTGTTTCTGGGCCTGTCGGCAGGCGGCGTGCTCAAGCAGGACATGGTCAAGAAGATGGCGGCCCGCCCCTTGATCTTCGCGCTGGCCAACCCCAACCCTGAAATCCAGCCCGAAGACGTGAAGGCGGTGCGCGATGACGCCATCATCGCCACGGGCCGCACGGACTACCCCAACCAGGTCAACAACGTCCTCTGCTTCCCGTACATCTTCCGTGGGGCGCTCGATAGCGGCGCCACCACCATCACGCTGGAGATGGAAATTGCCGCCGTGCACGCCATTGCCGAGCTGGCCCAGGCCGAGCAAAGCGAAGTGGTGGCTGCGGCTTACGTGGGCGAGCAGCTGGCCTTTGGCCCCGAGTACCTCATCCCCAAGCCGTTCGACCCCCGCTTGATGATGATGATTGCGCCCGCCGTGGCCCAGGCAGCTGCCGACAGTGGCGTGGCCCTGCGCCCCATCGCTGACATGGACGCTTACCGCGACCAGCTGCAAAGCTTCGTGTACGCCTCGGGCACCATGATGAAGCCCATCTTCACGGCCGCCAAGAGCGCTACGAAGAAGCGCGTGGCCTATGCCGAAGGTGAAGAAGAGCGCGTGCTGCGCGCTGCGCAAATCGTGGTGGATGAGCGCGTTGCCCGCCCCACACTGATTGGCCGCCCCACGGTGATCGCCGAGCGCATCGAGAAATTCGGCCTGCGCCTGCAGGAAGGGCGTGACTACGACGTGGTGAACGTGGAGCAAGACCACCGCTACCGCGACTTCTGGCAAACCTACCACCGCATGACCGAGCGCAAGGGCGTGACGGTGCCGATTGCCAAGATCGAAATGCGCCGCCGCCTGTCGCTGATCGGCGCCATGCTGCTGCACAAGGGCGAGGTCGATGGCCTGATTGCAGGCACCTGGGGCCACACCAATTTGCACCTGAACTACATTGACCAGGTGATTGGCAAGCGCGCCGGCGTGACCACGTTTGCGTGCATGAACGGCCTGCTGCTGCCCGATCGCCAGGTGTTCCTGGTCGATACGCACGTCAACTACGACCCCACAGCCGAGCAACTGGCGGAAATCACCGTGATGGCGGCCGAGGAAATGATGCGCTTTGGCATCAAGCCCCGCGCTGCACTGCTGTCGCACTCCAACTTTGGCTCCAGCAACCAGCCCAGCGCCATCAAGATGCGCCAGACCCTGGAGTTGCTGCGCGTGCAGGCCCCCTGGCTGGAAGTGGACGGCGAGATGCACGGCGATGTGGCCCTGGACAGCAAGGCCCGCGCGGCCATCATGCCGCACAGCGACCTGATCGGTGACGCCAACTTGCTGGTGCTGCCCAACATCGATGCGGCCAATATTTCTTACAACCTGCTCAAAACCGCAGCGGGCGGCAACATCGCCATTGGCCCCGTGCTGCTGGGCGCGGCGCAGCCGGTGCACATCCTCACCGCCAGCACCACAGTGCGCCGTATTGTGAATATGACGGCTTTGACGGTAGCCGACGCTAACGCGTCGCGATAAGCCCTCAAAAGATAGTAACTGCCAACTTTTTTGGCTGCCACCCACGCCAAGCGCCTGCCCAATAATTGGGCAGGCGCTTGCTTTTTGGGGGGTATTGCGTCACACTACGGGCTCGAAATTTCGGGTTAACCCGTGGTTTCTGAAAGGTGTCGTTGATGCTGAAGGCTTTTGCCACCCAGGTTCGCAAAGCAGGGGTTTTGTGGGTTTTGGGTGCCGCGTTTGTGTTGGCTCCGGTGGTGGGCCATGCCCGCCAAACTCCGTCTGCCGCTGGTTCTCTTTCCTCCATTGCATTGGCCGAGCTGCCTGCCCAGGGGCGGGCGACCTATGCGCTGATCCGGGAGGGTGGGCCGTTCCCGTATGACAAGGATGGATCGGTCTTTGGCAACCGTGAGCGCATCCTGCCAGCACAGCAACGCGGCTACTACCGCGAATACACCGTCAGAACGCCTGGCGCTCGCAACCGGGGGGCGCGCCGCATTGTGTGTGGAGGCCAGAAGCCCCGGACGCCGGACGCTTGCTACTACACCAGCGACCACTACGCCAGTTTCCGCGAAATCGTCGAGTGACCTCTTCCATGCCGTGTGCGCCAGTCCCATCTTGGCTGCGCACGGTATGCCCTTTGAATCCTCCCACCCGCAAGGTGCATGCACCGGCCCTGCGGAATGCCAGAAGTTTGTGGACTTTATTTAGAAAGAGTAGCGGAGATGCAGACGCCACTTCGTAAAGACCTGGAAACGCCCCTGCGTGGCGTACGTGCCAACATCGTGCAGTCTATTCGCGCCTTCCGCGTGCAGGATCTGCAGGATGCGGCCACTTCCATGGGCCACCATTTTCTGTATGCCAACCTGGCCCACGCACAGACCAAGCAGGATGTGCTTGACCTCATCGCCGGGCAATTCACCTTCCCGGCGCACTTTGGCAAGAACTTCGACGCGCTGTACGACTGCATGACAGACCCCTTGCACAAATCGGGCCCACAGCCTGGTTTCATTGTGGTGCTAGAGCAGATTCCGGCCACCGTGAAGTTTGACAAGGAAGCCCGGGAGCAACTGCTCGATATCTTCCGGGATGCAGCGGACTACTGGAGTGACCGGAAAATACCCTTCCGCTGTTTCTATTCTTTTCTGTAGCCCGTTCTGCATCCAACAGCCAAGCAGAACGGGCGAACGAGGCCAGTGAAGCACCCAAAGTCCAACGGATCGAGATTGCAGCAGAGCCCGCAGAAAAAATGCCCACCGACAAACTGGTCGATGTGTCCCCCTTGGCGCTGCGCATGAGCAGCCCGTTCAATGCTGGTTATTGGCTGAGCGCGGCTTGAATTCTGTGCATCCCCCTGAGGCGCTTTGCGCCTTCCCCCCTTCTCTCGAACGGCTGCGCCGTTCGGGAAGGGGAACGACACCAGCGCGGCGGGGCGGTGCGGCCGGCGTAGGCCCTTGCGCGGTGTCTCTCGCCTTGGCCGCGCCAGTTGCGAAGGTGAGTGACGACATGGGCGCGAGCGACGGAAGCCCGGGATCTGCTCCCAGCCTGTTTCGTTCCCACCCATTGATGTTTGACTGACGGATTTGGCATCGCATCAAGACCGGTGTGATGTTGGTGGGCACATCTGCTGCGCGACCAGCCTGGGCCCCTAGACTGTCCCAATACTGATCAAATTGGCCGCTACCGCTTTTCCCAAAAGCGCCAACAGCTATCAATTTAAGAGCAAAATCAGGCCTGCTGTGCCAGTGCCACGTATTCTTCCACGGGCACTTCTTCGGCGCGGCGTTGGGTGTCGAAGGTGCCTGCAAACTGGCGCGCTTCGAGCCAGCGGCCCAGGGTGTGGCGCAGCAGCTTGCGGCGCTGGCTGAAGGCCACTTGCACCAGTTCTTCGAGCAGGGCTACGTTGACCTGTGCAGGGGCCTCGCGCGGCACCATGCGCACCACGGCGCTGTCCACACGCGGGGGCGGGTCAAAGCTCTCTGGGGGCACGAACAGCACGTTCTCCATGGCGTAGCGCCATTGCAGCATCACGGATAAGCGCCCATAGTCGCTGGTGGAGGGCCCTGCCACCATCCGGTCGATCACTTCCTTTTGCAGCATGAAATGCTGGTCTTGAATCACGTCCACATGCTCCAGCAGATGGAACAGGATGGGGGTGGAGATGTTGTAGGGCAGGTTGCCCACCACGCGCAGGCGCAGGGTGGGTTGGTTCAGGCGTTCGCGAAAGGTCTGGGCCAGGGCCGTGAAGTCGACCTTGAGCACATCCGACTCGATCACATCGAGCTGTCCATGCAGGCGCAGCCGCACGGCCAAGTCGCGGTCCAGTTCAATGACGGTGAGGCGGCCCAGGCGCTCGACGAGGGGCTGCGTGAGGGCGGCCAGCCCGGGGCCGATTTCCACCATCGGGTCGCCCGGCTGCGGGGCGATCTCTTGGACGATGCCTTCGATGATGCCCTGGTCAGACAGGAAGTGCTGCCCAAAGCGCTTGCGTGGGATGTGCTTCATGGTTTTGTCGCCGGGCCGCCCCAAGGCAAAACGCGGCCCCCTCGGGGGGCAAGGAGCCACACGCAGTGGGCGACTGTGGGGGTCATGTTCATTGGGGGGGCTCGCGGTATTCCACGTAGGCGCGGCCACGCAGTTCCTGCGCCCAGGTGGCGTAGGCTTCGTCCAGCTTCTTTTCACGCACGGCGTCGCGCATCATGTCGCGCTGCTCGCGTTGGTTCAGCTTGGCTTCGCGGCGGTCCACCAGCTGGATCAGATGCACGCCAAAGCGCGACACCAGGGGTTCGCTGATTTCGCCGGGGCGCAGGGCGCTCAGGGCCTGTTCAAACTCGGGCACGTAGCGGCCGGGGTTGGCCCAGCCCAGGTCGCCGCCTTGCTTGGCGCTGCCGTCTTGCGAATGCTCGCGCGCCAGCGTGGCAAAGTCGGCCTGGCCAGCCTGAATGCGGCGGCGGTAGTCGCTCAGGCGCGCTGCGGCAGCGGCCTCGGTCAACTGGGGGCCGGTGCGCAGCAGGATGTGGCGCGCGTTGGTTTGCACGACGGTGGGGCCAGAGCCTGCAGCAGAGCGCTCCACCACCTTCAGGACGTGAAACCCGGCGGGTGAGCGCACAGGCCCGGCAATGCCACCGACCGCCAGCGCTTGGGTCGAGGTGACGAACAACTCGGGGTATCGGTCGGTGGGGCGCAGGCCCAGCAGGCCACCGTCGCGGCGGCCTTCGGGGGCGTCGGAATATTCCTGGGCCACCTTGGCAAAGTCTTCCCCCGCGCGGGCCTTGTCGGCCGCTTGCTGTGCGCGGGCCTGGCGCTCGGCCACCACGGCGGGGCTGGCGTCTTCGGGCACGCGCACCAGCACATGGGCCAGGTTGATTTCGGCGGCACTCACTTCGGAGCCTTGTTGTTCGCGGATGAACTGGTCAATGTCCAGATCGCTCACCTTGACCTTGGCGTCCACTTCGCGCTCGCGCACGCGCTGCATCAAGAGCTGGTTGCGCAGCTCTTCACGAAAGCGGTCGCGGTTCAGGCCCTCGCTCACCAGCCGGCGTTGCAACTCGCTCACGGTGAGCCCGTTTTGCTGGGCCACAGCGGCCTCGGCCTGGTTCACTGCGTAGTCGTCAGCACGGATGCCGGTTTCGCGCGCCAACTGCAGCTGGGCCTTTTCCAGAATGATGCGTTCCAGCACCTCGCGGGCGATCAGCTCGCGCGGGGGCGTGGGGGCGTTGCCGCCTTGCTGGGCCAGTTGCTGCTCCACCCGGGCGATGCGCGAGCGCACTTCGTAGTTGGTGACGGGCTCGGAGTTGACGATGGCCACGATGTAGTCGGCCGAGCGCGGGCCGGTGTCGGCGGCTGAGGGGGTGGGCAGCGCCAGTGTGGGCTTGGCTGCGGGTTTGGCGGCAGGCGTTGCCGCAGCCGCCGCGGGTTGCTGCGCCAGCCCCTTGCTGGCGCTGTTGGAGGGGCGAAGCCCTTGCGCCGCAGCGCCTTGGGATGCGAGGCAGGCCAGGCTGGCCGCCAGGGCCAATGTCATCACGCGGTGGTTCATGGCTGTGTCGATTTAGTCGTAGTTGCTGAAACGGCTGGGCGTACCGACCTGGTCTCGCAGGTACTGGTAGCGCGGCACGTGTTGCTTGAAGGTTTCGAGGGGGCTGGAGCCCAGGCTCAGGCGGGAGAAGCCCACAAATTCGATTTGGAACAGCAGTCGGGTGTTGGAGGTGGAGGTGCTGTTTTGCAGGCGCTCCAGCACCACACGGCCAATCCAGCAGCAGCTGTCGTACTCCAGGCCCACCACGGTGTCTACCAGCTTGCGGTCTTGCATGCTGTAGTTCAGGCGTGCCACGCTGTACCAGCGGCCACCACCTTGTCCACGCCCGGCGCCCAGGTCCTGGCCCTTGTCGCCCCACAGGTCATTCAGCGGCCATTGCCAGCCAATGTCGACCTGCTCGCTGGTGCCGCGCTGGAAACGGTAAGCCGCGCTCACGGTGCGGTAGTTGCCGGGGCTGTAGCGGGCGCTGATGGTGGAGCGGATTGAGCGCTGCGTCTTGGGGTTGTATTGGGTGGTGGAGTCAAACGCCCACTGCTGCGTCCAGTTGATGCCCGCGCCCACCAGCACGTCCGACAGCCGCTCGCTCACCGGGGCCACGCCCGGCAGCGTCACGTTCTGGTCGGTAAAGCGCAGGCGCTGGGCCACGCCAAAGCGCACGTTCTCGGCGCCGGTGTCCGGGTCCAGCAGGCGGGTGGTCATGCCCAGCGTCAGCAGGTTGTTGTCGGCAATGCGGTCGTTGCCGCCGTAGGCGTTTTCGGTGTAGACGGTGGCGAAGTTGAAGTCGTTGGCGGCCGTGTCGTACACCGGCAGGCGGCTTTGGTCGCTGAACGGTGTGTAGGTGTAGAACGCGCGGGGCTCCAGCGTTTGCAGGAACGAGCGGCCAAAGAAGCTGGTATCGCGCTCAAACACCAGCCCGCTGTCCAGGCTGAAGGTAGGCAGCGTGCGGCTGGCCGAGCGCGAGCCGTTGGACAACGCACTGTCAAACTGGTACTGCGTGGTGTGCAACTGCAGCTTGGGCGTGATGAAGCCGCCCGGTGCCAGGAAGGGGCGGCTGATCTGCGCGATGGCGTACGAGCGGTCGGCATTGGGCTGGCCGGTGAGCGCGCGTGCGGCTTCAAATCGCGTGGTGTCCAGCTCCACGCTGGCATCCAGCCCCGCAGGCAGGGTCGATGGCGTGTAGCGCCAGTTCAGCTGCGGCATGCGGTCGTACGGCGGCACGATGGGCGAGGTGACGTCTTGCAGCGTTTGCCACTTGAGCGTGCGCACCTGCGCCGAGATATCGCCCGAGCCCCAGGACAGCGAGGCGTCGTTGGGCAGCAGGCGCTGGCGCAGCGGCTCTGAGGCGCGGCCAAAGTCGCGCCAGTAGTTGTCGTCGCTCACGCGGTTGAGGTTCAGGTTCAGGCCCAGGCCACCCATGCTCGATTCAATGGAGCCCTGGTGCTTGGCCGTGATGCCCCAGCGGGAGCGATCGCGCAGGCTGTCCGATGGCATCACATCGCCGCTGATGGCGCCCTGGTAGGTGGGCTCCAGGTAGCGGAACTCGCCTCCCAGGTTGGCGCCGCGCTTGCTCATCAGCGCCGCGCGCAAGGTGGCGTCGCGGTTGGGGGCGATGTTCCAGTAATAGGGCTGGGCGTATTCCAGGCCGTCGCGGCTGTCCAGCCCGATGGTGGGGGGCAGCAGGCCGGATTTGCGCTTGTCCGACAGCGGGAACGTGATGTACGGAATGGGCAGGATGGGCACGCCCTGGAATTCGAGCACCGCGCCTTCGGCCGTGCCCACTTCTTCCTCGTTGTCGATGCGGATCGTGTCGGCCCGCAGCACCCAGGCCGGGCGCCAGCTGGCCTCGTCGTCCTTCTGGCAGGTGGTGTAGGTTGCGCTGTGCACCAGGGCGCGGTCGCGGTCCAGGAAGTCCACGCGCGTGGCCTCGCCGTGGGCCTGGGTGGCCAGGAAGCGGTAGCGCGCGTCGGTGAAGAACCCTTCAAACGCTTCCACCTTCAGGTCCAGCGCCGAGCCCTCGTAGGAGTTGCCCGCGCGGTTGATGCGCACATTGCCGCGTGCCTTGGCCAGATCATCGGGCACGGTGTAGTCGAGCCGGTCGGCGCGGATCACTGTGTCGCCCCGGCGCAGCTCGGCGTTGCCCTCGATGGTGGCGTTCAAGTCGGTCTGGCCGCTGATGCGGTCGCCCGTGACGAACACCGGCAACTGCGAGCGCACGGCTTCCGGAATCGTCTCTTGCAGCGCAGGGGATTTGCGCAGCGTGATGGGGGCATCCCAGGCGCTGGGTGCGGCGTCCTGTGCCTGGGCGGCCAGGGGCATGCCGCACCAGGCCAGCGCCACGCAATAGGCCAGCGCAGTGGGCACGGGGGGGCGCAGCCGCAATGCAGCTGCCGCAGCGGGCCGGGTCCGGAGGGAAGGGGTCTGCACGGTGGTGGGCTTGCGGCGTGGCACGTGGGGCGTAGGGGGCGAGGGCGGATGGAATCACCCGCGCCGATGGCCCATGGCAAGGCGGTGGGGGCGGGTTTGTAAAATCCGATTATCCATGAGCCACCCCTCTTCCCCCTCATCCCCTGTTTCTTCCACCCACACCACGGGCGCTGCGGCGCCTGGCGCGGTGGTTTGGCCCGATGCGGCCCGCCAAAAAGCCTTTGAGGCCTGGCTCGCCCCCCTGGTGGCCAGCCACCAGCTGGTGGCTGCCAGCCTGCGCCCGGCCTCGGCCGACGCGAGCTTTCGCCGCTACCTGCGCATCGACACCGCTCAAGGCGCCAGCTGCATCGTCATGGACGCCCCGCCCGACAAGGAAAACTGCCGCCCCTTCGTGCAGGTGCAGGCCCTGATGGCGGGCGCGGGCCTGAACGTGCCGCAAATTCTGGCGTGGGACGAGGTGGGCGGCTTCATGCTGCTGACCGACCTGGGCAAGCAGACCCTGATTGAGCTGCTGAAGCCCGAAAACCCCCAAGCGGCACTGCCTTGGTACCAGCAGGCCGCCGACGTGCTGTTGGACTGGCAAAAAGCCTCGCGCCCCGGCGTGCTGCCCGTGTACGACGAACCCCTGCTGCGCCGCGAGCTGTCGCTGTTTCCTGACTGGTACCTGGCCCGCCACCGGGGCGTGACGCTCAATGACAAGCAGCAGGCCACGCTGGACAACGCCTTCAACCTCATCGTGGCGCACAACCTGGCCGTGCCCAGCGTGTTTGTGCACCGCGACTTCATGACCAGAAACTTGATGGTGCCGCTGCAAGAGGGCGGCCCGCTGGCGGTGCTGGATTTCCAGGACGCTGTCTACGGCCCCATCACCTATGACATCGCCAGCCTGCTGCGCGACGCGTTCATCAGCTGGGAAGAGGAATTCGTCATCGACGTGACCGTGCGTTACTGGGAGAAGGCCCGCAAGGCCGGGCTGCTGGGGGCTAACAGCGCCAGCGGCTGGGGCGCGGACTTTGGCGAGTTCTACCGCGCGGTGGAATGGATGGGCCTGCAGCGCCACCTCAAGGTGGCTGGCATCTTTGCCCGCCTCACCTTGCGCGACGACAAGCCCAAGTACCTGGCCGACGCCCCTCGCTTTTTGCACTACATCCGCTCCACCGCCAACCGCTACCGGCAGCTCGGCCCGCTGCTGCAGTTGGTGGATGAGATCGAGGGCACGACACCCGTCACCGGCTTCGCTTACGGGCGCATGTAAAGAAGTACACCCCCCCTGAGTCGCTGCGCGCCTTCCCCCTCTCTCGCTGCGCGGGAGGGGGACAACGCCAGCACGGCCCCGGTTTTGAATCAAATTGGCCTCCAGCGCTTATTAATCAAGCGGTGGCAGCTATGAAAGTAATAGTAGATGCCCCGCTTCCACTGCCCCGCTGACCTGGCCCCTGGTGCCGAACTCGACTTGCCCCCGGGCGCTGCGCGCCATGTGCAGGTGCTGCGCCTGCAGCCAGGCGATGGCATCACCCTGTTCCACGGCGGCGCAGATGGCCCAGGCGGCGAATTTGAGGCCACTGTGCTGCGCATGGGCCGCAGCGACGTGCGCGTGCAGGTGGGCACCCACCATGCGGTGGAGCGCGAGGCGCCCCGCGCCATCCACCTGCTCGCGGGCATCACGGCTAACGAGCGCATGGACTGGCTGGTCGAAAAAGCCACCGAGTTGGGCGTGGCCAGCATCACCCCGCTGGTGGCAGAGCGCAGCGTGCTCAAGCTCAAGGGCGAGCGCGCTGACAAAAAACTCGCCCACTGGCAGGCCGTGGCCGTGGCCGCGTGCGAGCAATGCGGCCGCAACCGCGTGCCCGTGGTGCACGACGCGCTGGACCTGGCCGCCTGGGTGCGTGCCCATGCTGAGCCCGCTGCCGCAGAGCCCGCCAGTGGCACACCCACTGGCCTGCGCCTGTTGCTGTCGCTGCGCGAAGGCACACGCCCCCTGCTGCAGGCTGCGGCAGGGGCGGGGCCGGTGTGGTTCCTCTCGGGCCCCGAAGGTGGCCTGAGCGCGGCCGAAGAAGCCCTGGCCGTGCAACACGGCTTTGCCCCCACCACCCTGGGCCCGCGCGTGTTGCGGGCCGAAACTGCCCCCCTGGCGGCCCTGGCCGCGCTCACACTGGTCTGAACGCAGGGAACAGGCTGGTGTTCCCCTGCCCGCGGGTGCGCAGGTATCGAGGTTGCCTGGATGAACTCGCCTAGCCCGACAGCGCATTCAGTGCTTGCTGTTATGCCTGTGCGCCGTAGAATTTGTTCGGAACAGCGATAGCGAGCGCATCCTCACATGATCGGGCCCCTGTGCCACTGTGTGCGGCCGTGCACCACCACAGCGGGGGGGACCACTTGCATCTGAGCACGTACTGCCGGCGTTGGACCGACTGGGTGCTGACCACCGACAAGCGCCAGCGCATTCGCCTGGCCATGGCGGGGCTGGCGGCGCTGCTCATGGTGTGTTGCCTGTTGGTGATGAACGCCGTGGCCGCAGCGGGCCTGGCCAACGCCGCGCATGTGCGGGTGTGGACGGTGTGCTCGGTGATCGGCCTCATCGTGGTGTATGCGGCCATCCGCAGCGGCTGGTCGCGCCGCTTCAAAGACCCCTCCCTCACGCTGGCACAAATCCTCTACTCCATCGCCTGTTGCGCCGTGGCTTTTGTCATCGCGGGGCCTGCACGGGGCGTCACCCTGCCAATCCTGGCCATCATCCTCATGTTCGGCATCTTCGGGCTCACCACGCGGCAGATGCTGGGCATTTTGCTGTACGGCCTGGTGGTGTTTGGCGTGGCCTCGGGCGCGGTCGCCCTGCGCGACGAGCCCGGTTACCCCCCCGTGGTTGCAGCCGCCTACGTGGGCATGGTGGTGGTGGTGTTGCTCAGCAGCACCTTTCTCACCACCCGCGTGCAAAGCACCCGCGAGCACCTGCGCCGCCAAAAGTCCGAACTCGCCCGTGCGCTGGAGCAAATCCGCGAGCTGGCCACCCACGATGACCTGACGGGCCTGCTCAACCGCCGCGCCATGTTCGAGCGCATGCAGCTCGAGCAGCGGCGCAGCCTGCGCACCGGCCACCCCCTGCTGGTGGCGCAGCTGGACATCGACCACTTCAAGGTGGTCAACGACACCCACGGCCACGCCAACGGCGACCTGGTGCTGCGGGCCTTTGCCGACATGGTGCGCCACAGCGTGCGCGACACCGACCTGCTGGCCCGCTGGGGCGGCGAAGAATTTGTGCTGATGCTGTGCGACACCCCGACCGAGGAGGCGCATGCCCTGCTAGAGCGCGTGCGCCTGGCCGTGCAGGCCATGCGGGTGCCACTGCCCCAGGGGGGCAAGCCCATCGCCATCACCGTCTCCATTGGGCTGGCCCGCCACACCTCGGCCGATACCCTGGCGCGCACGCTGGAGCGGGCCGACCAGGCCCTGTACGCCGCCAAAGCCCAGGGCCGCAACCGGGTGGTGCTGGAGCCCGGATTGGCGTGATGCGGCCTGCCGCCGCAGGTGCCGCCGCCGCGCAGGGCATGGTCCACGCCGCCGGGTCCGGCGTTGGTGCAGGTGCTGGTGCTGGTGCGATCCTCTCCGTCTTCTTCGCATTCCCTTGAGCCGATCTCCATGCCTTCTTTCTCCCGCTCTCTCGTTGTAGCCCTGGGTTTGGGGGCGCTGGTGTACGCAGCCTTGTGCGCGGCCCTGTGGGGCTTTCAGCGATCGCTCATCTACTTTCCCCAGCCGCGCAGTGCAGGCCCACAGGTGCCCAGCTTTGGCCTGGCCGTGCCGGGGGCTCAACTGGTGGTAACCCACCGTCCACGCCCTGGCGCGCCCGCGCTGGTGTACTTTGGCGGCAATGCCGAAGACGTGTCCGCCAGCCTGCCAGCGCTGGAAGCCGCCTTTGCCGGGCATGCGCTGTACCTGCTGCACTACCGGGGCTATGGCGGCAGCACGGGCCAGCCCACCCAAGAAGCGTTGTTCGCCGATGCGGCTGCGCTGTTCGACCACGTACACGCCCAGCATCCCAATATCACCGTGGTGGGCCGCAGCTTGGGCACGGGCGTGGCCGTGCACCTGGCCAGCCAGCGCCCGGTGCAGCGCCTGGTGCTGGTCACCCCTTACGACAGCATTCGCGGCATTGCCAGCGCGCAGTTCCCCTTCTTCCCGGTGCGCTGGCTGCTGCGCGACCCGTTTGATTCTGGCCGTTACGCCCCTGCCGTGACTGCACCCACCCTGGTGCTGATGGCGCAGCACGACGAAGTCATCCCTGAGGCCAGCACCCGGCTGCTGCACACGCGCTTTGCGCCCGGCGTGGCCACGCTGCAGGTGGCCGATGGTGTGGGCCACAATTCCATATCGCAGCACCCTGCCTACGCACAGTGGCTGGCAGGCCTGCGTTGATCGCCTTGAAAACCCGTTCCGATGACCGAATCCACCTCCACTCCGACCCCTATCGTTGCTACCACCGAACTCCATTGCGACACCCACGGCCCGTCGGTCAGTGCCTACCTGTGCGCCCACCTGCAGCAGCAACCCGTGCAGGCTTGGCACTGCAACCCGCCCACGGCCGACGAGCCCTGCCCCGATGCCTGGTGCGACGCCTGCGAGCGTCTGTTTCAGCAAGAGGGCGAATGGAATGAGAAGAACGAGGGGCAGGTCGATATCCGCCTGGTGTGCCAGCACTGCTACCAGGATGCCCGCGCCGCCAGCGTGCAGGCCATGGACGACGAGGTCAAAGCCCTGTGGGTGGACACCGTCACCGTGTGCCACCAGGCGCTGGCAACGCGCCAGGGGCGGCTGACCGAGGCGTATGGCCTGTCCACCCACGAACGCTTTGACTACGACCAGGCCAGCGCCACGCTCACCTTCTCTAACGGCGGCGTGCCCGCCGTGGTGGCCGACGTGGAATTCATCGGCTCCATCTCCAACACCAGCGGCACCTGGCGCTGGTCATGGGCCAACTTCAGCCTGCACCCCCAGGTGGTGGGCCGCATCAGCGCCGTGCGCCAGTACGGGCTGGACAACGGCTTTGCCCCGCTGGTGGTGCCGCAGTGGAAGGCCGACGTGGTCGACGCCTGGGAGCTGGCTGGCGTGGCCGCCTACGTGCTTGAAGCCCAGGGCGTGTACCGCGCACCCACCGACAACGGCTACTTGTTCATGGCGCTCATGGGCATTCGCAGGGCAAGCGTTATCCATCCTGGTGATGTCACCGCATGACGCCCAAAGCCATGGGCTATTTGCGGCTGGTATAAACCTTGTCAACCAAGGAGTACCCCATGAAGACCCCTTCTCAGATGAGCGAAGAATCCATGCAACGCATGGAAGCCCGCATCCCAGAGTTGGCGGGCAGTGCCGTCAAGCTGGCCTATTTGCAGGCGTTGACCACCAGTGGGAGAGTGATCGAGGCCCGTGATGGGCAGTTAATTGAAACCACTGCAGAAGGCAAGGTGCGTGTGATTCGCTCCATTGCCAAGCCTATAGCGGTGACGGTGGGGGCCAAACGGGTGCGGGCGCGCCGGGCATGACAGCACCCGTTCCACGTCTGCGCATGTTTGCGGGACCCAATGGCTCGGGCAAAAGCACCATCAAAGACATGCTCCCGCCGCAGTGGCTGGGTGTGTATGTCAACGCGGACGAGATGGAAAAAGCCATCCGCTCTGATGGCTACTTGGACCTGTCCAGCTTTGAGGTCATGGCCGATGCGGCTGAGCTCCAAACGTTCTTCCAAGCGTCTACCTTGTTGGCAAAGGCGGGGCTTTTGCCACAAGCGCAGCAGTTGACGGTGGTGGATGGCAAGGTGGGTTTTGGCGCAGTTGCCGTCAATTCGTACTGGGCCTCGGTTCTGGCTGACTTCATCCGCCACAAGCTGCTGGTGGCCCAAGTCTCATTTACTTTTGAAACCGTCATGTCGTCGCCCGACAAGGTTGAATTTTTGCGAAAAGCCCAGCAGGCGGGCTATCGGACCTACCTGTACTTTGTGGCCACGGAAGATGCTGAGATCAATGTGGCCCGCGTGCAATACCGGGTAGAGACGGGCGGGCACCCGGTAGCGGAAGACAAAATTCGCAGCCGCTACGTGCGTTCGCTTGAGTTGTTGGCGCAGGCCGTGGCTTATGCCGACCGGGCCTACATCTTCGACAACTCGGGATCAGAGCGCGTGTGGATCGCAGAGGTGACGGACGGCGTTGAAATCGAAATGAAAACAGACGAGATGCCTGCATGGTTCAAGACTGCGCTGTGGGACAAATTTGAACCGGAAGAATCGGCGCCATAACCCACTGCCGTGAGCGGTGTGGCTGCGTTGCCAAGGCTTTGCCTGCACATGGGTTGCTGCAGCGACATGCGAAGCGCTCGCGTGCCACGGCTTGCTTCACGGCTGGACTGGTGGCCCGAGCCCAAGGTTTTTCAGCCCACGTCTTCCGCACGCGCCGGAAACCGCACACTGAACCGCGCCCCCGGCGGTTGCTGGCCGGGGTGGGCATCTTCCAGCAGCACCTCAGCGCCGTGCTTGGCCGCAATCTCCATCACGATGGGCAGGCCCAGGCCCGAGCCGTCCGCTTCGCTGCCCAGCGCCCGGTAAAAGGGCTGGAAGACCAGCTCGCGCTCGGCCTCGGGCACGCCGGGGCCCGAGTCTTCCACCTGCAGCATCAGCACATGGCCAAAGGTGTCGGCCAGCACGCGGGCGGTGACCACGCCGGGCTTGTCGGGTGTTGACGGGGTGTAGTTGATCGCGTTGTCCACCAGGTTGCGCACCAGCTCTTTGAGCAGCGTAGGGTTGCCGTCCAGCCACACGCCGGGCGATTCGGGGAGCGCCCCGTCGTAGCCCAGGTCAATGTGCTTTTCCAGCGCGCGGGGCACCGAGTCGCGCACCACCTCAATGGCCAGTTCGGCCAAGTCACACGGCTGGCGGGCGATGCCCACGCCACTGCCCTCGGCCCGCGCCAGCGCCAGCAGTTGGTTGACGGTGTGCGTGGCGCGGATGCTGGAGCGGCCAATTTGCTGCAGCGAGCGTTTGAGTTCCTCGGTGCTCGTGCCCTCGCGCTGCGCCAGATCGGCCTGCATGCGCAGGCCCGCCAGCGGCGTTTTGAGCTGGTGGGCCGCGTCGGCCAAAAACCGCTTTTGCGTGGCCAGCGACTCGTTCAGCCGCGTGAGGAGGTCGTTGACGGACGACACCAGCGGGGCCACCTCCAGCGGCACGGCGTGGTCGTCCAGTGGCGAGAGGTCGTCCGGGCTGCGCGCGCGGATGCGCTGCTCCAGCTGGTTCAGCGGCTGAATGCCCCGCGCCAGCGCCAGCCACACCAGCAGCACCGCCAGCGGCAAGATGACGAACTGCGGCAGCATCACGCCCTTGATGATTTCGGTGGCCAGCACGCTGCGCTTCTCGCGCGTCTCGGCCACCTGCACCAGCGCCAGCGGGCCGCCCTGCAGCGGCAGCCGTACCCAGATGTAGGCCACCCGAATCTCCACCCCGCGCAGCTCGGCATCGCGCAGGCGCACCTCGCCAGACATAGGGGTTTCATCGGCGGGGGGCTCAGGCAACTCGCGCTCGCCCGAGAGGAATTCGCCCCCCGGCCCCATCACCTGGTAGTAGACGATGTCCGAATCATCGGCCCGCAAGATCTCGCTGGCGGGCTGCGGCAGGTTGAACTGCACCTCGCCGCCCTTCCCTCCCTTTTCGCCGTCTTTTTGCACCCCCACCAATTGCGCCAGGGCGTGGGCGTTGTACTCCAACGCGCGGTCAAACGGCTTGTTGGCCAGGCCCTGCGCCACCAGCCAGGTCAGCGCCAGACTCACCGGCCACAGCAGCAGCAGCGGCGTCAGCATCCAATCCAGAATCTCGCCAAACAGCGAGCGCTGCTCGCGCTGGAAAATTTTCACTGCGCCCCCGGCGTGGTGCGAAATTTTGAGTAAAAAATGGCTCTAGCGCTCAATGGATAAGCGCTAGCAGCTATTGATTTCATAGTGAATGCGCCCTGGCTGGAAGCGGCTAGCCCGGGATTTTTTCCAGGCAATAGCCCAGACCACGCACCGTGGCAATGCGGATCGGGCCCTTTTCAATCTTCTTGCGCAGGCGGTGGATGTACACCTCGATGGCGTTGTTGCTCACCTCTTCGCCCCACTCGCACAGGCGTTCCACCAGTTGCTCCTTGCTCACCAGGCGGCCCGCGCGCTGCAACAGCACCTCCAGCAGGCCCAGCTCGCGGGCCGACAGCTCCACCATCTTGCCGTCAATCGTTGCCACCCGCCCGGCCTGGTCGTACACCAGCGGCCCGTGCTTGATGGCACTGCTGGCCCCGCCCATGCCCCGGCGCGTGAGGGCACGCACGCGGGCTTCAAGCTCTTGCAGGCTGAACGGCTTGGCCATGTAGTCGTCTGCGCCGTAGTCCAGCCCCTTCACCCGCTCTTCCACGCTGTCGGCCGCCGTGAGGATCAGCACCGGCAGCGCCGAGCCCCGGCTGCGCAGCTTCTTGAGCACTTCCAGCCCATGCAACTTGGGCAGGCCCAGGTCCAGGATCAGCAGGTCAAACTCGGTGTTCGTCATCAGCGCCGCGTCCGCCTCGCTGCCACTGGCCACATGGTCCACCACCGCCCCCGAGGCCCGCAGCGTGCGCAGCAGGCCATCGGCCAGCACTTGGTCGTCTTCGGCAATAAGGATGCGCATGGGGTGTCTCCTGGGGCGGCGTGGTTTCTTGCTGATTCTAGGGCGCTGCATGGGGGGGCACGCAGTGGCTGGTCGCCCAGAGGCCCCCACAGCAACACCCGCCTGGTGTCTGCTTGGCTGGCTGGGGTGTCATACCTTTGACGCACTCCCCGCCCAAACTCTCTGGCTTCCTCCATCACCGCGTAGAGACTTGATATGGGCTCCGTACTCCACTCCTTTTGGGGTCGCTTGGCTGCGGCTTCTGCCTTCACCGCCCTGGCGGTCACCTTGGTCGCCTGCGGCGGCAGCGACGATGGCAATCACGCGGGCGAATCCCGCGTCGCCTCGCTCAAATTGATCGGCACAGCCTCCATTCCTACGGGCACGCTGTTTGAGGGGGTGGAGTTTGGTGGTATCTCGGGGCTGGACCAGGCCACGGACGGTAGTTTTTGGGCCATCTCGGACGACCGGGGCGGAGAGCGGGGCACGCCACGCTTTTACAACCTGAGCATTGACTATGCCGGCACCGGCCCTGTCACCGTCAAGATCAACCGCCAGACGTACATGCAGCGCGAGGATGGCTCTTCTTTCCCCGCCGCTGCGCGCACGGTGGACCCAGAGGCGATTCGCCTCGCACCCAATGGCAACCTGTACTGGTCGTCTGAGGGCAACTGGGGCTCGACGGCTGCCACTTTGTTCCAGCCTTTTGTGCGAGAGATGACCACGGCGGGCAAGTTCGTGCGCGAGTTCAAGACACCGGCGATCTACAACTACGTGGACAACACCACTACGGGCGGGCGCAGCAACAAGCTGTTTGAAGCGTTGACCGTGGCGCCCGATGGCACGGTGTTCGTGGCCAATGAGGACGCGCTGATTCAGGACGGCCCCATCACCACCCTGCAGGCGGGCAGCGTGGTGCGCGTGACGGCACTTGACCCGGCCACGGGATCAGCCAAGGCGCAGTATGCGTACCAGTTGCCGAAGATTCCGGTGGATGCTCCGGCGGGTGCTCCTTTCGGCCCGGACAATGGCCTTTCTGACATCCTCGCCATTGGCAACAAGAAGTTCATCGCGGTGGAGCGTGCCTTTGCCTCAGGTATTGGCAACACCATCCGTCTGGTGCTGACGGAGATCACCGATGGCACGACCAACGTGACCAGCATGGCGAGCCTCACCGGTGCAGCAACTTACACGCCCATGAGCCGGAAGCTGCTGCTGGAGATGCCCATCAACTACCAGGGTGTGAAGCTCGACAACATTGAGGCCATCACCTGGGGGAAAACCTTGCCGAACGGGCACCGGACCATCGTGCTGGCGGCAGACAACAACTTCACGGTCACTACTCAGGCGAATCAGTTCATCGTCTTCGAGGTCATTCCGGATTGAGTCGCTTCGCAGGCATTTTTAGGTTACCCCCGCGGATCCGTCCCCAGCAACTTCTCCGTCAACGCCTTCAAATCCCCCTGCAACCGCGCCATCCCTTCAGGGTTCTCCGCCAGCGTGCTCTCGTCCATGTAGAGCTTGCGGTTGATTTCGAGCTGGATGCTGTGGCGGTGCTGGGCTGGGGCGCTGTAGCGGCGCACCAGTTCCACGCCTTTGTAGGGGTGGTTGTATTCCACGCTGTAGCCACAGCCGCGCAGGTGCTCGCACACCAGGACCGACAGGGCGGGGCGGGCGGTGGTGCCGTCGCGGTCGCCCACCACAAAGTCGGCGTGCACCAGGCCCGGAAAGTCGGTGGCGTGGCTGGCCGATATGGCGGGCATGGAGTGGCAGTTGATGTGGATGCTGTAGCCGTGGCGGGCGTGGGCGGCGTCAATGGCCTGGGCCACGGCGGCGTGGTAGGGGCGCCAGCAGTGGTCGATGCGGGCGCGCACCTCTTCCACGGTGAGCAGGCGGTTGTAGATGGCCTCGCCTTCGTCGGTGAACTTCCAGATCAGGCCCTTGCCCAGGCGCACTTTGTTCAGCACGGTGGGGTCGGTGGCGACGGGGTCGGGCCAGGGGGCGTCGAGCAGTGCCGTGTCCAGCTCCAGCGTGTCGCGGTTGGCATCGAGGTAGATGCGGGGGAAGTGGGCTTCGATCCAGGCCACGCCGAGGGCGGGGGCGAAGGCGTAGATTTTTTCAACGTGCGTGTCTTCGGCGCGGCGCAGTGTGGGCAGGCTGCAGGCGGAGCGGAAGTCTGCGGGGTAGTGGGTGCCGCTGTGGGGCGAGTCAAACACCAGGGCGCTGGTGCCGGGCACGGTGGTGACCATGGCGGGCGTGGCCGCTGGCGATGGGGTGGCGGGCGCGCTGGCGGCGCCGGGCTGGGTGGTGTGGGGTTGTGGGGTCAAAGCTGCATGCATAGGCAAGGCATCTGTTGATGGGGGTGGCTGGCCTGGCCACCCGGACCGGCATCCGGGGGCGCGCAGGGCTCCCTCAGTATGGCGGCTTGGGCCGGTGGAGCGGTGTATTCACCCCGGCAGGGGCAGGGCCGCTGCGCGCCGCACGGGTGCGCATTCAAGGCGAAAACAGGCTCCAGGGCAAGTATATCAAGCGCAAGTAGCTATGAAAAATATAGCAATTGGCGGGCGCTGGTGTGCCAACGCCGGGGTACTCAGTCCCCGCGCACCTCGGCCACCAGGTCGGCGAGGGCTTGCACATCGGTCACCACCAGGGCGTGCAGCCCGTCCTTGCGCAGCAGACCGCGTTTGGTCAGGGCGCTGATCTCGCGGGTGACTTGCTCGCGGTTGGTGCTGATTTTGCTGGCCAGCACGGCGTGGGCAGGGGCGGGGTCGATGCGGGCGGCGTTGTCGCTGGGCACCCCGCCCGCATGGGCTAAGCGCAGCAGCTCGGCGTGCAGGCGGGTTTGCACGCCCAGGGTGCTCAGGTCGATGACGCGCTCGGTCAGGCGCCGCACCAGGGTCGTGAGGTTCCTCATCATGCGCAGGGCGACGATGGGCTCGCGCTCCAGCATCGCAATGAAGGCGGGGGCCGACAGGCTGGCCAGCACCGAGGCCTCCAGCGCCACCACGTCGGCCGAGCGGGGTTGCCCGTCAATCGCCGACAGGTCGCCAAAGTGCTCGCCCGCCTCGCAGTCCCGAAACGTGACCTCGCGCCCGCTGGCCGCATAGGTGGTGATGCGCACGCGCCCCGCGCACAAAAAGTACACCTCGCCACCCGGCGATGCGCGGGTGAACAGGGGCGTGCGCGCCTCCACCGTGCGCCAGTCGCACTCGGCGGCAATGCGGTCCAGGCAGGCTTCGCCCAGGCCTTCAAACAGGGCGATGCGGCGCAGGGCCAGGGTGGAGCGGGGGGATTGCGGTGCGTTCATGGAACGTTCATGGAACCAAAGGGTGGGCGCAGTCCCCAAGGCTGGCGCCGCAGAGGTGTGCTAAGTGGGCGGATTATGCTCACAAGCTTCAGAATTCAGTGCTGTACTGGGCTTCTGTGGTGGGCTTCGTTGCGGGTGGGGCGCGTTGTCGGTGATACCGCCTGTGGGGCCTTTCTTTGTGAGGGGGCTCGCCCTCGCATTGCATTTTTGTGTCCTGTGTTTTGACCTTTTCCATCCCCTCCCTTTCATGTCCCTTGCCCTGATCCGCTCGCGCCTGCCTTCCCTCCGCCAGGTGCGCTGGGGCAGTGGCCTGGTGCTGTGGGGCTACGTGGCCCTGCACCTGGGCAACCACGCCACGGGGCTGGTGTCGCTGCAGGTGGCCGATGCGCTGCTGGAGGTGATCAGCAGCGGGTGGCATTCGGTGCCGGGCACGGTGCTGCTGTATGGCGCGCTGCTCACGCATCTGGCGCTGGCAGGCGTGGCCCTGTGGCAGCGGCGCAGCCTGCGCATGCCGTGGGTGGAGGGTGTGCGGCTGGCACTGGGCCTGTGCTTGCCGCTGCTGCTGGCGGGGCACTTTGTCGCCACGCGCTGGGCATTTGAATCCATGGGCGCATCGCCCCCCTACGGCCGCATGGTGAACGGCCTGGCCCGACCCGAGAACCTGGTGCTGCAGTCGCTGCTGCTCATCACGGCGTGGTGGCATGGCTGCCTGGGCCTGCACATGGCGATGCGCGGGCGGCCGGTGTGGCGGCGCTGGCAGCCCGCCTTGCTCACAGGGGCCGTGCTGCTGCCGGTGCTGGCGGCGCTGGGCCTGTTGTCGATGGCCCGCGAGATTGCCTGGGAGGTGAGCGCGCTGCCCCCACCGCCCTCGGGCCGCACCGCGCAGGCCGTGGCGGCGTCGGCCTGGCTGGAGGATGCCTTGCGCTGGGGCTGGGTGGCTGCCGTGGGCGCCCTGTTGGCATTGCGCTGGGCATGGCGCACCTTGCGGCGCTGCCG
Source organism: Acidovorax sp. 106 (assembly GCF_003663825.1). Classification (NCBI taxonomy): domain Bacteria; kingdom Pseudomonadati; phylum Pseudomonadota; class Betaproteobacteria; order Burkholderiales; family Comamonadaceae; genus Acidovorax; species Acidovorax sp. 106. Next base: position 1,670,630 of record NZ_RCCC01000001.1, on the reverse strand, counting down.
TGGGGGCGGGCCCATCACCCTGCACTACCCCGACCGCGCTGTGCAAGTGCCGCGTGGCTTTACGGTGCTGGAGGCCAGCCGCAGCCACGGCATTGCCCATCTGGCGCTGTGCGGCGGGCGGGCGCGCTGCTCCACCTGCCGCGTGCGGGTGGATGGGCCCAGTGCCCATGTGCCCGAGCCTGGCCGCGACGAGCGCACCACGCTGGCCCGCGTGCAGGCCCCGCCGGGCGTGCGCCTGGCCTGCCAGCTGCGCCCCACCGGCGATGTGCAGGTCACGCCCCTGTTCCAGCCCGGCCAGGCCCCGCTGCCTGGGCGCCTGGGACAAGAGCGGCCGGTGGCCATCTTGTTTGTGGATTTGCGCCGCTGGTCGGGCATGGCCGAGCGGCAGTGGCCGTTTGATCTGGCCTGGATGCTGGACCAGTACTTCGCCCGCGTGGGTGCGGCCGTACAAGACAGCGGTGGCATGGCCAACCAGTTCATTGGCGACAGCGTGATGGCCATCTTTGGGCTGGAGACCGATTTGCCCACCGCCTGCCGCCAGGCCGTGCAGGCTGCTGCGTTGATCGAGCAGCGCATGGACGCCTGGAGCGAGACCTTTCGCACCCAGTTTGGCCAGTCGCTGGACTTTGGCATGGGCCTGCACGCAGGCCGCGTGGCGCTGGGACAGGTGGGCTATGAAGACACCACCACCTTCAGTGCCGTGGGCGAGGTGGTGAACACCGCCAGCCGCTTGCAAGACCATTCCAAAGTGGTGGGCGCGCGGCTGGTGCTGTCGCTGGAGTCGGCCCGCCTGGCCGGCGTGGCCGACGCTCTGGGCATGCCCGAAGAGGTGCAGGTGCGCGGGCGTTCGCAGCCGCTGCAGGTGTTGCATGTGAAGCGGCCGTCGCAGCTGTTGGGGCCGCCTTTGATCGTATGAGCATGGCGGCGCGGCCGTGGTGCGCGGGGGCTTGATGCTCTGGCAACCTCGCAAAACCTGTGCGTTTACGCACATACGCCAACGCACCCAAAACGGAAACTTCTTCCCATGCAGAACGCAATCACGCACTGCAGGAATCACTCCAAAGGAAGAACTGCTATGACCAACGCCAAGACTGCCGCCAAGACCCTGATCGCTATCGCCACTGTGGCTGCCGCCACCTTTGCCGGTGCCGCTTCGGCCGCCACCCCCACACTGCTGACCGAGCAATGGGTGGGCGCCGAGCCCGTCGCCCAAGGCCCCGCACTGAGCCGCGCTGAAGTGCAAGCCGACCTGAACCTGTGGAACCGCGCTGGCCTGGGCCAAGCCAATGCAGGCGACCGCACCCCCGATGCCGATCCCGCCTACGAAGCCCGCCTAGCCGAATACCGCCGCCTGCGCAGCGGCCCCGAGTTTGTGGCCGAAGTGCGCCGCCTGGGTGGCGATGTGAGCCGCATTGCCGGCCAAGCTGCCGCCAACACAGCCCATTGATGTTGAGGCGTTCAGGGGCACGGTAGGCCGCCAGCGCGGTGCTGCTGCGCGCTCCCCTGAAAGCCTTTTCACTGAACCCCAGGCGCGGCTGTCGTTGACAGTGGTGCCTGGGGTTCAGTGTTTTGGCGGACCTGTGTTTATGACCTTGCAGGGCTAGTTGCCGCCGCCTGCGTACGCCTCCAGCCCAATGGCCACCACCGTGGCCACATCGTCGCCCACCTCGGCGCGAAACTCCGCCTCCGCCTGCGTCACCGCATCACGAAACCCCTGCAGCCACGCCAGCCCGGTGGGCGTAAAACACACCTGGCGTGCCCGGGCGTCGTGCGGGTCGTTCTCGCGGGTCACCAATCCCCACGCTTCGCACTGGTCCACCAGTTGCGCCATCGACTGCTTGGTCATGCCTGCACGCTGCGCCAAGTCGGTCAACCGGTCGCCCCCCAGAGCAAGGTGGCGCGTCAGGTGAATATGCGCCGCGCCCACTTGGTCGCGCGCAGCCAGGTTCGACAGGGCCAGAGGCACTTCCACATTGCGGGCCATGAGCTGCAGCACGCGGGCGTCAAAGCGGCGCATGGCGTGGCCTAGCAGCCGGCCCAGGTGGGTCTGGCGCCAGGCATCGTCAGACGGGGCAGGGTGGTGGGGCGTGCTGTTCATGGGGGGCTCCAGTCGTCCCGGGGGGCGTTCAAAACCTGGTGCGCGGCAGCGGTACGTCGCGTCCACACAGCGGTTGGTAGATGGTAAGGCAAACTGACTAAAAAACTGTTTACTTGCCTGTTTTGCACATCTACATTACTGATCAAGCAGCCAGTGCTGTTGTTAAAAACAGTGGTGTCAAGTACTGACCCAGACAGATCACAACGTTTTATTCAGGAGCCCTTCCATGGACGTCAAAGGTACCAACCCCGCCCTTCCCGTGAACGCCGAAAAGGCCAAGGCCCTGGCGGCAGCGCTGGCGCAAATCGAAAAGCAGTTTGGCAAGGGCACGATCATGCGCCTGGGTGAAGGCGAGGCGATTGAGGACATTCAGGTGGTTTCCACCGGCTCGCTGGGCCTGGACATTGCCCTGGGCGTGGGCGGCCTGCCCCGTGGCCGTGTGGTCGAAATCTACGGCCCGGAATCCTCGGGCAAGACCACGCTGACCCTGCAAGTGATTGCCGAGATGCAAAAGCAGGGCGGCACTTGCGCCTTCGTTGACGCTGAACACGCCCTGGATGTGCAGTACGCCCAAAAGCTCGGCGTGCAACTGTCTGACCTGCTGATCAGCCAGCCCGACACCGGTGAGCAGGCTCTGGAAATTGTGGACAGCCTGGTGCGTTCCGGCGCTGTGGACCTGATCGTGGTGGACTCGGTGGCTGCGCTCACGCCCAAGGCTGAAATCGAAGGCGAAATGGGCGACGCGCTGCCCGGCCTGCAGGCCCGCCTGATGAGCCAGGCGCTGCGCAAGCTCACGGCCACGATCAAGAAGACCAACTGCATGGTCATCTTCATCAACCAGATCCGCATGAAGATCGGCGTGATGTTCGGCAGCCCCGAAACCACCACCGGCGGTAACGCGCTGAAGTTCTACGCTTCGGTGCGCCTGGATATCCGCCGCACCGGCACCATCAAGAAGGGCGACGAAGCCATCGGCAACGAGACCAAGGTCAAGGTGGTCAAGAACAAGGTGTCGCCACCCTTCAAGACGGCGGAGTTCGACATCCTGTTCGGTGAAGGCATCAGCCGCGAAGGCGAGATCATCGACATGGGTGTGACGGCCAAGATCGTGGAAAAGAGCGGTGCCTGGTACGCCTACAACGGCGAAAAAATCGGCCAGGGCCGCGACAACGCGCGTGAGTTTTTGCGCGAAAACCCCGACCTGGCCCGCGAGATTGAGAACAAGGTGCGCGAAGGTCTGGGTATTGCGCTGCTGCCCGGCGCGTTGCAGGCTCCTGCGGCCACTGCTGACGAGTGATGTTTCACGCTGGATGTTTCTGGTTTTGAAGAAAAAAGGCTGCTAGCGCTTATAAATCTAGCGCTGGCTGCTATCAAAAAAGAAGCATTTAAACGTCCACATGGGATTCACGACGCTATCGCTCAAAGGCCGCGCGCTGCGGCTGCTCAGCCAGCGCGAGCATTCGCGCTCTGAGCTGCTGCGCAAGCTCAGCCCCCATGTGCAAGAAGGTGAAGATCTGAACGCGGTGCTCGATGACTTGCAGTCCAAAGACTTCATCAACGAGGCGCGGGTGGTGGAGTCGGTGCTGCATCGGCGTGCTGGCCGTCTGGGCGCGGCGCGCATCCGGCAAGAGCTGCAATCCAAAGGACTGGGGGCAGAGGCCGTGCAGGGCGCCGTGGCCCAGTTGCAGGGCAGCGAACTGGAACGCGCCCGCGAGGTGTGGCGCCGCAAGTTTAGCGAGCCCGCAACAGACCCACAAACCCGCGCCAAGCACATGCGCTTTTTGCTGACGCGGGGGTTTTCAGGCGATGTGGTGCGGCGCGCAGTGCAGGGCTCAGTACCGTCAGACGACGAGTGACTTTGCCCTTGGGCGGGCGCGCCTGACCGGTGGGCAGGTTCTTTCCTGCCCGCGCTGGTTTACAGGCCCAGCATCAACTGCATGTTTTGCACCGCAGCGCCGCTGGCGCCCTTGCCCAGGTTGTCCAGGCGCGCAATGACGATGGCTTGGCGGTGTTCCTCGTTGGCAAACACGCGCAGCTCCAGCTTGTTGGTGTCGGCCAGGGTGTCGGCGGCCAGCTTCAAGTCGTCGGTGGGCGGCAGCACGCTGACCCATTGCTCTGGCGTGTTGGTGCGGGCGTAGTGGCTGGCCAGCGCATCGTGCAGATCGCTGGCTTTGGGGGCGCCGGGCAGCAGGTCCAGGTGCAAAGGCAGTTGCACCAGCATGCCCTGGCGGAAGTTGCCCACGGCCGGAATGAACACGGGGCGGCGTGTGAGCCCGGTGTAGCGCAGGATCTCCGGTATGTGCTTGTGCGTGAGGCCCAGCGCGTAGGCCTCGTAGGGTGCTGCCGTGCCTGCTTCGTAGGCCTCGATCATGGTGCGGCCACCGCCCGAGTAACCCGACACTGATGGCAGGCTCAACGCAGCATCTTTGGGGACCAGGCCCGCATCCACCAGCGGGCGCAGCAGCGCAATGGCGCCTGTGGCGTAGCAGCCAGGGTTGGAGACGCGGGTGGCTTGGCGCACGGCCTGGGTTTGCGAGGCGTCCAGCTCCGGAAAGCCATACACCCAGCCCGCAGCCGTGCGGTGGGCGGTGCTGGCGTCAATGATCTTGATTTGGCGGCCACCCGCGGCTTCGATGGCGTCCACCATGGCGGCGGTTTCGCGGGCGGCATCGTCGTGCAGGCACAGCACCACCAAGTCCACGGTCTCGATCAAAGCGCGCTTGGCGCCTGGGTCTTTGCGCAGTTCGGGGGCAATGCTCACCAGCTCGATGTGCGGCATGGCTTGCAGGCGTTCGCGGATCTGCAGGCCTGTGGTGCCAGCTTCGCCATCAATAAAGACTTTGGACATGGAACAGCTCCGGAGAGGGTAGAGGGGCACCTGGAAGGCCTGCGGCGTACGTAAGTTTGCTACAAGGATGGTGCGTTGCAGCATGATACAGTCGCGGGTTGCCATGTCCCAAGCCCGCGGCCAGACAATCTGTTCATGGCAAACGGGTAATTACCACCCTTCCCTGAGAGAGACCTCATGAAGATTCACGAATACCAAGGCAAGGAAATCTTGCGCAATTTTGGTGTGCCCGTTCCGCGCGGCATCCCTGCATTCACGGTGCAAGAAGCCGTGGAAGCTGCTCAAAAACTCGGCGGCCCCGTGTGGGTGGTCAAGGCCCAGATCCACGCCGGTGGCCGTGGTAAGGGTGGCGGCGTCAAGGTTGCAAAGACCATTGACGACGTCAAGCGCATCTCTGGCGAGATCCTGGGCATGCAGCTCAAGACCCACCAGACCGGCCCCGAAGGTCAGAAGGTCCGTCGCCTGTACATCGAAGACGGCGCCGACATCAAGAACGAACTGTACGTGTCCCTGGTCACCGACCGCGCTACGCAAAAGGTGGCTCTGATCGCTTCGAGCGAAGGCGGCATGGACATCGAGGAAGTGGCCCACTCCACTCCCGAGAAGATCATCACCGAGATGATCGACCCCATCGTCGGCATCACCACCGAGCAAAGCAAGAAGGTTGCAGCCGCCATCGGCCTGACCGGCGCTTCCATCGACCAAGCCGTAGACATCTTCGCCAAGATCTACAAGTGCTACATGGAAACCGATGCGTCGCTGGTGGAAATCAACCCGCTGAACTGCGACTCCAAGGGCAACCTGATGGCCCTGGACGCGAAGTTCAACTTCGACGCCAACGCGCTGTTCCGCCACCCTGAAATCGTGGCCTTTCGCGACCTGGACGAAGAAGACCCGGCCGAAGTCGAAGCCTCCAAGTTCGACCTGGCCTACATCAGCCTGGACGGCAACATTGGTTGCCTGGTGAACGGCGCAGGTCTCGCCATGGCCACCATGGACACCATCAAGCTGTTCGGCGGCGAGCCCGCCAACTTCCTGGACGTGGGCGGCGGTGCCACCCCCGAGAAGGTGACCGAAGCCTTCAAGATCATGTTGAAGAACCCCAAGGTCGAAGGCATTCTGGTCAACATCTTCGGCGGCATCATGAAGTGCGACACCATCGCCACCGGCGTGATCACCGCCTGCAAGGCCGTGAACCTGAACGTGCCGCTGGTCGTGCGCATGAAGGGCACGAACGAAGAGCTGGGCAAGAAGATGCTGGCCGAGTCCGGCCTGCCCATCATTGCCGCAGACACCATGGCCGAAGCTGCGACCAAGATCGTTGCTGCCGTCAAGTAAGCCCGGAGAACACACATGTCGATCTACATCAACAAAGACACCAAGGTCATCACCCAGGGCATCACGGGCAAGACTGGCCAGTTCCACACTGAAAAGTGCCAGGAATACGCGAATGGCAAGAACGCCTTCGTGGCCGGCGTGAACCCCAAGAAGGCTGGCGAGTCGATCTTCAACATCCCAATCTACGCCTCCGTCAAGGAAGCCGCTCACCAGACCGGTGCCACCGTGTCGGTGATCTACGTGCCGCCCGCAGGCGCTGCTGCCGCGATCTGGGAAGCTGTGGAAGCCGACCTGGACATGGCCATCTGTATCACTGAAGGCATCCCAGTGCGCGACATGCTGGAAGTGCGCAACAAGATGAAGGCCAAGGAAGCCGCTGGTGGCAAGAAGACCTTGCTGCTGGGCCCCAACTGCCCTGGCCTGATCACGCCTGACGAAATCAAGATCGGCATCATGCCCGGTCACATCCACCGCAAGGGCCGTATCGGCGTGGTGTCCCGTTCGGGTACGCTGACTTATGAAGCCGTGGCCATGCTGACCGAAGTGGGTCTGGGCCAGTCGAGCGCTGTGGGCATTGGTGGCGACCCCATCAATGGTCTGAAGCACATCGACGTGATGAAGGCTTTCAACGACGATCCAGACACCGACGCTGTCATCATGATCGGCGAAATTGGCGGTCCAGACGAAGCCGAAGCCGCCCAGTGGTGCAAGGCCAACATGAAGAAGCCTATCGTGGGCTTCATCGCTGGTGTGACTGCCCCTCCCGGCAAGCGCATGGGCCACGCTGGCGCGCTGATCTCTGGCGGCGCTGACACGGCTGATGCCAAGCTCGCCATCATGGAAGAATCGGGTTTCATCATCACCCGCAATCCTTCGGAATTGGGCAAGCTGCTCAAGGCCCAACTGAAGTAATCAGAGCCCAGCGAGGGCTGCCTCTGGCGGCCATGCACAGGTGCTGAAAGCACCCGCTACCGATTGGTGGCGGGTGCTTTTTTTTGCTTTGGCGATTCCTGCGCGGTCTTTCTGTGGAGCGCAGAGATGGGGTGATGTTGACAATTTTGTCGCTGGCCGTGGTGTGTCCGACAAAGAGCGGCAACGCCGCCTTCTTCGGCTGCCGAATACGTGCGATAAGCCCGTTTCGGCAGGGTTTGGAAGCCCGGTTTGGGCGGGCGTGAAATTTGCTTTTTTACAATCATTCACAGATTTACACATTGATTGCAAGTGGCCAGACACACATCGGAGCGCAAGCCAAAGACAGGGCGATTGGACGGGTGGATCTGTGCGGCGATCGCTCTCGTACTGGTGGGCGCTTTGTGGCTGGTGGGCGCACTGTCGGCGTTGCAGCGGGTGGTGTACGACTCTGCCTTGGCCCAGACCAAGGTAGTGGCCCCCGCCGATGTGGTTCTGGTCGATATTGATGCGCGCAGCCTGACCGCTGTGCGAGGCGGCTGGACTGATGAGGCGCATGCGGCCTTGATCGACCGATTGGCCTTGGGGGGCGCTAAAACCATCGTCTACACCGCCCCTTTGGCTGCAACCGCTGCGCCGGGTGCCCAAGAAGCCTTGGTGCGCAGTGTGGCGTTGGCGGGCAATGTGCTGTGGCCCGCTGGCTTTGCCTCCACTGGCGCGCCCGCGCCATTGCCACCTTCTTTTTACCGCAGTGTCGTGCCTGAGCTCGCAGGTCTGGGCCCAGATGCTGTGCCCGTGCAGCTGGCGGGTTTGGCGGCAGGTGCGGCTGGTGTGGGTCATCTGCAATGGGCTGCGGACAGCGACGGGGTGCTTCGCCGTGTTCCGCTGCTGCTCAGCCATGACAAGGCTGGGGTTCCTTCGTTGGCCATGCTGGCGGTGCTGCGCGCGCTGTACCTGAGCCCTGCCGATGTGCGTTGGAATGCCCAGGCCCAGAGTTTGCTGTGGGGGGGCTTGTCGGTGGGGGTGGATGCTTCCGCAGCCTTGCGCCCGGTGTTTGGTGCCTCGGTGCCGCGTTGGGCAGCTGCAGATGTGTTGGCCCAGAAGGTGCCCGTTTCAGCGCTGCGTGACAAGACGGTGGTGGTGGGCGTGACGGCTGGGCCACAGGCTGTTTCCTGGCCTGCGCCCGGAGGGACCACGCTGTCTGTGTCGGATGTGGTGGCGCAGTCTTTTGTGGGGCTGCGTTTGGCGCGCGCAGTGACCAAGCCGGGTTGGGGGCAGCCAGTGGGCTGGGCTGCAGCGCTGGTCATGGCTTTACTGGTAGTGGTCATGCCTCGGGCGGGCAAGGCCGTGGTTTGGGGGGCGGGTGCAGCCCTGCTGCTGTGCGCTGCACAGTGGCTGCTGCTTCAGCAGACCTTGCATGTGGTGCCGCTGCTCCCTGCCGCTGGGGTGGCGTTGTTAGGAGGGCTTCTGTGCGCTATGTTGGCAAGGGTGCCCCAGCGTGCTTCTGCCGCTTCTCCGCAAGAGTCCGCGGATGCCGAGCGAATGATGGGGCTGGCGTTGCATGGGCGTGGGGATTTGTTGGAAGCGTTTGCGCGGTTTCGTCCGCTGCCCACCAGCGATGCTTTGAAAGACAACCTGTACCACCTGGGCAAGGACTTTGAGCGCAAGAAGGACTATGCGCATGCCAAAAAAGTCTTCAAGCACCTGCTGCGCCGGGACATGGAATACAAGGACGCCCGTGCATGCTACCGCCGGGCCAAAGCGCACCTGCTGGCGCAGGCGGGCATGGCTGCGGACTCGGTGGCCAGTGGCATTTCGGTGACGGGCGCTTCGTCATTGCCCGCGTCGGTGCAAGAGACCTTTCCGCGCCACAAAGTGCCGGGGCCGCTCGCGCACTACGACCTCAGGCATGAGCTGGGCAAGGGCGCCATGGGGGTGGTCTACCAGGGCCGTGATCTGCGCTCTGGGCAGATTGTGGCCATCAAGACGCTGGCATTGCAGCAGGAGTTTGACGGGGCGGCACTGGTGGACGCGCGTGAGCGTTTTTTCAAAGAGGCTGAGGCCGCCAGTCGGCTGCAGCATCCCCATATCGTCGCCATCTACGGCAGCGGTGAAGAGCAAGGCCTGGCCTACATCGCCATGGAGTTTGTTGCGGGGACCGATCTGAGTGCATTCACGCAACCGGCCTACCTGTTGCCCGTGGCCCAGGTTTTGTCCATTGCCCGCCGCGTGGCGCAGTCGCTGGACTACGCGCATGCGCACAACGTGGTGCACCGCGATGTCAAACCTGCCAACATCATGTGGGACGCCGCGACGGATACGGTCAAGGTCATGGATTTTGGGGTGGCACGCATCACCGATGCGAGCAAGACCCGCACGGGCATTGTGCTCGGCACGCCCAGTTTCATGTCGCCTGAGCAATTGTCCGGCGCCAAGGTCGATGGGCGTGCAGACCTGTATGCCCTGGGCGTCACGTTGTTCCAGCTGTTGACGGGCTCTTTGCCCCTGCGTGCCGACTCCATGCCGGAGCTGATGCGCAAGATCGTCCATGTGGACCCTCCAGATATCCGCACCCTTCGTACCGATTTGCCAGAGGCCGTGGCGCGGCTGATCGCCAAGGCCCTGCGCAAGCTGCCCACCGAGCGGTATCAGACGGGGCAGCAGCTGGCTCAAGACTTGGCTTATGTGATGGGCACTGTTGTGACGGAGGTTCCTGGATCTCAAGCGTCAGCAGTGGTCTATGATTCGGGCCGCACCCCGACAGGGCAACACATGGTGGATCTGGAGAAAACAGTGCTGGAGTACCCGACAGAGCGGGCGCCGGAACAAAGGTCTGTGGTGGCCTCTGCGGGATGACGTGCAGCCCAAAATCCATGACCTACGAATTTTTCGCCCAAACCGACCGTGGGCGCGTGCGCGCCAACAATGAAGACGCAGTGACCGTTGACCGGGATACCCAGGTGGCCATCCTTGCGGACGGCATGGGCGGATACAACGCGGGCGAAGTGGCCAGCGGTATGGCCATCACTTTCATCCGCACAGAAATGAACCGCTGGCTGGCGCAGGCAGGGCCAGAGCCGTCTTCCACGGACTTGCGCCGGGCATTGGAGCTGTGTGTGGAAAACGCCAACCACGCCATTTTGGGCGCGTCGCTGTCCAATCCTCAGTATGCCGGCATGGGCACCACGCTGGTCGTGGGTGTGTTCCAGGGCGATCGCTTGATTTTGGGTCATATCGGGGACTCCCGGTGCTACCGCCTGCGCGCCGGGGTGTTGCAGCAAATCACGCGCGACCATTCGTGGTTGCAGGAACAGGTGGATGCAGGCATATTGACGCGGGAACAGGCAGCCGCCTCTTCCAGCCGCAATCTGGTCACCCGTGCGCTGGGGGTTGAGCCCAATGTGCAGATGGAAGTGAACGAGTTTCAGGTGGCACCCAGCGATCTTTTCGTGATGTGCTCAGATGGCTTGACGGACATGGTTAACGATGACGATCTTGCGCAACTGATGCGCACCCCCGCACCTCTGGAAGAAAAAGCGGCGTTGCTAATTGATACAGCCAATGCACACGGTGGGCGTGATAACGTTAGCGTATTGCTTGTGCAGGCTGCGGCGGGAGGGAAGAAACGCAGCCTCATGTCCCGTCTCCTAGGTGCCGCATGACGGGTGGCAACAAAACAAATCATCAAATCAGGAGTAGATCATCATGCCCAGAATGATCGTTTCAATCGACGGCGTTGTTATCAAAGAAGTACAACTCACCAAAGAGCGTACGACGCTCGGCCGTCGTCCCTATAACGATATCGTTATCGACAATCTGGCGGTGAGCGGTGAGCACTCAGCGATCCATATGGCCCCTAACGGGGTTGAGATTGAAGACCTGGGAAGCACCAATGGCACGTATGTCAATGCCAAAGCTGTGAAACGCCAGGAGTTGCGCAACGGCGACACGGTCGAAGTGGGCAAGTACAAGATCCGCTTCCTCCAGGACGCCGAAGCGGAGAACTTTGAAAAGACCATGGTCTTCAAGCCCGGCATGCTGCCTGCCCTGAATGCTGCCGCGCGCCCCGGTGGAGTGGCTGCGCCGCAGCCTGCCCCTCCCCTGCATGCGGTCATTCGCGTGCTATCTGGCGCCGCTGCGGGCCGCGAGGTGTCTTTGCAAAAAGTGGTAACAACCATCGGCAAGCCGGGTGTGGCCGTAGCCTCAATTACCAAACGCATCCAGGGCTTTGTGCTGGCCCATGTGGAAGGCCCCGACATGCCCACGCTCAACGGCGTGGCGATTGGTACCAGCCCTGTTCCTCTCAAGAGTGGTGACAAGCTGGAGTTGGCCGGCACAGAGATGCAGTTCGAGCAATCCTGATGGCAGTTTTGGCGGGCCTTGCTGCAGTGGCAATGGCCTTGCCCACCTGCTGAGCGGGTTCTAAGTCCATGCGGAGCCTCCTGCTTTTTCGCCGTTGGCGCCGCATCTTGCTCACGCTGGTTCCGCTGGTGTTTGCACTTTTGCACGTATCCGGCAAATTGTCCCTGCCGTTGCTCGACCGGCTGGACCAGATTTTTTACGACGCCCGCCTGCGCCTGAGCATGCCCAGGACATTGGACGAGCGCATCGTCATTGTTGATATTGACGAAAAAAGCATTGAGCGCATTGGCCGCTGGCCCTGGGGACGGGACAAGCTCGCCGTCCTGACGCAAGAGTTGTTTGCGCGCCAGCGTGTGGCCGTGCTCGGTTTTGATGTCATCTTTGCTGAGCGCGACAACAGCTCGGGACTTGCCGCGCTGCAAGCCCTGGAGCGTGGCGCGCTGGCAAAAGCTCCGGGCTTTGCTGAGCAGGTGGCCAGGTTAACGCCTTCGCTAGATCACGATGCCCTGTTCGCGCGCAGCCTGCAGGGGCAAGCGGCCGTCCTGGGCTACTACTTCACCAGTGATCGAAAGGGACACACGCTGGGTGCGCTGCCTTCCCCGGTCGTCACGCCTGCCCAATTGCGCGGACGGCCTTTGGCCGCTACGATTTGGAATGGATTTGGCGCCAACCTGGATGCGTTGGGCCAGGCGGCCCCGGTGGCGGGGTTCTTCAACACCATCAGTGACTCGGATGGTGTGATCCGCAGTCTGCCACTGCTGGCCGAGTACCAGGGGCAGTATTACGAATCTCTGGCCCTGGGGATGTTCCGCTCCATGATGGGCATGCCAGGCGTGGAGCCCGGCTTTCCAGCCACGCCATCGCTGGGCACCCATGAGACGCTGGAGAGCGTGGTGCTGGTGGAGGGCGCACGCCGCATGGCCTTGCCGGTGGACGATCGACTCTCGATGCTGATCCCCTTTCGCGGGCCCGGCGGGCCAGATGGCGGTTCATACCAATACATTGCAGCCAGCGATGTGATCGAAGGCCGCCTTGCAGAGGGTGCTTTGGCTGACAAGGTGGTCTTGGTGGGTACCTCGGCTCCGGGTCTGCAGGATGTTCGCATTACGCCAGTCGGCTTGGTCTACCCAGGCGTAGAGGCCCATGCCAACATGTTGTCCGCTTTGATGGATGGCAATGCCATAGCGATACCAGACTATGCCCGTGGCTTTGATGTGCTCCAGCTGGTGTGTGCTGGGCTGGTGCTGGCCTTGGGACTGTCACTGTTGCCTGCAGGGGCGGGTTTGGTGCTCAGCTTGGCCGTGATCACTGCACTGGTGGGTCTCAACCTGTGGCTGTACCGTGCCCATGGGTTGGCAATGCCTTTGGCCGCTGCGGTGGCTATGGCCCTCTGTGCATCGGTGGTGAACATGGCCCACGGCTACTTTTTTGAAAGCCGTGCAAAGCGAGCCTTGGCCTCCAGGTTTCGCTCCTACGTACCCCCCGAGCTGGTCGATGAAATGCTCAAACACCCCGAGCATTACGGCATGCAGGCAGCTAATCGCGAGCTGACGGTCATGTTTTGCGACATGCGCGGTTTTACCGCCCTGTCTGAATGCATGCCGCCTTTGCAATTGCAGGCGTTGCTCAATGGCGTGTTCACCCGCCTCACCCGTGTCATCCAAAGCCAGCGCGGCACTATTGATAAGTACATGGGTGATTGCGTCATGGCCTTTTGGGGGGCCCCCGTGCCGACGCAAGATCATGCTGCGTGCGCAGTGCGTGCCGCGATGGGTATGGCGCAGGCCATGCAGCAGCTCAACCAAGAGCACCGCGCTCAAGGCCTGCCCGAGGTCGGGGTTGGCATTGGTTTGAACACCGGCACCATGTGTGTAGGTGATATGGGGTCCGACATTCGACTCAGCTACACCGTCATTGGCGATGCAGTGAACCTGGGCTCCCGCCTGGAAGGGCTCTCTAAAACCTACGGGGTTGCGGTCATCGCCAGCGAATTTACCCAGGCCCAGGCCCCCGGATTTTTGTGGCAAGAGCTGGACCGCGTGCGCGTCAAAGGCAAAGCCCAGGCCGTCGCGATCTATACGCCGGTGGCCGAGCATGCGCTGGCCACTCCTGGACAAACGGAGTGGCTCGCCGTCTGGCGGCAATTTCTCACAGACTACCGCGCTCAAGACTGGGCAAAATGCATGGCCGCTTTGCAAATGCTGCTGCGCAGCGACCCCCAATCCACCTTGTATGCCTTGTACGCAGAGCGCCTGCAAATGCTGGCAACACTGCCTCACCAGCCGAACTGGGATGGTGCCACTAACTTTGACACCAAATGACCCGCCCTTCTTGCCCACTCTTCTTGCGCCAAGACCTTGGAGCTGATGGCCATGCTGGTGTTCCGCCTCGCTGCCGTTTCGGGGGCGTGTTCCTGTGAAAGTCCGTGTCCTGGGTTGCTCAGGCGCCATCGCCCGTGATTGCCGGACCACCTCTTTTCTCATCAATCACAACATCCTTATCGACGCAGGTACTGGGGTGGGGGATTTGACGCTGGACGAGATGGCCCAGATCGACCATGTCTTTCTGACCCACTCCCACCTGGACCATGTGGCGGCATTGCCACTCATGCTGGACGCTGTGTCTTCCTTGCGCAGCCAACCCGTCTTGGTCCATGCCCTGCCCGCCACCATTGCTGCACTGCAGACGCACGTCTTTAACAACACCATCTGGCCAGACTTCAGCCGCATTCCGTCAGTGCAGAACCCGTTTCTGCGATACCGCCCCTTGGTCGAGGGGCGCGCGGTCCATGTGGACGGTACTTGGGTACAAGTGCTGCCGGCCGTCCATACGGTGCCTGCAGTGGGCTATGCCGTGCGTGGTGAAAGAGGTTGGTGGGCTTTCAGCGGCGACACCGAGCGCAATCCAGCCTTTTGGGATCAGCTTGAGCAACTGACCCAACTACAGCCGCCACGGCCTGTGGGCATGCTGGTCATTGAAACCGCCTTCAGCAACCGGGAGAGTGAACTGGCACGCCGCAGCTTGCACTTGTCGCCCCAAACTTTGGCTGCTGAACTGGCCCACAGGGCTGGGGACACGAGCTACCCCATCTACATTACCCACACCAAGCCATCAGAAACCAGCCTCATTCTTCAAGAGATAGACCAGATGGGACTGAGCGCCACTGCAGATATCCGCTGGCTGCAGGCTGGACAGGTCTTTGATGTGTAACTAGCTATGTGTTCCGTGACATTCGTGGCGGAACAAAAATGTCAATGTGACGCAGGCCATGCGGTGACCCGATGCCGTTTGTGGAGAAGTCGGCCCTCTGGCGCTTAGGAAAGTGTGCTTCTACCGTATTTCGCAAGCTGGCACGCTATCTGCTTTTAGAGAACCAGCCTGAAGAACAATCGACAGGTTTTCACTTGCAATTTACCCCGAGGAGAGATTTATGAAGCGTTCGCTGCAAAAAGGTTTTACCCTGATCGAACTGATGATCGTGGTGGCCATCATCGGTATTCTGGCTGCTGTGGCTCTGCCTGCTTACCAAGATTACACTGTGCGTGCCAAGGTTTCCGAAGGTTTGAGTTTGGCTTCGGCTGCCAAGACGGCCGTTGCAGAAACCTTTGCAAACACAACACAAGGCACCATTGAAGCGTATGCAGGTGCTGGTGCGATTGTGGCCCCGGCTGCAGGAAATACCACCTACGGCTATGAATACACAGCTGGCACCAATGTGGCAACTGTTGCAATCGCTGCAACTACCATTGCTACTCCTGTTGCTCCTAACTCTGGCCGTATCACTATCACGTACGCCGGTAGCTTGGGCACTACGCTCGGTAATCCCTTGGTTCTGACTCCAGGAAGCGGGACAGTAACCAACGCCGCGTCTCCCTCAGGCCCGCTGGCTGCTGGCGCTCCAGTGGTTTGGGGTTGTGGTATCGCTTCAACCGCATCATTTAAGTATGTTCCTGCAAACTGCCGTTTTGTAGTTGCCCCATAAGTGTGAACGCTTTTGTTAGGCCGCCTTGTGCGGCCTTTCTTTTTGGTGGTGTAGTTGGATTTTAAATTGCGAATTTTTAATATAGAAGTGTAATAATCAAATCTAATTTTGGTGCTTCATGAGAAAATTTGTAAAAAATGGTTTTACTCTGATTGAGTTAATGGTTGTAGTTGCCATTTTGGGTATTTTGGCTGCTGTGGCTTTACCGACCTATCGGGGTTATGTTGTTCGCGCGCAGGTTACAGAGGGCTTGGTTCTTGCGGCTGCTGCAAAGGCGGCGGTGGCGGAAAATTTCTCGTCTACTCCAGAGGGCGGGATATTAAATTACCCTGGTACGGGTGCGCCATTATCTGGTTCATATTCATATCAATATACGGCTGGGGCAAAAGTTGCATCAATCGCAATAGGCGGTATTGCAAATGTTCAAGCTCCTGCCTTGGGCGAAGCGCGCATTACAATAAACTACACTGGAGAGCTGGGTGCACTCCTAGGCTCGCCCGTGGTTCTCACTCCTGGCAGTGGTACTGTTTCTAATTCTGCAATTCCGTCCGCTCCGCTGTCAATGAGTGCACCTATCGTATGGGGCTGCGGTATAGCTTCTACCATCTCGTACCGGTATGTTCCGGTCAACTGTCGATATAGCCCTTAGTTTTGCAAAATGGTTTTTGATAATTTAAGAGATTTTGGGTGGATAGATGTTTAATTTACGTCGCGTACATTTTGCGTTGCGCGCATGTTTTTATCATTTTCTTCTTTCGGTGTTTTTGACAATATGTACGGCTGCGCTGGTATTTGGTGTTTGGTATCCTTGGCCTTTGTATAAAATTGTCGGTGGGTTGGAATTATTCTGGCTTGTGGTTGGTGTTGATGTTATTTGTGGTCCACTTCTTACATTTATTATTTTTAATCCTGAAAAAATAAAAAGAGAATTATTTTTCGATTTATCTTTGGTTGCTTTGGTTCAGGGTATTGCTTTGGCTTATGGTATACATACCGTCGCGACAGCGAGGCCTGTGCATTTGGTTTTTGAGGTGGATCGCCTGCGTGTTGTAACTGCTGCTGAGATCGATACCGCGGGACTAGTTCATGCCCCTGAAACCATGAGCAAGTTGCCTTGGTTTGGGCCCACTTTAATAAGTTTGCGGAGTGCGCGCAACAGCAGTGAACTTGTTGAGAGTGTAGATCTTTCCATTGCGGGTGTTGAACCATCCCTGCGCCCTGGTTGGTGGCAAGACTACGATCTGGGAGTTCCCGAGCTTCTGAGGCGCGCTAGGCCTTTGGATGTTTTGTTTGAGGCGCGTGCGGCACAGAAGGAACTGTTGGATAAAGCAATAAAAAATTCGGGATTACCTGTTCAAGATTTGGCTTGGCTCCCATTGACTAGTTCGAAATCAATGGAGTGGATTGTTTTAGTTGATAAGGCAACGGGCCGGCCTAGAGCTTATGCGCCAATTGACGGTTTTTTGACGAAATAGACTGGTGTCGGATCCCGGACAATTGCATAGATCATGAACGCTATCCACTTTTAATAGCCCGAGCCGTTCTGCAAGAGTTGGTAGAGTCCTTGCAATCCACCCGGGGAGTGAAGCCATGTTGATTGCCCTGTACAAGAACGCCCGCACCACGCCTGCCGTGCGCGCCGAGATCGCGGCCAGCAACGAGACAGCCCGTGTCCTGGCCCAGCGCTTTGGCATCACCGAGCAGACGGTTTACAAGTGGAAGAAGCGCGGGGACCGCTCGCACACGGCCCATCGTCTGCAGACCGTGCTCACGCCTGCGCAAGAGACCGCGGTGGTGCACCTGCGGCGTACCTTGCTGTTGCCCCTGGATGACCTGCTGGCGGTCACGCGCGAGTTCATTTGCCCCCATGTCTCACGCTCGGGCCTGGACAGGTGTCTGCGCCGCCATGGAGCGGGCAACCTCAACGCTCTCAAACCCCAGGAGCCTGCGGTGGCCTACAAGGCCTTCAAGAGCTAC
Organism: Acidovorax sp. 106; assembly: GCF_003663825.1. NCBI lineage: Bacteria > Pseudomonadati > Pseudomonadota > Betaproteobacteria > Burkholderiales > Comamonadaceae > Acidovorax > Acidovorax sp. 106. Next base: position 1,653,116 of record NZ_RCCC01000001.1, on the reverse strand, counting down.
GAGCCAGGCTATCTGCACATGGACGTGAAGTACCTGCCCCAGATGCAAGACGAGAGCAGCCGACGCTATCTGTTCGTGGCCATCGACAGGGCCACGCGGTGGGTGTTTGTGCAGTTCAAGGCCAACAAGACGGCTGCCAGTGCACAGGCCTTCCTGAAGGCACTGCACAGGTCTGTCCGATCAAGATCAACAAGCTGCTGACCGACAACGGCAAGGAGGGCGCGATCCGCCTGTTGGCCAGCAAGGAACGCGAACCCAGCGGCAACCATGAGTTCGACCAGCTGTGCTAGGAGCTGGGTATAGAGCACCGGCTGACCAGGCCCAGGACACCCAGAACCAATGGCATGGTGGAGCGGTTCAATGGCCGCATTGCGGACGTTCTGAAGACCCACCGGTTCAACAGCCGTGAAGATATGGAGCAAACCTTGCAGCGCTATGTGGCTTTGTACAACCACCAGTTGCCGCAGTCAGCACTGGGCAGCAAGACGCCGATGCAGGCCATGAAGCAGTGGTACCAGGAGAGGCCGGATCTGTTTCACAAGCGGCCATACGATCGGCCGGGATGCGACAGCTACGCCAAACGATAGGTTCCCGACTTTCCTCCCCGCTTTTCCCTCACCCCCACCCCCATAATCAGCATCCCCCTATCCACCGCCTTGCACATGTCATAAATCGTCAGCAAGGCGATCTGGACGGCGGTCAGCGCTTCCATTTCCACCCCGGTTTGCCCCACTGTCTCCACCGTAGCTGAGCAAAATATGCCCGTAGCGTCCGGTATACGTGTGCTGGCTGCTTCAAATTCAATAGCAACCCGTGTCAGTGCCAAGGGGTGGCACAGCGGAATCAGGTCGCTCGTCTTTTTCGCGGCCATGATGCCGGCGATGCGGGCGATGCCCAGAACATCCCCTTTTTTGGCAGTGCCCGATTCAATCAGTGCCAAGGTTTCCGGCTGCATTTCGATACGGCCGGTAGCTACTGCGATGCGGTGGGTGGCGGCCTTGGCACCTACGTCGACCATGTGTGCCTGGCCTTGGGCGTCGAAGTGGGTGAGCGGGGATGCGCTGGCTGTTTCGGGGGAGTTTGGTGTTTTGGAGGTCATGGTCTTGGCCTGGGCAAGCACGTTGGGTTGCAAACGTGTGCGAAACAATTGGGTTGTCGGGGCATCATACGGTCATGCATCGCGAAGTGAGCGTTGTGGCCGATGGACGGCGCCAGGGAGACCACAAGTGTTGATATTGGGTAAAAAAAAGCCGCTAGCGCAGGTGTGTCAAGCGCTGACAGCTTCTCTTTTGATAGCGACAAGCGCATTTGCTCCGGCGGTGGCGCAGGCCCAGGCTGGGCTGCCCACGCTGGGGGATGGCAGCGACTTGACCAGCAGCGAGGAGCGGCGCCTGGGCGACCGCATCATCCGCGAGCTGTACCGTGATCCGGATTACATCGATGACCCGGTGATTGCCGAGTATGTGCAGGGCATTTGGCAGCCGTTGATTGCTGCGGCGCGTTCGCGCGGGGAGTTGTCTGCCGAGCTGGACGAGCGCTTTGCCTGGGAAGTGCTGCTGGGGCGGGACCGCACGGTGAACGCGTTTGCGTTGCCTGGGGGCTACCTGGGGTTGCATCTGGGGTTGATCGGCGTGGTGGGCACGCGCGATGAGTTGGCCTCGGTGCTGGCGCACGAGTTGAGCCATGTGACGCAGCGACACATCTCGCGGCTGCTGACGCAGCAAAGCCGACAAGCGCCGCTGTTGCTCGGGGCGATGGTGCTGGGTGCCTTGGCGGCCAGCAAGAACCCCGGCGCCACGCAGGCCCTGGTGGTGGGCGGTCAGGCCGTGGCGATGCAGAACCAATTGAATTTTTCGCGCGACATGGAGCGCGAGGCCGATCGGGTGGGCATGGGCCTGATGGAGCCCGCTGGTTTTGCGCCCGAGGGCTTTGTGGGCATGTTTGAGAAACTGCAGCAGGCCAACCGCATCAACGACAACGGCAGCTGGCCCTATTTGCGCAGTCACCCGCTCACAACGCAGCGCATGGCCGATATGCAGTCGCGCTTGCCTTCAGGCGGGCTGGCGGCCAGCAGCGCCCCGGTGTTGGTGGCGGAGCATGCCATGGTGTCAGCGCGGGCGCGGGTGCTGTCCAACCCTGGGGTGGATGTGCTGCGCCAGTGGATTGCTGAGCCGCAGGGTACGGGCTTTGCGGCCCTGCCCCTGGCGCGCAAAGCGGGTGTCTTGTATGCCGCAGCGCTGGGCAGCAGCCAGTTGCGCGATGTGGCGGCTGCCCGTCGGTCGGCCGGGCAACTGCAGCAATTGGTCAAGGGCGATGTGGCGGCGGCCCGCGTGGCGCAGTTGTTGGTGGCCGAGTTGGAACTGGCCGCTGGCAACGCCCCAGCCGCCCTTGCCGCCATGCCTGCGGGGGATACCCGCCGCCCCGAAATCTTGCTGCGCACACAGATCGTCTTGCGCACGGGCCAGCCAGGTTTGCAGGAGGTCACCAGCCCGTTGCAAACCTGGCTGGCCACCCACCCCCGCGATGCGGGGGCCTGGCAGGCCTTGGCAGGGGTGTGGAGTGCGCAGAACCAGCCTTTGCGCGCCGTGCGGGCCGAGGCCGAGGCGCAAGTGTCGCGCTACGACTATGCGGCGGCTGTGGATCGCTTCAGGGCGGGTCAGGACCTGGCGCGGCGCAGCACCTTGGCCGACGACCACTTCGAGGCGTCGATCATCGACACCCGCCTGCGGGCAGTGCAGTTACTGCTTCGTGAACAGGCCGCCGAGCGCTGATTCGATCACCAGCCCGAGTGCTGAGTAAATCAGCGACCCCAGCAGCGCTGCGCCGAAGCCGTTGACGTGGAAGCCGTCGAGCACCCCGGCGGCGGCCCAGAACATCAGCGCGTTGATGACAAACAGGAACAAGCCGACGGTGACTACGGTGACCGGCAGCGTCAGGAGGACCAGCACCGGTCGCAGCACGGCGTTGAACAGGCCAATGACAAAGGCTGCAATCAGCGCCGAGCCAAAGCTCTGCACCTGCACGCCGCTGTAAATGTAGGCCACACACAGCAGCGCTGCGGCGCTGAGCAGCCATTTCAGAAGGATTTTCATGGCGCCAGAATAGCACCGCAGGGGGCTGGTGGAGGCTGGCATAGCGCCCTGCGATGAAGGCGATGGGCGTCTGCTTGGGGGGGCGTTATTGGGGCGAGGCCGCGCTCAGTCGAGCGCCAGAGCCCACAAGGTGCCGCAGCCGGTGAGCACACTGCCCAGCACGCGGGGCCAGTGGCTGGGCCTGGGGGCTGGACTGGGTGCCAGCTCGGTGGCGGCCCGGGGCGTCAGGGGCTGCGGCGCAGCCTCGGTGCTTCTGGGCTTGCGCGCATCCATCACTGGTGCTGTGCGGCTTCCGTTGGCTTGCAAATCGGCTTGCAGTTGTTCGGTCAGTTCGGCCAAAGGGCCTTTGGCCAACACCGTGGTGACTTGTGCTGGCGACAGGCCCACGGTGGTGGTGATTTGCGCAAACAGCTTGTCGGCCCATTTGGTGCGCCAACTCTCGCGGGCGCTGTGGCTGACCCACTTGCTCACGCGGTGTGTCATGCGGGGCGCGCAGGCCACCAGTACCCAGTGCTGGTGGGGCGCAGGGGTGCGGGCCACCAGCGGGGCCAACAGTTGCTGCGCATGGTCAGCGTCGTCCACGTACACAATGATTTTGTCCATGTCGATCACTGCCTGGGTTGAGAGTTTCAAGTAAAGGGCAGAGTGTGCTGGGCCACTCTGCCCTGGAAGCGGTCCAGGCGGGGCGTGGTGTTGCACCCGCCTGGCGGTTCGTTTCAAGGCGAAGTGCAGACGCCTTGTGCCTGTGCGTATCAGCCGTGGGCTGCGTCGCTGCCCGGAGTGCGACGCGACACGATGAACTTGCCTACCGCCAGCACGATCAGGGCACCGGCCACGCTGGCGCCGTACTTCACGACGTCAGACTGCGGCAGCTTGAGCATCCACTGCCACTTGTCGAGGTTGGCGAAGACAGGGTCGGTGACCAGCATGCCGCCCGCAATCCAACCCAGCAGCATGCCGCCCAGCGTGATGATGAGGGGGAAGCGCTCCATCAGCTTGATGACCAACTGGCTGCCCCAGACGATGATCGGGATGGAAATCAGCAGGCCCAGCACCACCAGCAGGAAGGAGTGCTCGCCCGCATTTTGCGCAGCGCCGGCAATGGCGATCACGTTGTCCACGCTCATCACCAGGTCGGCCACGATGATGGTCTTGATGGCGGCCAGCAGCTTGTCGCTGCCTTGCACGTCGCCGTGGCCGTCTTCGTCCGGGGCCAGCAGCTTCACGCCAATCCACACCAGCAGCAGTGCGCCGACGAACTTGAGGAAAGGCAGTGCCAGCAGCGTCATGGCGAAGGCGATCAGGATGACGCGCAAGATGATGGCGCCCGCTGTGCCCCAGATGATGCCCTTGGTGCGCTGGGCAGGTGGCAGCTTGCGGCAGGCCAGGGCAATCACGACGGCGTTGTCGCCGCCGAGCAAGATGTCGATGATGATGATCTGGCCCAGTGCAAGCCAAAATTCGGGCGAAGCCAAAAAGTCCATAAATTCCTCGGTGTTCTAGGTCAAAAGGAGTTTTCCGTCGCCATTGCGGCGCCGGATCTGTCCGTCAGAGTGCTCTGGCCAGCTTCGAGGAAATCAGGGAGCCTGCCAGCAAACGAACCGCTTGGGCGAAGGACGACCTTGATCACCCCGCGACGGGGCCATCAAAGGTCTTGCTCGGCACACTGGATGGGTGTGCACAACGGGCCGGGTGGCTTGTGGGCGCCACCGTACTGACGACCCGTTGACTTTGCTGCAAACCTGATCGGTACAGGTTTGGCAGGCGTTGGGAGCTACTCCCCTTTGGAGTGAGGGGGATTGTAAGAATTTCCATCACGCCGTAGGTTTTTTCTAAAAAACCACTCGCAGCGAGCGGGAATCGCCAGAAAAGCGAGGGGGTGTGCTGTACGAACAATTACGCATAGGGTGAAGGGGTTTGCTTGACTAAACTCCTCGCCCACGGTTGCGAATTGCGCATCCCTCAAAACATGGGTGGTTTCCCTAGCGAAGGCTGCCCCTACCCCAGGACGGAGACATCAATGGAATTACTTTCGAGCCAAGCATTCTGGATCGGGCTGGCCCAGATCATCTGGATCAACATCATCCTCTCTGGCGACAACGCCGTGGTGATCGCCCTGGCGGCCCGCAGCCTGGAGCCCCGCCAGCAAAAGCTGGCCATCTTCTGGGGCACTGCGGCGGCGGTGCTGCTGCGGGTGGTGTTGACCATTGTGGCCGTCAAGCTCATGGCGCTGCCTTGGCTGCAACTGGTGGGCGGCATCTTGCTGCTATGGATTGGCGTGCAATTGCTCAATGACGGCGATGACGAAGAAGACGAAGGTGAGAACAAGCAAAGCGGTTTGATGGCCGCCATTCGCACGATCCTGGTGGCCGACCTGGTGATGAGCCTGGACAACGTGATTGGCGTGGCCGCAGCGGCCAACGGCGATATGGCTCTGCTGGTGCTGGGCTTGGCCATCGCCATTCCTATCGTGATTTTTGGCAGCACGCTGATGATCAAGGTGATGACGCGTTACCCTGTCATCGTGACCCTCGGGGCGGCCCTGATTGGCTGGGTGGGCGGTGAAACCATCGTCTCCGACAAGATGCTGGAGCCCATCGTGCCCCACCACTCGCTGGGCTTCTACGCAGCCGCTGCGCTGGGTGCGGTGCTGGTGGTGGCCACGGGCAAGTACCTGCAAAGCCGCAAGACCTCCAAGGTCGCTGCTGCCTGACCTAACGCCACCCTGACGCACCAAGGCATCGGCCTTGCCATCCCCGCCCTGGCTTTGGCTGTGGCGGGGATTTTTCATGGGGAGACCTTGCAGCGGCGGTGGTGTCCTGCGGCGGCTATCATCCAGCCCCCGTCCTTGTGCCCCCGTTTTGCCCTGCCCCTGCTGCACGCAGCGGCCCGGCCGCCCAGCCGCACAGCTGCCTTTTGCGTCCATGACCGCCATCCACATCACCGACATCGAAACCGCCATCAACCACTGGCGCGAGCGTGCACCCGCCTGCGCGGGCATGGCGCTGGCGCCGCAGGTGCAGGCGCTGGCCGAGGTGTATGCGTTGATGGTGTACCGGCACGAAGATGCGGTGGACGAGGACCGTTTGCCACCCGAAGCGCTACAGGCCTGGCTGGGCTGGTACGACACCACACCCGACACGCCCTGCATTGCCATTTGCTCTACCAGCCAGGGGGACGACCTGTGCAAAGGCTGTGGCCGCACCTTTGACGAGGTGCAGCATTGGCCAGGCATGTCGCCCGGCGCGAAGCGCCAGGTGTGGCGCCGCATCACGCTGGAGCATTCGGCCTGGCGCTTCAACCGCTATGCCGAGCGAGCGGCGGAAGGCCGCGCTACCGGGCAGACATCGCATGCACCTGCACGCGCACCCTCGCCCTGAGAGGGCCTCCGGGTCCGCAGGTCTGTACGCGCGACACTCCAACGGTTAAGGTGGGCCGATGCTGCGCCTGACCCAAGCCCCCAACATCGCGATTGCCACTGTGTGGGCAGACTTGTTGTGCGAAGCGGGCATGACCGCTTCGGTGCAGCGCCAATACCTGGGGGCCGCCGCCGGGCACCTGCCGCCCGACCAATGTTTGCCCGAGATTTGGCTGGACTACGACGAACACGCCGACCGCGCCCGGGCGTTGCTGCAAGACCTGCAGAACCTGCCCCAGCGCCTGTGGGTCTGCCGTTGCGGGGAGACGGTGGAGGGCGGCTTTGAGCAGTGCTGGCAGTGTGGCGCGCTCATGCCGCGTGCGTGATTTTTGCTATTAATTTAATAGCTGCTTGCTATAGGGGTTCAAGCCCTGGAGCCTGTTTCTGCCTGATTAGATACTTGCCTCAGATACCACTCCATCCGTTCGGGCTGAGCCCGTCGAAGCCAGGGCTTGCCGCGTGCGTGCAAGGCTTCGACAGGCTCAGCCCGAACGGGTGGGGACGAGAAGGCGTCTGAGGCAGGTCGCCAATCAGGTGTTTCTGCTAATAATCTGAACGATGGGGCTGCATTGCTCCCGTTGGCGTCATTTCCAGCGCACGGGCTCCACATGCACGCTGCCCAGGTTGCTGCTCAGGGTCAGCGCGCCTTCTTGCACGGTGGCTTGCAGTTGCATGCTGCGCTCGGCCATGGCGGCCAGGGCTTGCGATGCCTCGGTGGGGATGCGCCACACCTGCAGCTTGTCCAAGCGCGAGAGCTTGGTCTCGATGCCTTTCCACCACACTTCCGAGGCGTGGTTGAAGCAGTAGACGAGCACCGAGTCTGCCTTGCTGCAGGCCTTGGTCAGCGGCTTGTCTTCGGGCTGCCCCACTTCAATCCACACCCGCTTGCGGCCCGTGAAGTCGGTCAGCGATGCATCCGGGTCATCCGGGTCCGACAGCCCCGCGCCAAAGGCCAGCGTGCCGTCGCCATTGCACAAGTCGTTGAGCTGGTGCGCCTGGATGGCCAGGGCCGCCAGCCGCACCATCATGCGCTCGTCGGTCTCGCTGGGGTGGCGGGCCAGGGTCAGGGCATGGTCGGCGTAGTAGCCGTGGTCGATGTCGGCGATCTGCAGGTTCGCCTTGAAGATGGTGGATTTGATGGCCATGGGGTGTATCAAAAACAAGAGCTGCCAGCGCAAGTGTTTCCTTGCTTTGGCAGCTCTAGAGGTGTCAAAGGCCCGTGCTAAAAGCGCAGGCAGCTATCATTTTTATACGCGGCGTGCCAGCTCTGCGGCCTTGCCCACGTAGCTGCCTGGCGTCATGGCCAGCAGGCGGTCTTTTTCGGCCTGAGGGATTTCCAGCGACTGGATCAGACCGTGCAGCGCTTCGGCCGTCACGGTCTTGCCGCGTGTCACTTCCTTGAGCTTTTCGTACGCGCCCTGCACGCCAAAGCGGCGCATCACCGTCTGGATGGGCTCGGCCAGCACTTCCCACGATGCGTCCAGATCGGCAGCCAGGGCTTCTTCGTTGATTTCCAACTTATTCAGGCCGGTCAGCAGCGAGGTGTAGGCCAGCGCGGCGTAGCCCAGGGCCACGCCCATGTTGCGCAGCACGGTGCTGTCGGTCAGGTCGCGCTGCCAGCGGCTGACGGGCAGCTTCTCGGACAGGTGCTTGAGCAGCGCGTTGGCCAGGCCCAGGTTGCCTTCGGCGTTTTCAAAGTCGATGGGGTTGACCTTGTGCGGCATGGTGGACGAGCCAATTTCACCGGCTTTGAGGCGCTGCTTGAAGTAGCCCAGGCTCACGTAGCCCCAGATGTCGCGCGAGAGGTCGATCAGGATGGTGTTGGCGCGCGCCACGGCGTCGAACAGCTCGGCCATGTAGTCGTGCGGCTCGATCTGGATCGAATAGGGCTGGAAGGTCAGGCCCAGGCCCAAGGGTTCGGGCGTTTCGATGACCTTCTTGCTGAAGGCTTCCCAGTCAAAGTCAGGCCAGGCCGACAGGTGGGCGTTGTAGTTGCCCACGGCGCCGTTCATCTTGCCCATGATCTTGACCGAGGCGATCTTCTCGCAGGCCGTTTGCAGGCGCATGACCACGTTGGCCATTTCCTTGCCCACGGTGGTGGGGCTGGCGGTTTGGCCGTGGGTGCGGCTGAGCATGGGCACATCGGCAAAGGCGTGCGACATTTCGCGCAGCTTGAGCACGATGCGGTCCAGGCCCGGCAGCACGACCTGGTCGCGGCCCGAGCGCAGTTGCAGCGCATGGCTGGTGTTGTTGATGTCTTCGCTGGTGCAGGCAAAGTGCACAAATTCGGAGGCCTTTTCCAGCTCGGGGCGGGCTTCGAACTTGCTCTTGATCCAGTATTCCACGGCCTTCACGTCGTGGTTGGTGGTTTTTTCGATCTCTTTGATGGCGGCGGAATCGGCCTCGGAGAAGTTCTTGATCAGACCCAGCAAGTAAGCGCGCGCTCCGGTGGTGAGCGGCTTGAATTCTGCAAAGCCTGCATCAGACAGGGCAATGAACCACGCCACTTCAACCTGCACCCGGCGGTGCATGTAGCCGTGCTCGCTCATGATGGGGCGCAGCGCGGCAAGTTTGGGGGCGTAACGGCCGTCAAGCGGCGAGAGGGCGGTGATGGTGGACAGGCTCATGGCGCGCAATTGTAGGCGTGCAGGCACTGTGGTCGCTTCGCCGCCCCGCGTCAGGCGCAGGTGGGCGGGTGCCGATAGAATCGCCACCCCAGCCCGCGCATGCTGTTTGCGTGCGGGCATTCACTTCCTGCTTACCCATGAAACTGATCGGATCCACCACCAGCCCGTACGTGCGCAAAGTGCGCATTGTGCTGGCCGAGAAAAAGCTCGACTACCAGTTCCTGCAGGACAACGTCTGGGGCGACGACACCGCCGTGTCCGCATCCAACCCCCTGGGCAAGGTGCCCTGCCTGGTGATGGAAGGGGGCGAGGCCGTGTTCGACTCCCGCGTGATCGTGGAATACCTGGACACCCTCTCGCCCGTGGGCAAGCTCATCCCGTCGCAAGGCCGTGAGCGCGCTGAGGTCAAGACCTGGGAAGCGCTGGCCGATGGCGCCATGGACGCCGCCATCTTGGCGCGCATGGAGTCCACCTGGGCGCACCGCCCCGATGACCAGCGCTGCCAAGCCTGGATCGACCGGCAAATGGGCAAGGTGCAAGCCGCGCTCAAGGCCATGGGCCAGGGCCTGGGTGACAAGCCGTATTGCAGTGGCATCCATTTGAGCCTGTCCGACATCGCTGTGGGCTGCGCCCTGGGTTGGCTGGAGTTCCGCTACCCCGAGCTGGCCTGGCGTGCTGAATACCCCAACCTGGCCAAGCTGCAGGACAAGCTGATGCAGCGCCCCAGTTTTGCGGACACCCAGCCCGCTTGAGGCGCTGACCTCCTGCGCCGCGCGCAAGCCGCTGTGCAGGGGCTGAACCCCCGGGTATCCAAGGAGGGAGGGCTGGCAGATATTGCCTTATGCTATATCTGCTATGAACGAACTGGTTAGAACCTCTCCCGCCCATGGGCCCGAGCCTGTGACTGTGCCCGCTCCCCGGCGCAGGGTCGCTCGCGACGCCACAGCCGCCTCGGCTGCAGAGCGCGTGCGCGTCAACGACCCCGACCGCACCATGGCCAACATTCTGGAGGTGGCCACGTCCGAGTTCGCCGACAAGGGGCTTGCCGGGGCGCGCATTGACGAGATCGCCGCGCTGACCCACACCAGCAAGCGCATGATTTACTACTATTTTGGTAGCAAAGAAGGCTTGTATCTTGCGGTTCTGGAAGAGGCCTACCGCCGCATTCGCCAGATCGAAACCTCGCTGCGGCTCGAAGACATGGAGCCCGAAGCCGCTCTGCGCACGCTGGTGGGCTTCACGTTCGACTACCAACTGGGCAACCCCGAATTCATCCGTCTGGTGATGAATGAGAACATGCACCGGGGCGAGTTCATACGCCGCTCCGCCACCATCCAGGAGTTGAATGTTCCGGCCATCAACGCCGTTCAGGCGGTGTATGAGCGCGGCGTGGCGGGCGGGGTGTTCCGTTCCGATATGGACCCGATCGATCTGCACATGTCGATCTCGGCCCTGTGTTTTTTCAACGTGTCCAACAGCCACACGTTCAGCGCCATCTTCAAGCGCTCGCTGGATGAGCCCAGCGCTCTGGCGCAGCGGCGTGACTCCATCATCGAGATGGTGGTGCGCTTTGTGCGCTGCTGAACGCAGGTCCATCGGCTCCTCGCTCGGTCCCTCAAGCCCATTGCAAACGGGCCGGTTCATTCACTGAACCGGCCCGTTTTTGCGTGTGCATAGAGCGCGCGTGCGGGTAGGCATCCACCAAGGGTTTGCACCGATGATTAAAACTAACCAGTTCGTACAAAATTATCCCGACAAGCGATAACGTATTGACTGGAGACAAGGATGTTCGAATTTGCGGACCGCGTTTTGCGCGGTTACACCCGGGCGCTGGACATGCTCGGGGGCTTGTTCCTCGCCGTCATGGTGGTGCTGGTCTTCGGCAACGTGGTGTTGCGCTACGCCTTCAACTCGGGGCTCACCATGTCCGAAGAAGTCTCGCGCTGGCTCTTCGTGTGGCTGACCTTCATGGGCGCCGTGGTGGCCTTGCGTGAACACGGGCACCTGGGCACCGATGCCCTGGTGTCGCGTCTGCCCCGTACAGGCAAAAAGATCTGCCTGGTGCTGGCCCAGATCGCCATGCTCTATGTGTCTTGGCTGCTGCTCAAAGGCAGCTGGGTGCAGGCCGAGATCAACTGGGACACCGAAGCCCCCGTCACCGGCGCCTCGGTGGGCATCTTCTACGCCAGCGGCGTGATGCTGGGCGCCTCCTCCATGGCTATCCTGTTGCGCGACTTGCTGCGCACCCTGTTTGCCAGCACGCCAGACCAAGAACTGGTCATGGTGCAAGAGAGCGAAGAAGTGGCAGCGCTGGAGCAGCGCCACCTGGGCGATGTGGCCCCGCATTTCTCGCACGGTCCTGTGGTGGCCAAAGACGATCCAACCCCAGCGCGCAAGCCGTGATGGCCTTTGCCCATCGGTAGCCCTGCTGATTCCCATCCCCCTCATTCGCCCAGTGCCATGACCGTCGCTATCTTCCTTGGCTCCCTGCTGATCGCCATGGCGATCGGCATTCCCATCGCCTACTCGCTCCTGATCAGCGGCATCGCGTTGATGTGGCACCTCGATTTGTTCGATGCCCAGATCCTGGCGCAAAACGTCATCAACGGGGCGGACTCGTTCCCGCTGCTGGCGGTGCCCTTCTTCATGCTGGCGGGCGAGATCATGAACGTGGGCGGGCTGTCCAAGCGCATCGTCAAGCTGGCGCTGGCCGTGGTGGGCCATGTGCCCGGTGGCCTGGGCTACGTAGCCATCATGGCGGCGGTGATTTTGGCGGCGGTGTCGGGCTCTGCGGTGGCCGATGCTGCTGCGCTGGCTTCGCTGCTGTTGCCCATGATGGTGGCGGCCGGGCACGACAAGGCGCGCTCTGCGGGGCTGATCGCGTCGGCAGGCATCATCGCCCCCGTCATTCCACCGTCCATCGGTTTCGTCATTTTTGGGGTGGCCGCCAACGTGTCCATCAGCAAGCTGTTCTTGGCAGGCATCGTGCCCGGCATCCTGCTGGGGGTGGCACTGGCCATCACGTGGTGGTGGTTGGTGCGCCGCGAAAAAGTGGCCCCACCGCCCCGCGCCAGCCGGGCCGAGTTGCTCAAGGCGTTGCGCGAAGCCGTGTGGGCCCTGGGCCTGCCCATCATCATCCTGGTGGGCCTGCGCATGGGCGTGTTCACACCCACCGAAGCCGCTGTGGTCGCTGCGGTTTACGCCCTGTTCGTGGCCATGGTGGTGTACCGCGAACTGAGCTTTGGGCAATTGGCAGACATCTTTCAGGCTGCCGCCCGCACCAGCGCCGTGGTGATGTTTTTGGTGGCTGCGGCCATGGTGTCGGCCTGGCTCATTACCGTGGCCGATCTGCCCAGCAAGATCATTGACCTGCTGCAGCCCTTCATGGGCAACCAGACCCTGCTGCTCATTGCCATCATGGTGCTGGTGATGGTGGTGGGCACCGCCATGGACATGACGCCCACCATCCTCATCATGACCCCCGTGCTCATGCCCGTGGTCAAAGCGGCTGGCATCGACCCGGTGTATTTCGGCGTGCTGTTCATCATCAACAACGCCATCGGGCTCATCACCCCGCCCGTGGGCACGGTGCTCAACGTGGTGGCGGGCGTGGGGCGCATCTCCATGACGGACGTCACGCGCGGCGTCATGCCCTTCATGCTGGCGCAATTCATCGTCATGTTCTTGCTGGTGGCCTTCCCGTCCATCGTGATGGTGCCGCTGCGCCTGCTGGGGGGCTAAGTCCCTCAGGCTCGCCCGCACTGCGTCCTGTATTTCGTTTTCGGCCTCGCTTCATCATTCCCAACCAAGGAGCCTCTCATGACCCTCTTGAAAACCCTGCTGGCCACGGCGCTGGTGGCCGCATCGCTGATCTCGGGCGCGCACGCCCAAGACCGCACCATCAAGTTCGCCTTCCAGAACCAGAAAGACCACCCCCAGGCCCAGGGCGCGCAAAAGTTTGCCGACTTGGTGGCGTCCAAGAGCGGCGGCAAGATCCAGGTCAAGCTGTTCCCTGGCGGCACGTTGGGCGGTGACTTGCAGACCGTGTCGGCCCTGCAAGGCGGCACGGTGGAGATGACGGTGCTTAACGCAGGCATCCTGTCGGCGCAGACCAAGGAGTTCGGCATTTACGACTTCCCGTTCCTGTTCGCATCGCCCCAAGAAGCCGATGCCGTGACCGATGGCCCCTTTGGCAAGAAGCTGCTCGAGAAGCTCAAGGCCAAGAACTTGGTGGGCCTGGGCTACTGGGAGCTGGGCTTTCGCAACGTCACCAACAGCAAAAAGCCCATCACCAAGGCCGAAGACCTGGCGGGCCTGAAGATCCGCGTGATCCAGTCGCCCATCTACATCGACATGTTCAACGCCTTGGGCGCTAACGCCGTGCCCATGCCCTTCCCCGAGCTGTACACCGCGCTGGAGCAAAAGGCCGTGGACGGGCAGGAGAACCCGGTCACCACCATCCTGTCGTCCAAGCTCAACGAAGTGCAAAAGCACCTGGCCATCACGCGCCACATGTACAACCCGCAGGCTGTCATCGTCAGCAAGAAGTTCTGGGACGGCCTCTCGCCTGCAGAGCAAAAGCTGATCAATGACGCCATGGCCGAGGCCACCACCTTCCAGCGCGGCGTCTCGCGTGTGCAGTCAGACGTGGCGCTGGACCAGCTCAAGAAGTCGGGCATGCAGGTGACCGAGTTCTCGGCCGCCGAGCTGGACAAGCTGCGCGCCAAGATGAAGCCCGTGATTGAAAAGCACAGCGAAAAGGTGGGTGCCGAGACAGTGAAAGAGGTGTACGACACCCTGGCCAAGCTGCGCGCTGCTAAGTAAGCCACCCTGCCTGGACCGCTGCCGCAGCGCGGCAGGCCCGCCCCTGCACCAGAGACAGCGCACGCCGCTGACTCTGGTGTTGTCATTGAGGTCCCTGTAGGCTACGCCCGTTGCAGTTGGGCCGACAATGCCACCCAGTCCTCCCTCCCCCTCCTACCTCTTGAGCCTGACGCCATGAGCATTCTTCTTTTGAACGGCCCTAACCTGAACCTGCTGGGCACACGCGAACCGCAGATTTACGGTGCTGACACCCTGGCCGATGTAGAGCGCCACTTTGCCGCCGAAGCCTCCAAGCTGGGCACCACCGCCGCCTGCTTCCAAAGCAACCACGAAGGCCACCTCATCGACCGCATCCACGCGGCGCGCCTGGACGGCACACGCGGCATCGTCATCAACCCCGGTGGCCTCACCCACACCAGCGTGGCCCTGCGCGATGCGCTGGCGGGCGTGGCGCTGCCAGTGGTGGAGGTGCACATCAGCAACGTGCACAAGCGCGAAGAGTTCCGCCACCACTCCTACATCTCGGGCATTGCCGACGGTGTGATCGCTGGCCTGGGTATCCAGGGCTACGAGATGGCGCTGCACTACCTGGTGCGCAAGCTGGCCAAGGCCGCTTAACCGCGTTGAGTCCCTCCCCAGTCAATGGAGGGAGTCGGCATCCTTGAACTTGAAAGTCCGTTCAGGCTGAGGTGGTCGAAGCCCTGCGCGGCGCTTCGACAGGCTCAGCGTGAACGGTTCAAGTGGGTTCGTACCGGACCCATCATTAGCTGTTCGCCCGCCGCTTGAGCCAGCGCATCAGCCCACCCACCACGGGCAGCTTTTCGTACAGCTCTTCGGCGGCGTCCCAATAGTCGCGGTGCAGGGTGATGCGCCCGGCATCGTCCAGCACCAGGTGGGATGCGCCGTGCACGGTCTGCGTCACGCCCGTGTGAAAGCCCTTGAAGCCGAACAGAAAATCCCAGGTCAAAAAGCACTGCTGGCCTTGCACCACGCGGCCCGTGACGACAAAGCGCGGCTGCTCCAGCGCCACAAACATGTGCTTGAAGATGTGCTGAACGGCAGGCACCCCCTGCACATCGTTGAAGGGGTCTTTGAACCGCGCGTTGACCGCATAAAAGGCGTCAATGCGCGCCACGTCAGCGGGCGACAGCGCCTCAAAGAAAGCGATCACGCGGGTGACAGCATCCTCGGTCGATGGGGCTGCGGCAGGGTTTGGGGATGCAGGGGTGGGCATGGTGTCTTTCACAAACCAGTCCGTCACAAACCGGTGAAACGGCGCACCGCCGGAAAGTACCACCGGTACGGCAGCAGGCGCAGCAGCTTCATCACGCGGGTGAAGCGCTTGGGGAAGTGGATATCGAACTCGCCCCGCTCCCAGCCGTGCACGATGGCCACGGCGGCCGCCTCGGGCGTGATGAGTGCAGGCATGGTGAAGTCGTTGCCTGCCGTGAGCGGTGTGGCCACAAAGCCGGGGTTGATCACGCTCACCCCCATGCCCAGGGCGTGCAAATCCAGGTACAGCGCCTCGGCCAGGTTGATGAGCGCGGCCTTGGTGGGCCCGTAGGCCAGGCTCTTGGGCAGCCCGCGAAAGCCCGCCACGCTGCTGATCACGCTCAAATGCCCTGGCCGTCCGGCCTGGGCCGAGGCCAGCATGGCGGGCAGCACCCCGGCCAGCACGCGCAGGGCTCCGGTGTAGTTCACTTCTTCATGGCGCAGGGCCTCGGCCAGGTCGAACTCGGTGGCACGCATGTCGCGGTAGTGGCCCGCGCAGTAGCACACCAGGTCCAGCGCTCCGGTGGCCAGCACTTGCCGGGCCGCTGCCTGCACTTGCGCCGCATCGGCGGTGTCCAGCGGCACGGCCAGGCTGCCGGGGTGTGCGGCCACAAAGTCTTGCAGCGCCTGCGCGTTGCGGGCCGACACGATGACCTGCGCCCCACGCGCATGCAGCAGCGCCGCCGTGGCGCGGCCAATGCCGCTGGAGGCGCCCACCAGCCACACACGCCGCCCCTGCCAGTCGCGAATGTGGGGGTTCAAGTCGGTAAACCAGCTCATGGCAGGCGCTTGG
The DNA here is from genome assembly GCF_003663825.1 of Acidovorax sp. 106. Classification (NCBI taxonomy): domain Bacteria; kingdom Pseudomonadati; phylum Pseudomonadota; class Betaproteobacteria; order Burkholderiales; family Comamonadaceae; genus Acidovorax; species Acidovorax sp. 106. Next base: position 1,637,090 of record NZ_RCCC01000001.1, on the reverse strand, counting down.
TGAACGACAGCGTGATCTCGCCCAGCCGAAAGCCCAGCTTGCTCATCGTTGCGCGGTTGAGCATCACGCGGTCATCGATCAGGTACATCCAGTCGTCCAGGTCCACGTGGTACACGGTGCCGTCTACGGGCAGGGCCAGCGTGTAGTTCCAGCGAAAGGCGTTGCCCTGCGTCTGCCCGTTGGCCGTGCCCACCACGTCGTCTGCAGTGCCGGTGTAGCGGCCGTCCGCATGCTTGGTCAGCCGCCAAATGCGCCGCTGCGTGGTGCCGTCGGAGTAGGTGAAGGCTTCGTCCAGCACGCCTTCGTTGCCCTTCCAGCGGCAGTCCATCACCACCGTGAAGCGCTTGACGATTTGCCCGCTGCGGCCCTGGAAGATGCCGTGGGCGTCGATGGTGCCGTTGAAGTACTGCGCCAGGTCGAGCACAGGTTTTTCGCTGGCGTAGCCCGCCAGGTTTTGGCTGGCACAGCCCGTGAGGGTGGCCAGCGGCGTGGCGGCAGCAGCGGCCAAAAGGGTGCGGCGTGGAATCATGGTGAGGGTGCCTCGGGTTGCGGTGTGGGGGCTCGGGTTCAGACAGAGGCGGGTGGAGTCAATGGGCGTCTGTGCGGCGCACCACCAGCTGGTACAGCGCGGCCGCTGCGGCCAGCTTCAGCACGCAGGGCAGCACGGCATAGGCCAGGCTGAGCATCTGCAGGCCTGCCTCGCTGCGGGTGCCGGGCGTGTAGCCCAGCACGCCCAGCAGCGGCAGGGCCAGCCCTGCGGCCAGGGCCAGGTTGAGCTTGGTGGCAAAGTTCCACCAGCCAAAGTAGGCGCCCTCGTGCTGGCCGCTGTCGCCTGCTTGCGCGATCACGCCCGCCAGCAGCGCGCTGGGCAGAGCCAGGTCGGTGCCCAGCGCGATGCCCGAGAGGGCGCACACCGCTACAAACGCCAGCGCGTCGCCCGTGCCCAGGGCGGCCGTCCAGGCAAACACCGCCACGGCCAGCAGCATGCCCGCCAGCCAGGTGCGCGCCAGGCCCCATCGCGCCACGGCGCGCAGCCACAGCGGGATCGACAGCGCTGCACACACAAAGTACGCGCCCAAAAACAGAGGCTCTTGCGCGGCGGGGGCCTGCAGCCGGTCTTGCACAAAAAACAGCACCAGCGTGGCTGGGATGGCACTGGCAATGCCGTTGAGCATGAACACCGCCAGCAGCCGCCTGAAGGCAGGCCGCCCCCAGGGGCGCCACAGGCTGGTGGGGCGCCGAGGGAGGTACACACCGGGCACGGCCTCGCAGTTGGCAGGGCGCGGTGCCAGTGCCCAGGCCCACCAGCCCAGGGCCAGCGCGATGGCAAACACGCCCAGCATGGCGGGCAGGCCCGCCAGCGCGGGCAGCAGCGAGGCCAGCACCACGCCCACCAGGGCAGCTCCCTCGCGCCAGGCCACGATGCGGCCGCGTTGCAACTCGTCCCCCCCCAGCCGCGCCCCCCACGACTGGTGGGCAATGCTGAGCTGGCTGTACGCCAGGTAAGTGATGAGCAGGCATATCAGCGCCCAAATTTCTAGCGCCTGCCCGCCCTGCACCTGCGGAAAGAACAATGCCGCCAAGCCCACCGCCAGCACCACGGCCGAGCCCGCACCCACGGCCAGCACAGCGCGGGCCGAGCGGCCGAACAGCCGGTCGCTCAGGCGCCCCAGCAGCGGGTCGGTGGCAGCGTCCAACAGGCGCGCCGCCAGCAGCAGCACGCCCAGCGTGGCCAGCGGCATGCCAAAGTTGCGCGCGTAATGGTTGGGCAGCAGCACATACAGCGGCAGTGCCACAAAGGCCAGGGGCAGGCCCAGCAGGCCATAGGCCAGGCCTTGGCTGGGGCGCAAGTCTGGACGTGTGGGGGCGGTCATGGGCGGGCCTGAGTACGGGCGGTCAGCAGCGCCTGGCGCAGTGCGGGCTCAGAGGTGTTGGGCGATAGCCAGATGCCGAAGAACAGGCGCGCAAATTCGGGGTCGGCCACCTCGCCCACCACACGCGGCCCCAGGCGAAAGGTGGCGCCGCTGCCCGGCTGGTAGATGCCCGTGAGCGTGTCGCCCGGCTTCACGTCGGGCAGCGCGGCCTGCAGTGCGGTTTGCCAGCGCTCGGCCTGCTCGGGGCTGAACGGGGCCACGCGCCGCATCTCTTCGATGGAGCGCTTGGCTATCGCCTGCGCGGTGAAGTTGCGCTGGTAGGTCAGCGCCAGCGCCAGCGGGTGGTCGGCATAGCGCTCGGACGCAAAGCCGGGGCCCACCCACAGCCGGGCCTGGTACACCTCCAGGCCAAAAAAGCGCATGGTGCCCTGGCCTGCCAGCACGGTGCCGGGCAGGGGCGTGGCGTCACTGCCTTGTGCTGCCACAGGCTCTATATAAAAAATGGCTGTAGAGCACGCCAATAAAGCGCAAGCAGCTATCTTTTTCATAGTATTCACCTTGTGGCCGTTGCGTCTTCAGGCGGCAGCGCTGTCGTTGACCAGCGTGTACTGCACCAAGTCGATGTTCTGCATGGCAAACGCGGCTTCGCAATAGGCCAGGTAGAACTCCCAGATGTGCATGAAGCGCTCGTCGAAGCCCAGTTGCAGGATGTGCGTGCGCTGCGCCAAAAAGCGCTCACGCCAGCGCTTGAGGGTTTCGGCGTAGTCCTGGCCGAAGGCAAACTCGTCCACCACGCGCAGGCCTGCGGCTTCGGCCTCGCGGCGGAACTCGCGCGGGCAAGGCAGGCAGCCGCCGGGGAAGATGTACTGCTGGATGAAATCGGTGGAGCTGATGTAGCGCGCAAACAGGTCGTCATCGATGACGATGCTTTGGATGCAGGCCTTGCCGCCGGGCTTGAGCAGGCGCTTGATGGAGGCGAAGTAGGTGGGCCAGTATTCGCGCCCCACGGCCTCCACCATTTCGATGGAGCAGACCGCGTCGTACGGGCCGTCGTGGATGTCGCGGTAGTCCTGCAGCCGCAGGTCGGCCTGGCCCGCTACGCCGTGCTGCGCCATGCGCTTTTGGGCAAAGGCCAGCTGCTCGGTCGACAGCGTCACGCCCGTGAGGGAGGCGCCAAATTCGGTGGTCGCCATCTCGGCCAGCGCGCCCCAGCCGCAGCCAATCTCCAGCACCCGGTCGCCCGCCTGCACGCCCGCCATGCGCAGCGCGCGGCGCACTTTGGCATGCTGGGCGGTGCGCAGGTCGCCGCCCGCGTCGCCCTCAAACCAGGCCGACGAGTAGTTCATCGTCTCGTCCAGCCACAGCTCATAAAACGCATTGCCCAGGTCGTAGTGGGCGTGGATGTTTTTCTGGCTGTTGGCCTTGGTGTTGCGGTTGAGCAGGTGCTTGATGCGGTACAGCAGCCGCCCGGCCCAGGTGCCGTAGATCACGCCTTCCACCTGCTGGCGGTTGGCGATGAAGAGCTTGAGCAGGTCGGTCAGGTGCGGCGTGGTCCAGTCGCCTGCGATGTAGCTTTCGGCAAAGCCGATGTCGCCCGACTTGAGGGCGGCGCTGCACACGTTCCAGTTTTTGAAGGTGATGGCCGCCGAGGGGCCGTTGCCCTGGCCAAAGTGCTGCAGCGTGCCGTCGGGCATTTGCACCGTGAGCTGGCCGTGCTGCAAGCGCTGCAGCAGCTTGAGGGCGGTGCGCGCCGCAGCGGGCGTGCCTGCGGGCAGGGCGGGGGCAGAGCGTGGGGCGGTGGTGGAGTTCATGGCGGCGGTCTCGCGGGGCTGGGTCGGCATGGAATTCAACGGGTCACGATGGAGGCAGGCGCTGCGGGCTTGCGGTGAAAACGCACCCGCTTGAGCCACAGCTGCAGCGCGTGCCAGTGGATGCGGGCGATGATGGCCAGCGTCATGGCCGGGTAGCCCCACAGGGCTTTGCGCAGCATGTGGGCGGTGGCGGGTTGCAGGGTGCCGCTCACGCTGGTCTGGATGAGGGGGCCGTTGGCGTCGTCGTAGTCAATGCGCACCACGGTGCGGCCTGCGTCTTGCTCTCCGGGCGCAGTGCGCATGAAGCGAAAGCGATAGCCTCCACTCACCTCGCAAAACGGAGAGACGTGGAACACCTTGCGGGCGGTCTGCTCCACGCCATATTGCGGGGTATCGAGCAGGTAGCAGTGGCGCTCGCCAAAGGTGTTGTTCACCTCGACCAGGATGGCGCGCAGGCTGCCATCGGCGCGGTGGCAGTACCAAAAACTCACGGGCTTGAAGGTGTAGCCCAGCACGCGCGGGTAGGTGTGCAGCCACACCTCGCCGCTGGCGTTGTCGATGCCTTCGGCGCGCAGCAGGCCGTCCAGCCAGGCCAGCGCGCCGCCTTGCTCGGCGCTGCGGCCATCGCCGTGGTCCACGTCGTGGAAGCTGATGGCACCGCGCCGGTTCACCGCCAGGGCACCGGGGCTGCCGCCCTCTGCCAGCGTGCGCAGCGGCAGCATGGCAAAAAACGTGGCGTAGGCAAACGCGTGGTGCGCAGGCCGCAGCCGCGTGTGGCGCACCTGGCCAAAGCCCAGCAGGGGCTGGGCGGTGGGGGCAGCTCTGGGCTCGGTGGTCATGCCGCCAGCCTTTGGGGGGATTGCAACCGCGGTGCCAACTGGCGCGCCACGGTCAGGCCGGACTTGAGGCCGTCTTCGTGGAAGCCGTAGCCCGTCCAGGCGCCGCAATACCAGGTGTTGTGCTGGCCCTGCAGCGCGGGCACCTGCTGCTGCGCAGCGATGGCGGCCAGGTCGAAGACCGGGTGCGCGTATTCGTACTCGCCCACGATTTGGCGGGGGTTGATGCTGCGCATCGGGTTGAGTGACACCACCACCGGCTGCGCAAAGGGCACGGGCTGCAGCTGGTTGATGAGGTAGTGCAGGCACACCCGGGCGCTCTCGCGGCCCGTCTGCTGCGCGCGCTCGTAGTTCCAGGCCGCCCAGGCTGCGCGGCGCTGGGGCAGTACGGTGGTGTCGGTGTGCAGCACAGCGCGGTTGGGTTGGTAGCGGATGGCGCCCAGCACTGCGCGCTCGTGCGGTGTGGGGGCGGCCAACAAGGCCAATGATTGGTCGGAATGCGTGGCCAGCACGACCTGGTCGAAGTGCTCGGTGCCTTGGTCGGTGACTACGCGCACGCCTGCAGCGTCGCGCTCAATACGGCGCACGGGGGTGTTCAGGCGCTTGTCGGGCAGCCCGGCCAGGATCTTGTCTACATAGTTGCGTGCGCCGCCCGCCACCGTCCACCACTGGGGGCGATTGGCCACCTGGATGAGGCCGTGGTTGTGGCAAAAGCGGATCATCGTGGCCACCGGGAACTGCAGCATCTGGTCCGTAGGGCAGCTCCAGATGCAGCCCAGCATGGGCAAAAAGTACCAGTCGCAGAAGGCCTCGCCAAAGCGGTGTTCCTTCAGAAAGTCGCCCAGCGGCTGCATCAGTGCCTGCTCTGCATTGGCCTGGGCAATGCGCGTGCACAGTTTGTTGAAGCGCAGCAGATCGGCCAGCATGCCCAAAAAGCGTGGGTTCACGAGGTTGCCGCGCTGGGCGAACACGGTGGAGAGGTTGGTGCCGCTCCACTCCAGCGCCCCGCCGTTGCGCGCGCCTGGCACTTGCACCGAGAACGACATGTCCGACTTGGCCGTGGCCACGCCCAGCTCTGCCAGCAGTGCGATCAGGTTCGGGTAGGTGCGCTCATTGAAGACCAGAAAGCCCGTGTCCACGCCGTGGGTGACGGGCTTGCCCGCCGCATCGGGCAAGGTCACATCCACGGTGTGGGTGTGGCCGCCGAAGTAGCTGCCGGCTTCAAACAGGGTGACATGCGCTTGGCTGCGCAACTGGTGCGCCACCGAAAGGCCGGAGATGCCGGAGCCGATGATGGCGACTTTCATGGTCGACCCCCTCTGGTCGACTCAGCGAATAAAAAAGTTGCGAAGCGTCCCGAAACGAATAAGAGAGGGAGGGAGGAGAAGCGCTCCAGGAGGGCAGTCGGAACCAAGGGACCCGAAAGGCTTCGCAACGTTAAACCGTTTGAGCGCTCATCGCGCTCTTGCCATGGATAGAGTGGGGACTCATTCCAGAAGTTCCAGAGCATATCGCGCATTTTTTTAAAGAAAAGTAAAGAAAAATTGCCATTCAGCGGGGGGCTGGGGCCGCCAACTGTTGCTCAATGGCACCGATCAGGCTTTTGCTGTCGGGCGCGGTCATGCTGGAGTAGTTGTCCACCAGCTTGCCGTCTCGCCCCAGCAGGTATTTGTGGAAGTTCCACTGCGGGGTTTTGCCCGACAGCTGCGCGAGCTGGCGGTACAGCGGCGACGCGTCGGCCCCCTTCACGCTGCTCTTGGCAAACATCGGAAACTTGACGCCGAAGGTGTTTTCGCAAAAGTCGGCAATCTCTTTGTTGCTGCCTTTTTCCTGCGCGAAGTCGTTGGACGGAAAGCCCAGCACCACCAGCCCCTGGTCCTTGTAGCGGCTGTACAGCGCCTCCAGGCCTTTGTACTGCCCGGTGAAGCCGCAGTAGCTGGCCGTGTTCACCACCAGCACCACCTTGCCCTCGTACTGGCACAGCGACTGGGGCTTTTCGTCTTGCAGGCGCAAATAGGTGTGTTGCAGTGTGGTGGGGCAGACGCCGCTGCCAGCGCTGGCAGCGGCGTCTGCCGCATTGGCCGTCATGGGCATCGCGACAAGGGCAAACCCCGTGGCCCAAACGATGGCCATCGGGGCCAGAATGAAACGGCGGGCAAAGGCTGCAGGCATGGGGCTCTCCCAGGTGGTTGGATGACAATTTAACCACTTAATCATATTTTGTCCACATCAGTTTTTATTTGAACTGATTGGTATACGTGCGGCGTGCGCGATTGGATTCAGGAAATGGGTGAGCCAATGTGAGCGAAGCCCCAGTGCCGTGAGATAGGCATGGAAAAGCACGCCAGCGCAATATTGATAAGCGCTAGCAGCTATGAAAAAAGGAGCGAAATGCCCAGCGTGGACCGTCTCTGGGGGCGCTGGTTTGTGCGCCAGGTGCCGCTCAGTCAGTGCGCAGGCAGTGCAATGGCAGCGCAATGGCGCGCTGCGGTGTGGGGTCTACACCAGCGGCAGCAGCCGCTCTAGGGAGATCTTCACGCGCACATCCTTGTGGGCCACGGCGCCGGTGATCTTCCACTGGGCCTGCGAAGTGTCGCGGGGGATGAGTTCGCCCGTGGGCATGCCCAGGCGGTTGGTGACCACGGCCACGCGCGGGGTGGTGGCGCTCACGCCGCGGCGCAGCACCACACCCACTTCCTGGCTGGCCAGGCGCACAAAGGCGCCGGGCGGGTACACGCCCAGGCCTTTGACCAGGGCGGCCCCGGCTTCGTCCACCTTGTTTTCCTCGTCGTAGTAGCTGGCCTGCATGGCGGCCGTGACGGGCATGGGCGAGCGGGCGGCGCGGGGGGCAATGCGTGCACCGAACACGTCGGCGCGCTGGATGAGGCGGGCCATTTGCTGGCCTTCGGTCTTCTCGTTGAAGGGGCCGGGCTTGCGGTGGTGGTGGTGGCGCACGGCTTCCAGCCATACGTTGTCGGTGATGCCGAGCTCGGCCAGCAGCGCGGCAGAGCGGTTGGCGTGGTCTTCGACGGCGGCAATCTGGCGAGCGGTGAGCGGCTGGGTCTGCTGGGCCAGCTGGTCTTGCAGCTCGGTCATGGCGATGTTCATGCTCAAGCCCGCTGCGCCCAGCTGGCGCACCTTGTCCGGGGGCCAGCGCAGCATTTCGCGGCCCACCACCATGCAGATGCAGCTGACCAGCATGGCGTGGGTGCCGCTGTACATGCGGGTTTCCTGGGCCGACAAGAAGACCAGCGCTAGCAGCGTGGCGTCAGGGGCCTGCTCGCAGCGGCGGGCCAGGTCCTCGTGCAGCTGCAGAAATCGCTCGCGGAAATCAAACGCCTTGGGCGCACGCAGCACCTGGGTGGTGCGCAGCTGCAGTTCCGACCAGTCCAGCGGGCCGCGCTCTTCGCGGTTGCGGGCGGGGGGCGGTGCGGCGGCGGGGGCGCTCATCTTCACGGCGGCCAACTCGCCCAGGGAGGTCTCCGACATCAGCATCTGCTGCAGCCGGCCTACGTAGGCGCGGTAGCTCTCGCCCGATTCGTCCACGTCCACACACAGCTGGATGCCCCGCCCCGTGATCTCAGACAGCTCGCTGGCGTTGCGCACCACAAAGCCCTTTTGGGCCAGCAACGCGCCACTGGCTGCGCGCAGGGCGAATGGCAACGGTTCACCGAGCGGGACCGATTCGAAATTGATGGCGACGAGGTTCATAGGCTGGGGCCATTATCCAGACAACGGACCCGGTCAAAAGCTGGCAAACCCCCGGGCTTGCCCGGTAGTTTGCGGTTTCACTGCGTGGACTGGGATGCGGGGGCGTCGCTGCGCCCCCCTCCGCTCAGCCGCCGCCACAGCCGCCCGATCTTCAGCCCCAGGTCATCCACCCCCGTGAACACCGCCGGGATGACCAGCAGGCTCAAGAAGGTGGAGGTGATGAGCCCGCCAATCACCGCCACCGCCATGGGCGAGCGGAAGCTGCCATCGGCCGCGCCCAGCCCCAGGGCAATGGGCATCATGCCTGCGCCCATGGCCAGCGTGGTCATGATGATGGGGCGTGCGCGCTTGTGGCAGGCGTCCATCAGCGCTTCAAAGCGTGTCATGCCGTGCTCGCGCCGCGCCAGGATGGCGTATTCCACCAGCAAGATGGAGTTCTTGGTGGCAATGCCCATGAGCATGATCAGCCCGATGAGCGAGGGCATCGAGAAGCTCTTTTGCGCAATCAGCAGGCCCACAAACGCCCCACCCAGCGACAGCGGCAGCGCCACCAGGATGGTGGCCGGGTGCAGGAAGTCCTTGAACAGCAGCACCAGCACGATGTAGATGCACAGCACGCCCGTGAGCATGGCCAGGCCAAAGCTGGCGAACAGCTCTTCCATCATCTCGGCGTCGCCAATGGTGATCTGGCGCACGCCGGGCGGCAGGTGGGTGATGGAGGGCAGCGCGGCCACGGCCTGCGTCACATCGCCCAGCGGCTGGCCTGACAGCTCGATCTCGAAGTTGACGTTGCGGGCTCGGTCATAGCGGTCCACCACCGCCGGGCCACCGCTGAACTCCAGCGTGGCCACTTGTCCCAATAGCACCGGGCCTTTGGCGCCGGGCACGGGCAGGCGCTCCAGCACGGCCAAGTCTTTGCGCGCATCGTCTTGCAGCTTGACGACGATGGGCACCTGGCGCGAGGCCAGGTTGAGCTTGGGCAGGGCCGTGTCGTAGTCGCCCACGGTGGCAATGCGCAGCGTCTCGGCAATGGCGCTGCTGGTCACGCCCAGGTCGGCGGCGCGGGCAAAGTCGGGGCGCACGGCGATTTCCGAGCGCACCAGGCTGGCCGTGGACGAGATGCTGCCCAGGCCAGGAATGGTGCGCAGGTCTTTCTCCACCGCCAGCGCGGCGGTTTGCAGCGCCTGCGGGTCGTCGCCCGTGAGCACCAGCACGTACTTCTCGCCCGAGCCGCCCAGGCCCACCTTGGTGCGAACCCCGGGCAGGCTCTCTAGCGCTGTGCGGATGTCCGCCTCAATGCCCTGCTTGCGCGGGCGATCACCGCGCGCATCCAGCGTGATGGTCAGCGTGGCCTTGCGGGTTTCGGCGTTGCCGCCGCCCGCAAATGGGTCCGAGCCCGCCGTGCCGCCGCCGATGGTGGTGTACACGCTCTTGACGTGGGCCACCCCGGCCACGCGCTCTCGGGCGTCTTCGGCCACGGCGCGCGTCTGGGCCAGCGTGGCGCCGGGGGGCAGCTCCAGGTACACCTGGGTTTGCGAGTTGTCGTCCGGTGGGATGAAGCCCGTGGGCAGCAGCGGGATGAGCGCGAGCGACCCGGCAAAGAAGGCAATTGTGGCGACAAAGGTGATCCAGCGGTGCTGGATGCACCACGCCGCCCAGCGCAGGTACACGCCCATCCAGCGCGGGTCGCGGTGCTCGCCCACGATGGGCTTGAGGATGTACGCCGCCATCATGGGCGTGAGCACCCGCGCCACCACCAGGCTGGCAAACACGGCGAGCGACGCCGTCCAGCCAAACTGCTTGAAGAACTTGCCCGCAATGCCGCTCATGAACGCGGTGGGCAAAAACACCGCAATCAGCGTGAAGGTGGTGGCCACCACGGCCAGGCCAATTTCGTCGGCGGCTTCCATCGCGGCCTGGTAGGGCGTCTTGCCCATGCGCAGGTGGCGCACGATGTTCTCGACCTCCACGATGGCGTCGTCCACCAAAATGCCCACCACCAGCGACAGCGCCAGCAGCGAGATCACGTTGATCGAAAAGCCCAGCCACTGCATGCCGATGAACGCCGGGATGACCGACAGCGGCAGCGCCACGGCCGAGACAAAGGTGGCGCGCCAGTCGCGCAGGAACAGCCACACCACCACCACGGCCAGCAGCGCGCCTTCGTACAGCAGGTGCATCGATCCGTCGTATTCCTCCTGCACCGGGTCCACAAAGTTGAAGGCCTCGGTGATCTCCAGATCGGGGTGCACGGCCCGCAGCTCGGCCAGTGCCACCTGCACAGCGGCGCCCACTTCCACTTCGCTGGCGCCCTTGCTGCGCGAGACCTCAAACCCCACCACCGGCTTGCCGTTGAGCAGCGCCATGGCGCGGGGCTCGGCAATGGTGTCGGTCACGGTGGCAAGCTGGTCCAGCTGCACACGGCGGCCGTCAGACAGCGCCAGGGTCAGGCCTGCCAGCTCTTGCGCCGTCTGCACCGTGGCCAGTGTGCGCACGGGTTGCTCGCTGCCGCCCAGGTCGGTGCGCCCGCCGGCGCTTTCGGTCTGCACCAGGCGCAGTTGGCGCGATACATCGGCCGCCGTGGCGCCCAGCGCCTGCAGCTTGATGGGGTCGAGTGCCACCTGCACCTGCCGATCCACCCCGCCCACGCGGGTGACGGCGCCCACACCGCGCACGGTGAGCAGCTTCTTGGCCACGTCGTTGTCCACAAACCACGACAGCGCTTCGTCGTCCATGCGCGGCGAGGCCACGGTGAACGCCAGCACCGGCTGCGCGGCCAGGTCCATCTTGGTGACGATGGGGTCACGCACATCGCCGGGCAGGTCGCCGCGGATGCGGGCCACGGCAGATCTCACGTCATCCAGCGCCTCCTGCGTGGGCTTTTCCAGGCGGAACTCGGCGGTGATGGTGGCGCCGCCGTCCTGCACCTTGGTGTAGATGTGCTTGAGGCCCTGCAGCGTGGCGATGCTGTTTTCGACCTTGCGGGCGACATCGTTTTCCAGCTGCGTGGGCGAGGCGCCGGGCAGGCTCACCGTCACCGAGATGGTGGGCAAGTCCATGTCCGGAAAGTTCTGCACCTTCATGGCGTTGAACGCGATCAGGCCGCCGAAGGTCAGCAGCACAAACAGCATCAGCGCCGGTATCGGATTCTTGATCGACCAGGTAGAGACATTCATGCAAATGCTCCTTATTTGCTAGCTGCCTGCGCTTGTGGAGCGGGCGATGGAGCCTGTTTTGGCTTGGAATCTGCCGTGTCGTTGGCCACGCGCACCACATCGCCATCGTTCAAAAAGCCCGCGCCCCGCACGGCCACAGTGGCATTGGCGTCCAGCCCGGTGGTGATTTCCACCCGGTCGGCCACACGGCGGCCGGGCTGCACCTTGCGCTGCTGCGCACGCTGCTGGCCGTCCACCACAAACACGTAGAAGAAGCCGTCGCGCACCACCACGGCCTCTTGCGGCACGGTGAGGGCGCTGCCCTCGCCCAGCGCAAAGTCGCCGCGCGCAAACATCCCGGCGCGGATGTCGGGGTTGGCGGGCAAATCCACGTAGACCAGGGCGTTGCGTGTTTGCGTGTCCACGGTGGGGGCCACCATGCGCACCGTGCCCTCCACCGCCGCGCCGCTGGCAGCCGTGACCTGCACCTTGGCGCCCGTGCGGATGCGCGCCAGCTCGGCCTGCGTGACCTCGGCGCGCCACTCCAGCCGGCCCTTGCGCACCATGCGGAACAGCTCAGTGCCTGACGCCAGCACCGCACCCACGGTGGCGGTGCGGGCGGAGATCACGCCGCTGTCGGGCGCCAGCACCTGTGTGAACTTCAGCCGCAGCTGCTGTGCGTTGAGCTGCGCGCGGGCCGCTTCCACACGCGCCTTGGCGGTCTGCTCGGCGGTGGTGTATTGCTGGATTTGCTGCTGGCTCAAGGCGCCCGAGGCTTGCAGGCCCCGCGCGCGCTCGGCGTTGGCGGCGGCTTCAGCGGCATTGGCTTCGGCTTCGAGCACGCTGGCGCGGGCCTGGGCCACATCGGCCTGCACCGTGTCGGCCGCAAAGGTGGCCAGCACCTGCCCGGCCTTGACCACATCGCCCACGTTCACGTTCACCGCCGTCAGGCGCAGGCCGTTGCTTTCGGCACCCACACTGGCTTCTTGCCACGCGGCCACGTTGCCGTTGGCCGACAGGCGCTGGGTCACGCTGGTGCGCTGGGGCTGGGCGGTGGTCACCGTGAGGGCGGGGCGGGGTTGGGCGGCGGCAGGCTTGTCGGCCGCGCGCGAGGCGTCGGTGTGCAGCAGGGCCGCGCCGCCGGTCAGCACGCACAGGGCCGTCAGGGCCAGGGCGACGGGAGAGAGTTTGAATGCGGGCATGGAGATCGTCCGTTTCTTCAAAAGAGGGGTGAAGCGCTGGGGCTTTGGTGCTCAGAGCGCCGTAGCGGCTGGGGTTGCCTGGGCTGTGGGGTGGGCGGCATCAAAGCCGCCCCCCGCCGCGCGGTACAGCGCCACCCAGGCCGATTGGCGCTCGTGTTGCAGGGCCACCAGCGTGGTCTGGGAGGCCAGCAGCGTGCGGCGGGCGTCTTCCAGTTCGACCTGGCTGGCCAGGCCGCCGCGCCAGCGGGCCTCGGTCGCGTCGAACGAGGTGCGGTAGCCCTGCACGGCCGCACGGGCGCTGTCGGCACGCTCGGCCGTGCTTTGCAGGCGCACCAGGGCTTGCTCTACCTCGCTCACGGCCTGGCGCACGCGGCCCTGGTACACCGCCACGGCCTCGTCGTAGCGGGCGCGGGCGGCGTCCACCTGGGCCGCGCGGCGGCCACCGTCGAGCAGCGGCAGGCTCAGCGCCAGCGGCCCGAACGACCAGGTGCTCAGGTCGGTGGTGGTGCCCGCCGCACGGCTCCAGGCGGTTCCCACGGTGCCCGTCAGTGACAGGCGCGGCCAGCGCTGGGCCTGGGCGCTGCCCACCTCGGCACTGGCGGCGGCCACTTCGCGCTCGGCGTTGTACACATCGGGCCGCTGCGACAGCACCTGCACGGGCAGTGCGGCGATGGTGAAGCGGGCTTCGTCAAAACCGGGCACGGGGGCGGTGGTGACCTGGTTGCGCAGCGCGGTCTCGGGCTCGCCGGTCAGCGCCACCAGGGTCTTGAAGTCCACATCGCACTGCATGCGCTGCTGGGCAGCGCGGGCAGTGGCCTCGGCCGCGCTGGCGCTGGCCAGGGCGGCGGTGGCGGGCGCGGTAAAGCCTGCGCGCTGGCTGTCTTGGGTCAGGCGCGCGGTGGCGGCGCGCGACTGGGCGTCGCGCTCGGCCACGTCCAGCTGCTGCAGGCAGGTGCGCAGGCTGCTCACCTGCAGCGCCGCCTCGGCGGCCACGCTCACGCGGGCCTCGTGCCACAGGGCCTGGGCTCCGGCCAGGCGTTCGGTGGCCGCATCGCGTGTGGCCTGGTTGGCGCCGAACAGGTCGATCTCCCACCCCGCTTGCAACCCGGCCTGGGCGCTGGTGGCGGGCGTGGTCACCGGGGCCGTCACGCCCCGGCTGGCGCTGGCCTGCGCATCCAGCGTGGGCAGCAGGGCGGCGCGGGCGGTGGTCTGTGTGGCGCGGGCTTGTTCGACCCGGCTGCGCGCCTGCGCGAGGCTGGGGCTGATGCGCTGGGCCGATGTGATCAGCGCCACCAGCACCGGGTCGTGGGTGCGGGCCCACCAGTCAGTGAGGTGCTGCAACTGCCCGTCGTGCGGCAGCGGGGCCTGCCAGGCGGTGGGCGTGGCGGGTGCCACGGCCTGTGGCGGGCGCGTGGTGGTGCAGGCTGTCAGGGGCGCGGCCAGTGTCACGACCATGGGCAGTACCAGCCACAGCCGATGGCCTGCGCGGCGGGTTGCGGAATGCGTCACAGGGAGTCTCCTTCAGGGGTAGAGGCACGGCGGGTGGAGGAAGTCGCAGCCATCGCCGCGTTGCGCCGCCGCTGGGCCTCGCCCGCCACCAGGTGGTGGGCCATGTCGATGAGTCGGTGGGTGGTGGCGGTCAGGCCCTCGGGGCTGTCGGCCAGGCTGGGGCAGACCTGCTGGATCAGGTCGCGGTGGGCGTAGTACTGCATGGGCAGCGCCCCAATAGACAGCGCCAGTCGGTGCACGTCCTCGTCGGGCTCGGCCGCGCCCACGGCGGTGCACAGCACCTGCACCATCGCGGCGTGCATGGGCTTGATCTCGCATTCCAGCTCTTGCTCCCACAGCCCGGTGGGGTCGAGCATTTCGCGAAAGTGCAGCCGCATGCTCAGCTCGATGCGGCTGCCCTGGTGCAGGGGCTGCATGAAGCCGGTGATGAACTGCTCCAGAAACAAGTCCAGCGATTGGCCATCGGGCCCAGCGCTGGCCTGCAGCGGCCCGCCAAAGGACTCGCTGTAGGCCGCGGTGTACAGCCCCTTCTTGTCGCCAAAGTAGTAGCTGATCAGTGCCGTGTTGACCGAAGCCGCTTCGGCAATCTGGCGGATGGGGGTCTTGGCAAAGCCTTGCTCTGCAAACAGGCGCAGTGCGGCATCCAGCAGGCGGGCTCGGGAATCTGCTGCGTCAGGGGGCGAGGGAGGGGTAGCAACCATGGTGCGCGATTACACCATGTATTAATCAATCGATTAATTAACTTTTTGTTTCGGAACGTTGCGCAAGTGTTTCATGGGCGATGGCAGCGTGGCGCCAAGGTTGCGCTTCGTCCCAGGACTGGATCACAGAACGCTCCTGGCGTCATCGCTCCTTCTTGTCGTTCTGGCGCTGGTACTCAAGGCCACCCCAGTCGTCCGCGCTGAGTCTGCCGAAACGCGGGGCAAGGCTTTGAAAGGTTTTACCCGAGCGTTTTTTGGGGGGCTGTGGTTTGGGGCGGTGGGAGCACCTTTTCGCATGGATGCATCCCGGAGCGCACTCGCAACGCCTTGTGGTGGGCGCGGACGATTACCTTGTATTTTGAGTTTTTGACGATCAAAATACAAGGATGATTGGCCGCAAGCTCAGACCTCTGTTAGAAGAACGCCTCGCCTTCTATCCCGGCATCGTCCTGCTGGGGCCGCGCCAGGTCGGCAAGACCACGCTGGCCAGGGCGATGGCCGCACAGCACCCTGATGCACTTTTTCTGGACCTGGAGCGCCCTGCCGATCGGGCGCAACTGGCTGAGCCGGAACTCTTTTTGGCACAGCACCGCGACAAGTTGGTGGTGATGGACGAGGTGCAGATGTTGCCTGACTTGTTCACCCACCTGCGCCCGGAGATGGATGCGCACCGCAAGCCTGGGCGCTTTTTGCTGCTGGGCTCGGCCAGTGGGGTGCTGCTGCGGCAGCGATCAGAGTCGCTGGCAGGGCGCGTGGGCTACCTGGAGCTCACGCCGCTGCTGGCCAGCGAGGTGGCGGCTACCAACGACCTGGACGAGCTGCAGCAGTTGTGGCACCGGGGCGGTTTTCCGCTGGCGCACCTGGCGCCCAGTGATCGGCTGGCCTATGCATGGAGGCAGGATTTCATTCAGGCCTTTTTGCAGCGCGACCTGCCGCAGATGGGCGTGAGTGTGGCGGCCGATGCGTTGCACCGCTTCTGGCGCATGCTGGCGCACCTGCAAGGGCAGCTTTTCAATGCGTCGCAGCTGGGGCAATCGCTGGGTGGCGCATCGCACACTACGGCGGCACGCTACCTTGACCTGCTGGTGGACACGATGCTGGTGCGCAGGTTGGAGCCGCATTTGCCCAATGTGGGCAAGCGGCTGGTCAAGTCACCCAAGACCTATATCCGCGATAGCGGCCTGCTCCACGCGCTGCTCAACATCGCCAGCCTGTCGGACTTGCAAGGCCACCCCATTGTCGGAGCGTCGTGGGAGGGGTTTGTGGTGGAGCAGGTGGCTGCGCACCTGCCCGAGGGGGCGCAGCTGGGCTTCTATCGCACGGCGGCGGGGGCAGAGATGGACATCGTGGTGCAAGTGGGGCAACGCTGCCTTTGCATCGAAGTGAAGTTCTCGTCTGCACCCACGGTGACCAAGGGCTTTTGGCATGCGCGCGATGATTTGCAGCCCACGCGCACGGTGGTGGTGGCACCGGTAGCACGGCGCTATCCGCTCAAGGATGGTGTGGATGTGGTGCCAGTGAGCGCCATTGCAGAGTTGCTGGGTGAATTGGGCTGAGCATTTACGGTGCAACACCCATCTCCCCGTTGCGGGTGCCCTCCACCCGCACAGCCATTTGGGTGATGAATGTGGTGTGCTATAAAAAGCGTAGCTGCTTGCGCTTGTAAATAGGGCGCTAGGGGTGACTTCTTGTAAAAAGGTGCTGCACTGGCGTGCGCCTTTGAACAGGTTCTTTGCGCCATCGGACTTCAGTGCGCAGCCCCAAACACCGCCTGCCACAGCGCCAGCACCGCATCGCGCTCGGCCTGCAGCGCGGGGGGCGCCACTTGCGTAGGGGCTTCGTCCAGTCGTGCCCGGTGTTGCACGCGGCGCAGTTCGCGGTAGGCGTTGGCAGCGGCGTGGCCTACGCCTGCGGGCAGCAGGCCCACTTGCTCGGCGCGCTCGAGCAGGGCGATGTTGCCCAGGTTGGCGCGCAGCTCAGGGTGCGCGCAGGACTGCGACAGCACCAGGTACTGCACGGCAAACTCGGCGTCGACCATGCCGCCGGGGCTGTGTTTGACCTCGAACATGCCACCCGGCACCGGGTGGGCTGAGCGCACGCGTTCGCGCATGGTGACGATCTCGCCTTGGAGTGCGCTGGCGTCGCGCTCCGAGGTGATGACGGCCTCGCGCACGGCGTCAAAACGCGCTTGCAGTGCGGCGCTGCCCAGCACAAAGCGGGCGCGCGTCATGGCCTGGTGTTCCCAGGTCCAGGCGGTGTTGCTGCCGCGCTGCTGCTGGTACTTGGCATAGGCTTCAAAGCTGGTCACCAGCAGGCCCGAGTTGCCGTTGGGCCGCAGCGCGGTGTCGATCTCGTACAGGTCGCCCTCACCCGTCTTCACCGTGAGCCAGTTGATGAGCTTGCGCACAAAGGCGGCATACACCTCGGGGGCGCGCTCGTCGTCGTCGTCAAACACGAAGACGATGTCCAGGTCGCTGCCGTAGCCCAGCTCTTTGCCGCCCAGCTTGCCGTAGCCGATGATGCCAAACTGGGGCTCGTCGCGGTGGCGGTTCTTCAGGCGGCTCCAGCACCACTGGGTGGTGATGCGCAGCATGCTGTCGGCCAGGGCGCTCAGGTCGTCGGCCACCTGCTCTACCGTGATACGCCCGCCCACGTCGCGCGCCAGGGTGCGGAAGGTTTCGGCGTGCTGGGCGCGGCGCAGCAGGTTCAGCAGGGTTTCGTCGTCGTCTTCGCCGGTGGATTGCAGCGACTTGAGCCGCTGCGCCAGCTCGCGCTCAAAGTCGGCCACCACAAAGCGCTCGGCCATCAGCGCGTCGCCTACCAGCTCGTCGATCACGCCGGGGTGCTGCAGCAGGTAGCGGGCGGGCCACTTGGCGGCGCCCAGCAGGGCCAGCAGTTGTTCGTGCACGGGCGGGCGTTCCAGCAGCAGCGCCAGGTAGCTTTCGCGGCGCATCAGGGGTTCGAGCCAGTTGGTCAGGCGCGAGGCGGCTTCCAGGGTGCAGCGGCCCTCGTTCAGCCACTGGGCCGTGCGCTGCACGATGCGGAACAGCCGGGCACGCGCCTCGTCGCGCAGATTGCTCACGCGCGGGTTGTTGCGCCACTCGGCCACGCGTTCGCGAAAGCCTGCGGGCAGTTGCTCCAGCAGGCTTTCCAGCTCGGGGGGCGGGGGGGCAGATGCCTTGGGGCCGCCGCAGCTGCCGCCGCTGCATTGCTTTTTCTCATTGCCACCCAGCAGGGTGTCGAATTCTTGCGCCACCAGTTCGCGGTGGGCGTCCAGCTCGTGCAAGAAGGCGCAGCAGTCGCGGTAGCCCATGGTGCTGGCAATCCAGGCCAGGTCGTCGTCGCGCGTGGGCAGCACGTGGGTTTGCTGGTCGTCCAGGTACTGGATGCGGTGCTCCACCTTGCGCAAGAACACATAGGCGCGGGCCATGGCGTCGGCCGTTTCCTGGGGCATCAGCCCGGATTGGGCCAGGCGCTGCAGCGCGTCCAGCGTGGGGCGGCGGCGCAACTCGGGGAACTGCCCGCCGCGCACCACCTGCAGCAGTTGCACGGTGAACTCGATCTCGCGGATGCCGCCGCGCGAGAGCTTGACGTCGTTGGCCCGCTCGGGGTGGCCCGCGCTGCGCTTGGCTGCGTGGTCGCGGATCTGGCGGTGCAGCGAGCGCAGGGCGTCGAACACGCTGTAGTCCAGGTATCGGCGGAACACAAAGGGCAGCACCACATTGCGCAGCGCCTGCACTTCGGTGCTGCCAATGCAGTCGGTGGGCGCCACCACGCGGCTCTTGAGCCAGGCAAAGCGTTCCCACTCGCGGCCTTGCACCTGCAAATACTCTTCCAGCGCGGCCAGCGAGATGGCGGCCGGGCCCGAGTTGCCGTTGGGCCGCAGTGCCAGGTCCACGCGAAAGACAAAGCCGTGCTCGGTGGTGTCGCCCACCAGGCTGTAGATGGCCTTGACGGCGCGGGCAAAGTACTCGTGGTTGGAGATACGGCCCCGGCCGCCCTCGATGCCAGCGGTGTCTCCGTCGTGCTCGTACACGTAAATCAGGTCAATGTCGCTCGACACGTTCAGCTCGCGCGCGCCCAGCTTGCCCATGCCAATGATCCACAGCTGCACCGGCTGGCCTTGCGGGCCCTGCGGGGCGCCGTGGCGGCTGTCCAGCTCTTCGCGGGCGTGGCGGCAGGCGTGGTCCAGGGCCAGCTCGGCCAGCTCGGTCACGGCGCGGGTCACCTCGGCCAGCGTGGCGCGCTGCTCGCAGTCCAGGCGAATCAGCCGCTCCATCACCAGCTGGCGCACCATGCGCAGGGCACTGGCCATGTCGGTGCCGCGTGCGCGCAAGGCCGCCAGGGTTTGCTCCACCAGCGCCCGGGTGGGCGCGCCGGGGGGCAGCAGGGGCAGGTCTTGCTCGTAGCGGCGGTGCAGCCTCTGGAAGAAGCGCGAATGCTCGGCCAGCCCTTCGCTGGGTGCGATGGTGTTGCAGGGGGAGGATTCGGAGGGAAGGTTCTGCATGGCGGGCACGGCAATCGAGAGAGATGGCGATGGAATCTATTTCTATTGGATACAAAGCGCCGGGCCATCCGGGGCGCCGGGGCATTTACCCCTTTGCGGCCAAGGGGGTTGGGGCTTGCCGCCCCGCGCGCTGGCCGCAATGCCCTGCCTTGTGGGGCGCCAAGAAGGCCTGCACCCCGCAGGGCTGGGCGTCACAGTCCACAACACCCCGATAAAAGCCGCTGGCGCCAGGAACCGGGGCGCTGGGGGCGGGTCATAATTCCGCCCACTTTCCACCGAAACATGACCGAACCGACCCCTCGCCCTTCCCGTTTGCTCAAGATCGTGGCCGGGTTTGCGCGGTGGTCGTTGGGGTTGCTGGTGGCCTTCTGGCTGTTGCTGGCCGTGGCCTGGGGTGCCCTTCATGGCTGGATTGTGCCGCGAATCGGTGAGTTTCGCCCCCAGATCGAGGCGCGTGCCTCGCAGGCATTGGGTGTGGCGGTTCGCATTGGCGACATATCGGCCCGCTCGGAAGGGCTGATCCCTTCGATTGAACTGATGGACGTGGCCCTGCTCGACGGAGAAGGCCGCGCCGCCTTGCGCTTGCCCCGGGTGGTGGTGTCGCTGTCGCCCCGGTCGTTGTTGCACTGGGGGTTTGAGCAGCTGTACATCGCCTCGCCCGACCTGGACATTCGCCGCGCGCCCGATGGCCGTATCTTTGTGGCCGGGTTGCCCGTGGCGCAAGGCACGGGCGACAGCAATGCGGCCACCGACTGGCTGTTCTCGCAGGGCGAGGTGGTGATCCGCGAAGGCACTTTGCGCTGGAACGATGAGCTGCGCGGCGCCCCTGAGCTGGCGTTGAGCAACGTGGACCTGGTACTGCGCAACGGCAACTGGCGCCACAGCCTGCGCATTGACGCCACGCCCCCCGAGGCCTGGGGCGACCGGTTTACGCTGGTAGGCCTGTTCCGTGCGCCGCTCTTGCGGGTGCGCGACAGCAACTGGCAGCACTGGAACGGGCAGCTGTTTGCCAACTTCTCGCGGGTTGATGTCTCCCGCCTGCGCCACCATGCCGATGTGGGCGTGGAGGTGGCGCGGGGCCATGGGGCCCTGCGGGCTTGGGCCGACATTCAGCGCGGCCAGATTGTGGGCGGCACGGCCGACCTGGCGCTGGCCGATGTGCATGCCACCCTGGGCCCCGATTTGCAGGCGCTGGAGTTGCCCTCCATCGAGGGGCGCCTGGGCGGGCGCCGCCTGCAGGGCGGTTTTGAATTTTCGACCCAGGCGTTGCAGTTTGTGGCCGACGATGGGTTGCACTGGCCCGGTGGCAACCTCAAGCTGCAGTACACCGATGCTTCGGGCAAAGCCCCAGCGCAAGGTGATTTTCGGGCCGATAAGCTGGACCTGGCTGCGCTGGCCCAGATTGCCAGCCGCCTGCCACTGGGCGCCACGGCGCACGAGGCCATCGCCACCTACGCGCCCAAGGGCATGGTGCAAGAAGTGCAGGCCAACTGGAAGGGCCCGCTCGATGCGCTGCAGCAGTACCAGGTGCGCGGCAAGGTGCAGGGCCTGACGCTGGCGGGCGCCGCCCCCACTGAAGCCACCCGCACGCCCGGCCTGCGCGGCGCCGATGTGGACTTTGACCTGACCCAGACGGGCGGCAAGGCGACGCTTTCCATCGCCTCGGGGGCCTTGGTGCTGCCCCGGGTGTTTGAAGACCCGGTGGTGCCTTTGGATGAGTTCACCGCCAATGTGCGCTGGCAACTGGAGGGTCAGCGCATTGCCGTGCAGGCCAACGACATCCGCTTTGCCAACGTCGATGCCCAGGGCCAGGCCCGCATGTCCTGGCACACCAGCGACCCGGCCCGTGTGGCGCATGCCTCGCGCTTTCCCGGGGTGCTGGATTTGTCGGGCGTGCTGAGCCGTGCCGACGGCACGCGGGTGCACCGCTACCTGCCGCTGAGCATCCCGGCAGACTCTCGCCACTACGTGGAGCAGGCCGTGGTGGCCGGTGTGGCCAGCCATGTGGACTTCAAGGTCAAGGGCGATTTGCACGACATGCCCTTCAACGACCCCAAGCTGGGCGACTTCCGCATTGCCGCCAAGGTCAAGGACGTGACCTATGCCTACGTGCCGCCCAGCCTGTTGCCGAACGACACCCTGCGCTGGCCCGCCCTCACGCAATTGGCGGGTGAGCTGATTTTTGAGCGCTCGTCCATGCAGGTGCGGGGCGCCTCAGGCACCTTCATGGGCTTGCCGCAGACACGCCTGATCAAGGTGGAAGCGCAGATTCCCAATCTGGCCCACACGGTGGTGGGCGTCAATGCCCAGGCGCGTGGCCCGCTGCCCGAAATGCTGGGATTGATGGTGACGTCGCCCCTGGCACGCATGACGGGCAACGCCCTGGCGCAGGCCAGCGGCACCGGCAATGCCGACCTGCAGCTGCGCCTGAGCTTGCCCATCAATGACATCGCGCAGTCCAAAGTACAGGGCAGCGTGACGTTGTCGGGCAACGAGGTGCGCATTACTCCCGACACCCCCGCCATGGGCCGTGCCCGTGGCGTGGTGCAGTTCTCTGAAACCGGTTTTGCCCTCAGCGGCATGCAGGCGCGCGCGCTGGGCGGCGATGTGCGGCTGGAGGGCGGCATGCGCGCACTGCCTCCCGGTGCCCCACCGACCGAAGCGGCCATTCAGCTGCGCGCGCAGGGTGTGGCCACGGCCCAGGGACTGCAGCAAACGCCCTCGCTGGGGTTTGTGGCGCAACTGGCGCGCAACGCCACCGGCAGCGCGCCCTACAGCCTGGCGCTGTCGTTTCGCCGTGGGGTGCCAGAGCTGCAGGTCAACACCACCTTGCAAGGCATGGCCCTGGACTTGCCTGCGCCCTTGGGCAAAACAGCCGAGGCCCTGCAGCCGCTGCGTTACGAGCAAATGGTGGCGCGCGAGTCGTTGGTCAGCACCCCGGCGGGCGCGCCCTTGCCCCCACTGCGCGACCAGATCACGCTGGACCTGGGTGCGGTGGGCTCGGCCACCTACCTGCGCGATGTGAGCGGCGCCCAGCCCCGGGTGCTGCGCGGCGCGATTGGCGTGGGCCTGTTGGGCGGCGAATCGGCGCCGCAACCGAGCGAAGGGGTGGGCGCCAACATCCGACTGGGCAAGGTGGACGTGGACGCGTGGGAGCGCTTGTTCACCCAGTCCACTGGGGTGGCCGGGGCCGCCCGGCCTGGGCCCGTGCCCGTCATGGGCCCAGGGCCTGCGGCCAACCCCGCCATGGACTACCTGCCCAATGTGCTGGCCCTGCGCGCCAGCGAGCTGACGGCCGAGGGCCGCACCCTGCACAACCTGGTGGCTGGTGGCCTGCGCGAGGGCAACCTGTGGCGCGCCAACCTCGACGCGGCCGAGCTCAATGGCTACCTGGAGTTTCGCCAGCCCACCTCGGGTGACATGGGCAGTGGCCGCCTGTTTGCCCGCCTGTCGCGCCTGAACATGCCGCAAAGCGAGGCCACCCAGGTGGAGGCGCTGCTGGACGAGCAGCCCGGTGCGCTGCCCGCTGTGGACGTGGTGGTGGACGACTTTGAACTGCGTGGGCGCAAGCTGGGGCGCATCGAGATCGAGGCGCAAAACCGCATTGGCGACGCTGCCCAGCGCGAGTGGCGCCTGAACAAGTTCAACATCAGCACCCCCGAGGCCAGCCTGACGGCCAGCGGCAATTGGGCGGTGCTCAACCAGGCCAGGGCCGCTACAGCGGGTGCGGCCCCCCGCGCGCCAGACCGCCGCACGGTGCTCAATTTCAAGCTGGACATCCGCGACTCGGGCGACCTGCTGGGGCGCTTTGGCATGGTCAACGTGATCAAGCGTGGCAAGGGCCGCATGGAGGGGCAGGTGGGCTGGATTGGCGCGCCTATCAGCCCCGACTACCGCACCATGGCCGGGCAGGTCAACCTCAACATCGAGGCCGGGCAGTTTCTGAAGGCCGACCCGGGCCTGGCCAAGCTGCTCAGTGTACTCAGCCTGCAGTCGCTGCCGCGCCGCCTCACGCTCGACTTCCGCGATGTGTTCAGCGAAGGCTTTGCCTTTGACTTTGTGCGTGGTGACATGCACATTGAGCAAGGCGTGGCCTCGACCAACAACCTGCAGATGAAGGGCGTGAACGCCGCCGTGCTGATGGAAGGCAGTGCCGACATCGACAAGGAAACGCAGGACCTGCGCGTGGTGGTGGTGCCTGAGATCAACGCCATGACGGCATCGCTGGTGGCCACGGCCATCAACCCCGTGATTGGGCTGGGCAGCTTCTTGGCGCAGGTGTTTTTGCGCGGCCCGCTGATCGAGGCGGCCACGCAGGAGTTTCGTGTGGATGGCGCCTGGAGCGACCCGCGTGTGGTGCGTGTGCCCCGCCGTGGCCGCGAAGGGGTGGGCAGCACCGGCCACAGCACGCCCGCCCCGCAAGTGGCATCGCCTGAGCCGACCCACACCGGAGACCCGTCATGATGAAAGTCGCAGCCATCCAGATGGTGTCTTGCCCCCGCCCGCAGGACAACCTGGCCACCGCCCGCCGCCTGCTGGAACAGGCCGCGCAGGCGGGTGCCGAGCTGGCGGTGCTGCCCGAGTACTTTTGCATCATGGGCCTGCGCGACACCGATAAGCTGGCCCACCAGGAGGTGCCGGGCCAAGGCCCGATCCAGGACTTTTTGGCGCGCACCGCGCGCGAGCTGGGGCTGTGGATTGTGGGTGGCACCCTGCCCCTGCGCACCACCGACCCCGAGCGCGTGCGCAACACCACCCTGGTGTTTGCGCCCGACGGTGCGTGCGTGGCGCGCTACGACAAGATCCACCTCTTCTGGTTTGACAACGGGCGTGAGCAGTTCCACGAGGGCCGGGTGATCGAGCCTGGCGATAACGCCCCTGTGCAGTTTGACTTGCCCGCCCGCGACGGCCACCGCTGGCGCGTGGGCCTGTCGGTGTGCTACGACTTGCGCTTTCCGGAGCTGTTCCGCGCCCATGCCAGCGCCGGGGCCGATCTGCTATTGGTGCCCAGTGCCTTCACCCACGTCACGGGCCAGGCCCATTGGGAGGTGCTGCTGCGCGCCCGTGCCATCGAAAACCTGGCCTACGTGGTGGCGCCCGCCCAGGGCGGTGTGCACGAGAACGGCCGCCACACCTGGGGCCAAAGCCTGGTGGCTGACCCCTGGGGCCAGGTGCTGGCGCAGCAAGCCCAAGGTTCTGGCGTGGTGCTGGCCGACCTGGACCCCGCCCGGCTGCACAGCGTGCGCCAGCAGCTGCCCGCCCTGGCGCACCGCATCCTGTGAAAACCATCCCCCGCGCCATTTGGCGGCGCTGGCGCAGCGCTTGGCGCCGCTGGTCGCTGTGGACGGCGCTCATTGCCCTGGTGGTGTCGATGCTGGTCACCATGGTGTGGCTGGCGGGCCGCTACGAGGCCAGCCAGGTGCAGTCGCACCTGGAGCGCGACACGGCCGATGCGGTGTCGGACATCCGCGCCGCACTCACCCGCAACCTGCAAAGCCTGCAAGCCCTGAACTCTGGTGACCCGGGCCTGCTGGCCTGGGAGGTGGAGGCCTCAGACCTGCTGCGCAACCAGCGTGAACTGGTGCGCCTGGAGTGGCGCGACAGCGCCATGCGCCTGCGCACCCATGTGCAAAGCCCCTACCGTGCCGTGCTGTGGGACCGGGGGCTGCGTGAGCACAACAACTCTGAGGCCAGCCAGGCTTGCAGCACGGCGCGCCGCTTGAGCAGCCCCGCCTACTCGGGCAGTTACTACCAGCCGCATGTCGATGGGCTGGGCTCGGAGCTGATGGAGCTGTGCTTGCCGCTGAGCACGGGTGGGCGTGCCTCGGGCTACTTGATCGCCACCTATGCGCTGCAGTCGGTGCTGGCCGACATGGTGGGCGCCAGCCTCACGCGCAGCCAGGAGGCCTCTTTCACCGAGCCCGACGGCACCCGCCTGGCCGTGCTGGGCGCTGCGCGCCGGGGCTCTCGCATGTTCACCGCGCAGCAACTGCTGGACTTGCCCGGCACCACGCTGGTGTTGCGCATGGACACCTGGCACACCGCGCCCAGTGTGTTCCCCAACGTGCTCACGGCGCTGGTCACGGCCATGTCCATTGCGCTGGTTACGGTGATGTGGGTGCTGGTGCGTGACAACCGCCGCCGCCTGCGCGCCGAGCGCGACCTGGGCGATGCGTTGGCGTTTCGCAAGGCCATGGAAGACTCGCTGGTGACGGGGCTGCGTGCGCGCGACCTGCAGGGGCGCATCACCTACGTGAACCCCGCGTTTTGCGAGATGGTGGGCTTTACGGCGCAAGAGTTGATGGGCCACAGCACCTCTGCCCCCGCCTCCGCCTTGTATTGGCCGCCCGAGCGGGTGGAGGAGTACCGCCAACGCCAGGCCATCCGCTTTGCGGGCAACACGCCGCCGCGCGAAGGGTTTGAATCCGAGTTCATGCGCAAGGACGGCACCCGGTTTCCGGTGCTCATCATCGAGGCTCCACTCATCAACGCGCAGGGCCTGCACACCGGCTGGATGAGCGCGTTTTTGGACATCAGCGAGCAGCGGCGCGTGGAGGAGCTCTCGCGCGCCTCGCAAGAGCGCCTGCAGGCCACCGCCCGCCTGGCCACGGTGGGCGAGATGGCGTCGCTGCTCAGCCACGAGCTGAACCAGCCCCTGGCCGCCATCTCCAGCTACGCCACGGGCTCGCTCAACCTGCTGGAGCCTGCGTCGGCCGACGATCCACAGCCCAGCGCTGACAGCTTGCAGGATGTGCGCATGGCCATGCGCCAGATCGCCCGCCAGGCCGAGCGCGCGGGCCGCGTCATCAAGAGCGTGCACGACTTTGTGCGCCGCCGCGACCAGGCCCGCGAGGCCGTGCCTGCTCAGCAGCTGGTGGATGCCATCTTGCCGCTGGTGAACCTGCAGGCCCGCAAGCTGGGTGTGCGTGTGTACACCCTGGTCGAGCCGGGCCTGCCAGCGGCCTTTTGCGACCGCACCATGGTGGAGCAGGTGCTGCTCAACCTGGCCCGCAATGCCATGCAGGCCATGGACGACCCGGCCATCCACACCCGCGTGCTGGACATTCGCGTCAAGCGCGCGGCATCGAACATGCACAGCGGCTGGCTGGAGTTTTCGGTGACCGATGGCGGCAGCGGTATCCCGAAAGAGGTGGGCGAAAAGCTGTTCACCCCTTTCTTCACCACCCGCGCCGAGGGCATGGGCCTGGGCCTGAGCCTGTGCCGCACAGTGGTCGAGCAACACGGGGGATACCTTGGCTTTGCCCCCCATGAGCCGCGTGGTACGGTATTCACTTTCACCCTGCCCGCTTACCAACCTTCCAAAACCTGACCCTGATGGAACCCGTATCCAACGCGACTGTGTACATCGTGGACGACGACGCCGGGGTGCGTGAAGCGCTGGCCTGGCTGCTGCGCTCGCGCCGCCTGCCCAGTGAATCGTTTGAAAGCGCCGAGGCGTTCGACGCCATGCTGCAAACCCGTGCGCCCCAGCGCCAGCCCTGCTGCCTGCTGCTGGACGTGCGCATGCCTGGCCTCAGTGGTCTGGCGCTGTTTGACCTGCTGGCCGCGCGGGGCGACCTGCAGACCATGCCCGTCATCTTCCTCACCGGCCACGCCGATGTGCCCACGGCGGTGGACGCCGTCAAGCGCGGGGCCTTCGATTTTTGTGAGAAGCCGTTTTCCGACAACGCGCTGGTGGACCGCATTGAGCAGGCCCTGGCCCAGTCGGGCGAGCGGCTGGCCCAGCTGCGTGAGCGCAGTGACCTGCAGGTGCGCCTCAAAGACCTGACAGAGCGCGAGCGCGACGTGATGGACTTGGTGGTGGCAGGGCTGCCCAACAAGCTGATCGCTGATCAGCTCGACATCAGCGTGCGCACGGTGGAAGTGCACCGCTCACGCGTGTTTGACAAGATGCAGGTCAAGTCGGCCGTGGAGCTGGCCAACCTGCTGCGCTCTAGCCACTGAGCGCAGCGCCGCTGCATCAGAAGCGGTTCTTAGCGGGGGCGCTCACCCACAAAAATTTCCACCCGCCGGTTGCGGGAGCGCCCTTCGATGGTGTCGTTGCTGGCGATCGGGTAGCGCTCGCCCACGCCATCGACAGCAATGCGGCGCCCGTCCACGCCGCGCGCTGCCAGGTAGCTGCGGGTGCTAGCTGCGCGGTCCACCGACAGGGGGTTGTTCACCGCATCGCTGCCTGTGCTGTCGGTGTGGCCCACGATGCGCACGTCCGAGTACGGGTTGTTGCGCAGCCCTGCGGCAAACTGGTCCAGCACCGGCGCAAAGTTGGGCTGGATGTCCGAGCGGCCCACCGCAAACGAAATATCGCTTGGGATGTTCAGCATCAGCTGGTTGTCGGCCGTTTGCGTCACGGCAATGCCGGTGCCTTGGGTGGCTTGTTCCATCTCGCGCTTTTGGCGCTCCATGTTTTGCGACCAGATGTAGGTGCCCAAGGCCCCCACCCCGGCGCCCACCACGGCGCCCGTGCCTGCGTTGCCGCCAGTGGCCGATCCAATCACCGCCCCGGCCAGCGCGCCAATGCCTGCGCCCGTGGCGGTGCGGCGCTGGGTGTCGTCCATGCTGGCGCAGCCCGAGGCCAAAACGACGATGGCGCTGACGCCCAGAAGAATGTGTTTGCGCATGTGTGTGCTCCTTGAAA
This sequence comes from Acidovorax sp. 106, assembly GCF_003663825.1. NCBI lineage: Bacteria > Pseudomonadati > Pseudomonadota > Betaproteobacteria > Burkholderiales > Comamonadaceae > Acidovorax > Acidovorax sp. 106. The sequence goes on along the minus strand of NZ_RCCC01000001.1, from coordinate 1,609,128 downwards.
ACCGAGCCAGCGCCCCCCGAAAACTGTACGCGTTCAGTGTGAGTCCGCTGCCGGATGCTGACGATGGTCAGGCCAGCCCAGGGCCCGCGCCATCAGCCTGCGGGCCAAGGGGATGTAGGACGGAGCCTTGCCTGCGCGCAGCCTGTCAAGGGCGCGAGGAGGGGGGCGGAGGCGGCGTGCCATGGTCGTCTTTGGGGGGCGGCAGGTTCAGCTCCCCGCCCTTGCGGCCGGAAAACATCGTCCACCACACAATTGCAACCAACACCACCAGCGCCAGCAGCGCTTCAAGCAAAATCAGCCCCATGAAATTGACACTCCTGCGCCTGGTTGCAACGGCGCTGATTGTAGGAACGCTCGTCGCCTGCTCCACCCCGCCCGCCCCATCCCCCTCGGTCCCTGGGGGCATGCCTGCGCCCCAGCCCACCGCGCCTTATGCCGTGCCGGGCGACACCGGCCCGCTGCCCCCACCCCTGGCCCAGCCCAAAAGCCGCTGGACACCGGTGCGCTGGGCCGAACTGCCCGGCTTTGCTGACGACGCCCTGCACGAAGCCTGGAACGCCTGGATCAAAAGCTGCGAGCGCCCCGTGGCCCCCTTCACCGCCCTGTGCAGCGAGGTGCGCCAGCTCAGCATCGCCACCGGCGAAGACCAGCGCGCCTGGATGGTGGCGCGCCTGCAGCCCTACCGCGTAGAAGCCGCAGATGGCAACCCCGACGGCCTGCTCACCGCCTATTACGAACCCCTGATGGACGCCGCTCGCCAGCCCGGCAACGGCTTCACCGTGCCCATCTACCGCCTGCCCGCAGGCTTTGGTGCCCGCAAGCCCTGGTACACCCGCCAGCAGATCGAAACCCTGCCCGAAGCCCAGGCCGCCTTGCAAGGCCGCGCCATCGCCTGGTTGCGCGACCCGGTCGAATCCATGGTGCTGCACATCCAGGGCTCGGGCCGGGTGCGCGTCACCGAGGCCGATGGCTCCACCACCTTGCTGCGGGTGGCCTACGCGGGCACCAACGACCAGCCCTACGGCAGCATTGGCCGCTGGCTGCTCGACCAGGGCTACACCCGCGACGCCACCTGGCCTGGCATTCGCGCCTGGTTGGCCGCCAACCCGCAGCGCACCAACGAGCTGATGTGGACCAATCCCCGCTACGTCTTCTTCAAGGAAGAACCTCTGGTGGGCATGGACGCAGGCTTTGGCCCCAAGGGCGCACAGGGCGTGCCCCTGACGCCCGGCCGCTCCATCGCGGTAGACCGCCAGAGCATCCCCTACGGCACGCCCGTGTGGCTGGCCTCCAGCGGCCCGCAGGTGCAACTGAGCCGCCTGGTGCTGGCGCAAGACACGGGCAGCGCCATCCTGGGCGCGGTGCGGGCGGACTACTTCACCGGCTGGGGCCCGGAGGCCGGGGACATTGCCGGGCGGCTCAAGCAGAACCTGCGGCTGTGGGTGTTGTGGCCGAGGTGATTTACACCATTTTGGCTGTCAGCGCCCATCAATAAAGCGCTGACAGCTATTAAATTCATAGTGCATTGGCGGCTTGCGAGCGAGGGCATGCGCGGTGTCACGCAGCTTTCACAGGCCGTGCCTAGCATCCAGCGCTTTACGTTTTGCCGCTCGGATCGCCCATGCCCTTCGCCCGTTTTCTCCCCGTAGCTTCCCAGCCCGGTGCGCGTTTGCGCCTGACCTCCATCGCCGCGCTGCTGGCCTTGTCTGCCTGTGGCGGGGGTGGGGGCGATGAGCCCGTGGCCCCGGCCATGCCGCAGGCGTTGGGCGTGACCGACACGGCGCCCGTGCCCACCGTGACGGCCTTTGTGGACACCGCCGCCACCAACCAGCGCGGCGATGCGCGCTACGCCACCGCCGACACCAACGCGGGGGTGCGCGTGCTTGCGGGTTTCCTGGACATCTGGGAGCCCAGCACCCGCTTGGTGGATGCGGGGCAAACCGCCCCAGCTGCCAACGGCTTCCCTGCCGTGGTGGCATCCACGTGGTCGGGCATTCCTGGCGATGCGACCGATGGCAAGGTCAAAAACGCCGCCGTGCACAAAGAGAACATCGACTTTGTGGTGCGCACCACCACCGCCCGCACTGCCCCCCAATCCCAGGCTGCTTACTTTGACGACCGCCGCGGCAAGAACTACAGCGTGACCGATGGCATGGGCCCGCTCACCGATGCATGGCGCAAGGCCGCCCGCCAGACCACCTCCATCACCACTGTGCCCGCAGATGCCACCACCACGCTGTACAACGACGGTGGCAACAACACCGGCGTGTCGGGCGACACCAACCCCGAGTTTGGCCGCGTGATTGCGTTTGTGGAAAGCATGGGCGCCAACGCCTCCACCGAGCCCGCCAAGCGCTTTTACAAGTACGCCCGCCCCTGGCGCTGGAGCGCGGACGTGAAAGTGGAACCCACGCTGCTGCCTGCGCGCAGCAGCACCCCCGCCACCGATGGCGGCTACACCAGCGGCCATAGCGCCGAGGCGGTGCGCAACGCCGTGGCCATGGCCTACTTGGTGCCTGAGCGCTTCCAGGAAATGCTCGCACGCGGCTTGGAGCTGGGCGAAAACCGCATCATGGCTGGCATGCACTCGCCGCTGGACGTGATCAGCGGTCGTATGCTGGGCCAGGCATCGGCGGTGGGCAACATTGCCGCAGCGAGCAAAGACACCCGCGCTGCCGCCTACGCCCAAGCGCATCAAACCTTGATGGCCGCCGTGGGCTCCGCCACGCCTGCCCAGTTTGCTGCCTTTGCACGCAGCCAGGGCACGGACAAAGACCGCTTTGCCGACTACGCGGCCAACCAGCTCAACTACCAGCGCCGTCTGGTGTTTGGCTTCACCCCCATTGGCAGCACCACGCAGCCTGCCGTGGTGCCCAAGGGCGCTGAAGTGTTGCTGGAAACCCGGCTGCCTTATCTGAGCGACGCGCAGCGCCGCGTGGTGCTCAAGACCACGGCCTTGTCGTCCGGTTACCCCGTCATGGACGACGCCGAAGGCTATGGCCGCCTCAACCTGTTTGCTGCAGGCAGCGGCTACGGCGCCTTCAGCGGCGATGTGGACGTGACCATGGACGCAGCCCTGGGGGGCTTCCATGCCCTGGATGTGTGGCGCAACCCCATTGCGGGCGCTGGCAAGCTGACCAAGCGCGGCAGCGGCACCCTGGCCCTGGCGGGTGCCAGCACCTACAGCGGCGGCACTGAAATCGCTGCCGGCACCGTGCGCGCCGATGCCGCCAAGGCCCTGGGCACTGGTGCGGTGTATGTGGCGGGCGGCACCTTGCTGACCAACACCAGCGCTGCTTTGGAACTGCCCGGCGGCCTGACGCAGACCGCCACCGGCACCCTGGCCCTGCAACTGGGCGCAGCCGATGCAGGCACGATCAGCACGGCGGGCGTCGCCACGCTGGCAGGCCCCCTGTTCGTCACCTTCCGCACCGGTTTCACGCCCAAGGCGGGCGACACGCTGACGCTGCTGCGCGTCAAGCGGGTGCAGGGCACGTTCAGCGCCATCACCGTGGCGGGCTTCAAGGCGACGGCGGTGTACAACGGGGACAGCGTGCAGTTGGTGTTGAGCAACTGAGGGATGCAACGCGCCGGGGGCTTGGGGCTGCCTGGGCCTGCGGGTTGGAGGGGGCGGGCCCCTGCGCTGTTGGCGTCTTGATGGCTGCTTGCCTGCGCAGGTGTGATGGGGTGTTTTTAGGTGTTTTGTGGCTGTAGCGCTTATGGAGCTAGCGCGGGCAGCTATGAAATTGAGAGTGATCTGCGGATGGCTCCAGTACGTTTGAGCTGAGCTTGTCGACGCGGGGGCGCTACCTCCTCCCCGTCCGTTCGGGCTGAGCCCGTCGAAGCCTGGGCGCCACCTCCACCCGTTTGGGTTGAGTCCGTTGAAGCCTGGGCTCTACTCCCACCCGTTCGGGCTGAGCTTGTCGAAGCCGGGGGTTGCGGGTTGATCGGATTGCATGCCTGTGCCAAGGGCGGGTGCCGGGATGTGCGCCCGGCGGCGCACCTTCTTTTCTTGCGTCGCCAAGAAAAGAAGGCAAAAGAAGGCGACCCCACTGTCTGCGTCCCTGCGCTTCGCTTCGGGCAACCTGCGGTGCTCGCGTCCAGCGGGGTCTCGCTCGAACTCGCTTCACTGCGTTGCGCTCAAACAGTCGCGAGCCCTGATCCGCTGGCCGCTGCGCTCCTCGGCGCATACAGAGGGGATGGATGCCGAACAGCCGAACAGCCGTGCGGGCCATCGCTTCGCTCGGCCTGGCGGAGGCTCAGGGGCCCAGGCTGCAGCGGGGGCTCAGGGGCAGGGCACCTTGGTGGCGTCGGTTTCTGTGCGTGGGGTGGCTGCAGAGGCTGCGGGTGCTGCAGCCGGTGCGACGGTCGCGGTGTGCAGTTGGTCGCCTTCGATGCGGTAGGCGTATTCGCGCGTTGTGGTGGTCATTTCCGCCCTGACCGTGCTGCCCGCCAGGGTAGTGGCGTACACCTGGGGGCGCACGACTTGGTACCGGTAGGTGGTGGTGGCCAGGCCACGGCTGGTTCTGCAGGTGGAATCGAGCTGTTCTTCCTTGAACTGGAGAGTGCAGCGGCCAGAGCGGTCTTCGAGCTTTTGGCCGTCCACCGTGTGCAGCACGATGGCGGTGGCGCGCCAGCAGCCGAGCAGGGATGGGTCGGGGGCGGCGGCTTGGGCGCAGGGCGCGATGCAGAGTGCGCAGAGCAGCCAGCGGGAATATGCGATGCGGTTCATGGGCTGTGATTGTCCACGGGGTTGCGCGCCCGTGCTGTTCAGTCTGAACACGGCGGCCACATGCATTAGTTTGCTATTGAATGCATAGCTGACAGCGCTTGTTCTATAAGCGCTGGAGGCGAAAATTGCCTAAAAATACTACCGTTCCACCGTCCACCGCGTCACCCTCGGGGGCGCGTCCCCGGTGTGAAACGCCAGCTTGCGCTCGCGCAGCGCCACGTCGGATGCGGTGACGCGGTCAAAGCGGCGCAGGTGTTCGGTCCACGATTCGTCTTCGATGCGCTCCACATAGCGCGTCGGGTTGCTGATGTCGTGCAGCAGTTGCCAGTCCAGCGCGCCCTGGCGCAGGCGGCTGCGGCGGCTTTCCTGCATCACGGCGCGGAACTCGGTGGCGCGGGCGGGATGGATGAAGTACTCGATGGTGACCACCACATGCCCGGCCTCGGGCGGGGTGGGGGCGGTGGGGGCCTTGAAGGCGCTGGACGGGCTCAAGTCTTCTTCGATGGACCGGTCGGCCGCCAGGCGCTGCACCACGGCCATCACGATGCCGCCGCTCACGGCGGCAACGCCTAAGCTGGTGTGCACATCGGTGAGCGAGGCCACCTGGCCCCACAGCGCGGCGCCTGCGGCGGTGGCGCCCATGATGCTCATTTGGTAGATGGACATGCCCCGGGCCCGCACCCAGTTGGGCAGGGCCAGTTGGGCCGAGACGCTGAGCGTGTTGGCGGTGGTGATCCAGGCCATGCCACCCAGCACCATGGCGGGCACGGCCACATACACATTGGGGGCCCAGGCGATGACGCCGGTGGCCGCAGCCTGCAGCAGCGTGCCGCGCAGCACCAGCACATCGCGCGGCATGGCCTGGCGCAGGCGGGGCAGGAACATGGCGGCCACGATGGCGCCCCCGCCCATGCTGGCCAGTAGCAGCGTGAAGGTGCCCGCGCCGCCGCCCTCAAGCCCCTTAGCCACCAGCGGCAGCAGCGCCATCAGTGCCGTGGCGTGCAAGAAGAAGACGGAGATGCGCCACAGCACGGCGCGCATGCGGGGCGACTGGCGCACAAACTGCACGCCCACACGCATGGCGCTGGGCAGGCGCTCACGCCCGAGCGGGCTGGGCACGTGTTCGCGCTTCCAGCGCATGATGACCAGGCCCGAGAGCACCGACAGCACGGCGTTGAGCACAAACACCCAGGCGCTGCCTGCGCTGGCGATGATGGCTCCCGCCAGCAGCGGGCCCATGATGCGCGAGGCGTTCATGGCCACGCCGTTCAGAGCCAGCGCCGCAGGCAACTGCGGGCGGCTGACCAGCTCAGGGACGATGGCGGCAAACACCGGCCAGCGCATGGCCAGCCCAATGCCGTTGGCAAAGGTGAGGGCCAGCAGCAGCGGCGCCGACATGCCGCCCCAGACGATGGCGCAGGCCAGCACCACGGCCACGCCAGCCACCCAGAACTGCGTGGCCATGAAGTAGCGGCGCCGGTCGAGGATGTCCGCCAGCGCGCCGCTGGGCAGGCCCAGCAAGAACACGGGCAGGGTGGACGCAGACTGCACCAGCGCCACCAGCACGGGCGAGGTGGTCAGCGTGGTCATCAGCCAGGCGGCGGCCACGTCGTTCATCCACATGCAGGTGTTGGCAGCCACCCAGGTCAGCCACAGCATGCGAAACACGGGCACCGACAGCGGGGCGAAGGGCGAGAGCGAGGCGTCGGAGCGTACGGCCCCGGCGGCGGCGCTTTGGTCCAGGCTGTGCTGGGCCGATTCTTCGGTGCCTTGGGCGAGTGCGGCGCGCTCTGCGGCGCTCAGGGCCGGAGCGTCAGGCGGGGTGAGGGCATCGCCTGCGCTGGCGGGCGTGTGGTCGGAGGGGCTGTCGCGGTGGGGTTGGGGTGGCATGTGCGCTGATTGTGCGATGTCTGACCTCCTGGTGCCCAGCGCAGGCCTGGCGACCCGGCTTGTGCCATGGATTTTGGAGATCCGTTTTTTAAGTAAAAACGGGCTGCGGCGCTTATATATAAAGCGCTTGCAGCTATCAAAAAAAGAGCAATTCAAGTCGCCCAGCCCAGAACCCCAGGGGCAGGCCTGGGCAGACTCAGCGGGCCTTGGGCTGCGTCAGGTGCGCCAACGGCAGCGCGCCGCTGGCCTTGACCTCGCCCAGCGAGAAGCTGGTGTGCATGTCTTTCACGTTGGGCAGGTTCAGCAGCACATCGCGCGCAAACTGCGAAAAGCTGTCCAGGTCGCGCGCCACCACCTGCAGCTCAAAGGTGCCGGTGCCACTGATGTAGTGGCAGGCCACCACTTCGGGGATCTGGCGGATGGCTTCTTCCATGGCGCGGGTGAGGTTGCCGGTGCTGCGGTCGGCGTCCAGCCGCACAAAGGCCAGCACGCCCAGGCCGATCTTGTGGCGGTCGATCTCGGCGCGGTAGCCCTTGATGTACCCGGCCTCTTCCAGCGCCCGCACCCGCCGCCAGCACGGCGCGGCAGACAGGCCCACGCGCTGGGCCAGCTCGGCGTTGGTCAGCCTGGCGTCGGCCTGCAATTCTTGCAAGATGGCGAGGTCGTATTTGTCTAAATTGTTCATGTTATGGCGATTTTAAGAAATATCCTTTCTGAATCGAGGGTAAACACGGCATAAAAACGAAAGCACATATCCGGCGCGCCTGCCTAAACTGCCTGCAAGCCATCCATTTCGACGCCCGCTGCCGCCCACAAGGTGGTGGCAGGGCCGCCACCCCCACGGAGACAGCCATGAACGCCCCCTTACCCGAATCGATCCGCAAAGCCCTGGAGACGGTCACTCTGGATGACAACCCGCAACGCGGGTTGCAACACAAATACGTGGCGGGCGGCAATGCCGCACGCGGTGGATTTGGCGTCGAGCGCGCTTGCGAAGGAGGTGTGCTGTGAACGCCCCGCTGCCTGAACACATCCGCAGGGCGATCGAAACCGTATCGCTCGACGACAAATACACCCTGGGCGAGGGCCGGGCCTTCATGAGCGGTGTGCAGGCCCTGGTGCGCCTTCCCATGTTGCAGCGCCAGCGCGATGCGGCGGCGGGGCTCAACACGGCGGGCTTCATCAGCGGCTACCGGGGCTCGCCCCTGGGCACGTACGACCAGGCCCTGTGGGCCGCCAAAAAGCACCTGGCCGAGAACCACATCGTTTTCCAGCCCGGCGTGAACGAAGAGCTGGGCGCCACGGCGGTGTGGGGCACGCAGCAGCTCGACCTGTATCCGCAAAGCAAAAAGTACGACGGCGTGTTCGGCATTTGGTACGGCAAGGGCCCAGGCGTGGACCGCTGCTCAGACGTGTTCAAGCACGCCAACATGGCGGGCACCGCCAAGCACGGCGGCGTGATCGCCATTGCGGGCGACGACCACATCAGCAAGAGCAGCACGGCGGCGCACCAGAGCGACCACATCTTCAAGGCCTGCGGCACGCCGGTGTTCTTCCCCAGCAGCGTGCAGGAGATTCTGGACATGGGCCTGCACGCCTTTGCCATGAGCCGTTTTTCGGGCGTGTGGTCGGGCATGAAAACCATCCAGGAGGTGGTGGAGTCGTCCAGCAGCATCAGCGTGGACCCCGACCGCGTGAAGATCATCCTGCCCGAGGACTTTGCGATGCCGCCGGGCGGCCTGCACATCCGCTGGCCTGATGCGCCGCTGGAGCAGGAAGCGCGCCTGATGGACTACAAGTGGTACGCGGCCCTGGCGTACATCCGCGCCAACAAGCTCAACTACAACGTCATTGAGGGCAAGAACGACCGCTTCGGCATCATCGCCAGCGGCAAGGCCTACAACGACACGCGCCAGGCGCTGGTGGACCTGGGGCTGGATGACGACACCTGCCGCCAGCTGGGCATTCGGGTGCACAAGGTCAACGTGGTGTGGCCGCTCGAAGCCACCATCACCCGCGACTTTGCGCAGGGCCTGCAAGAGATTTTGGTGGTGGAAGAAAAGCGCCAGGTCATCGAGTACCAGATCAAGGAAGAGCTGTACAACTGGCGCGCCGACGTGCGGCCCAATGTGCTGGGCAAGTTTGACGAGGTGGAAGGTGACAACTCGGGTGGCGAGTGGAGCATGCCCAACCCCAGCCAGAACTGGCTGCTGCGCCCCAAGGCCGACCTGACGCCAGCCATCATTGCCAAGGCCATTGCCAAGCGCCTGAAGAAGCTGGGCGTGTCCAGCGACATCGTGGCCCGCATGGAAGCCCGCCTGGCCATCATCGAGGCCAGCGAACGCGCGATGACGGAGTTGAAGGTGGACACCGGCGAGCGTGCGCCGTGGTTTTGCAGCGGCTGCCCGCACAACACCAGCACCCGCGTGCCAGAGGGCTCGCGCGCCGTGGCAGGCATTGGCTGCCACTACATGGTCAACTGGATGCCCGACCGCCGCACCAGCACCTTCACGCAGATGGGTGGCGAGGGCGTGACCTGGGTGGGCCAGCAGCCCTTCTCCACCGACGCACACATCTTTGCCAACCTGGGCGACGGCACGTACTTCCACAGCGGGCTGCTGGCCATCCGCCAAAGCATTGCGGCGGGGGTGAACATCACCTACAAAGTGCTCTACAACGACGCCGTGGCCATGACCGGCGGGCAGACCGTGGGCGAGCGGCCCGAGGGGCACTCGGTGCTGCAGATCATGAACAGCCTGAAGGCCGAAGGCGTGGCCAAGCTGGTCATCGTGACGGACGAGCCGCACAAGTACGACGGTGTACCGCTGGCCGAAGGCGTGACAGTGCACCACCGCGACGAGCTGGACACCATCCAGCGCCAGTTCCGCGAGATCAAGGGCTGCACCACCATCATTTACGACCAGACCTGCGCGACCGAAAAGCGCCGCCGCCGCAAGCGCGGCAAGCTGGCCACGCCCGACAAGACCGTGGTCATCAACGACCTGGTGTGCGAGGGCTGCGGCGACTGCTCGACGAAGTCGAACTGCCTGAGCGTGGAGCCCGTGGAGACCGAGTTTGGCCGCAAGCGCCGCATCAACCAGAGCACCTGCAACAAGGATTATTCCTGCGTCAACGGCTTTTGCCCGAGCTTTGTGACGGTGGAGGGCGGCCAGCTGAAAAAGCCGAAGAAGGAAAAGAAGGGCGACCTGTCGGCACTGCCCAACATCCCTGAACCTGTGCTGCCCGTGGCCGAAACCGCCTGGGGCATTGTGGTGGGCGGTGTGGGGGGCACGGGGGTCATCACCATCGGCTCGCTCTTGGGCATGGCTGCGCACCTCGATGGCAAGGGCGTGATCACGCAGGACGCCGGCGGCCTGGCGCAAAAGGGCGGCGCCACCTGGAGCCACATCCAGATCGCCAACCGGCCCGACGCCATCTACACCACCAAGGTCGATACGGCCAAGGCCGACTTGGTGATCGGTTGCGACTCCATCGTTGCCGCGCACAAGTACACCCTGGCTGTCATGCAGCCGGGCCGCACCTTTGTGGCGCTCAACACGCACGGCACGCCCACGGCGGCGTTTGTGAACAACCCCGACTGGCAGTTCCCCGGTGGCAACTGCGATGCAGCCATTGCCGCTGCCGTGGGCGCGGGCGGTGTGGGCAGCTTTGACGCCGAGCAGGTGGCCACGCAGCTGCTGGGCGACAGCATCTACACCAACCCGCTGATGCTGGGCTACGCCTGGCAGAAGGGCCGCGTGCCGCTGACGTTCGCATCGCTGATGCGCGCTATGGAATTGAACGGCGTGCAGGTGGACAACAACAAGGCCGCCTTCGAATGGGGCCGCCGCTGTGCGCACGACCTGGCGGCGGTGCAAGCCTTGTTCCAGGCCGCACAGGTGATCCAGTTCGTCAAGAAACCCGCGCTGGCCGAGATGGTCGCCAAGCGCATTGAATTCCTCACCGGCTACCAGAACGCAGCCTATGCGGCCGACTACCAGGCCTTTGTGCACAAGGTGCAAGCGGCTGAAGCCAAGCTGGGCAGCACCACCCGCCTGACCGAGGCGGTGGCGCGCTACCTGTTCAAGCTGATGGCGTACAAGGACGAGTACGAAGTGGCGCGCCTGCACACCGATAAAGCCTTCACCGACAAGATTGCCGCCCAGTTTGAAGGCGACTACAAGCTGGTGCACCACCTGGCCCCGCCGATGCTGGCGAAGAAGAACGCCAAGGGCGAGCTGCTCAAGCAAAGCTACGGCCCGTGGATGCGCAAAGCCTTTGGCCTGCTGGCCCGCATGAAAGGCCTGCGCGGCACGGCGCTCGACATTTTCGGCAACACCGAAGAGCGCCGCACCGAGCGCGCCCTCATCGTGGAATACCGTGCCTGCATCGACGAGCTGCTGGAGCGCCTGAGCAGCGACAACTTGGCCCTGGCCGTGGAGATTGCCCGCATCCCCGAAGAGATCCGTGGCTACGGCCATGTGAAGGAGCGCCACCTGCAGGCCGCGCGCCCCAAATGGAGCGGCCTGATGGCCCAGTGGCGCAACCCCGGGGCAGCGGCCCACCGCCAGGCTGCCTGAGGCCACCGCGTTGCTTCGCAGGCAGCGCGGTGCGTTTGTCGCTATTAAATTTATAGCACCTAGCGCTTGTATATCCAGCGCTAGGGGCTATTTTTATTGGAATGCGGCGTGGCGCTGGCACCCGCCAACTCCCCCAGGCGCATCTGGTCTTGGGCTTGGGCGGGGTGCCGCATACAATGCCCGGTTACCCCATGGCGGGCGCCCAGGGCCCCGAATGGGGAATTCGTTGCATAAAGACGCCGAGCATCGCCGCCAGGCTGCGTTGCCAATCCTCGCGATAGCGACGGCTATCGCTGCGGTTGGCGCCTTGCCTGGCGACGATGTCGACCTCTTTCTTGCATCAACGAATTTCCCATTCGGCACCCTGGCGCTGGCCGTGTGGAATTCCGACCGTTTTGACCATCCGCTGTGGAGTCCCTGCCGTGTTTATTTCTTCTGCTTTTGCCCAGACCGCTCCTGCCGCCGCTGCAGGTGGTGGCGACCTGATGTCTTCGCTGACCGGCATGCTGCCATTGGTGCTGATGTTCGTGGTGTTGTACTTCGTCATGATCCGCCCCCAGATGAAGCGCCAAAAAGAGCACCGCGCCATGATTGATGCCATCGCCAAGGGCGACGAAGTGGCCACGTCGGGCGGCATCATCGGCAAGGTCACGCGCCTGTCCGAAGGCTTCCTGCACATTGAAATCGCCAGCAACGTGGAAGTGCAGATCCAGCGCAGCGCCGTGGTGCAAGTGCTGCCCAAGGGCACGGTGAAGTAAAGAACCTGAAGTCAGGGCGTGGCAGCGGTGGTCGCTGCCAGCCTTCGTCAGGGGCAGCGGCCACGGCGTCGCCCGCCCCGATAGCTTTCCGTGAGGTAAGAGCGCGATCATGAACCGATATCCGGTCTGGAAGTGGGCGATCCTGGTGATCGTGCTGCTGGTGGGTGCCTTGTACAGCCTGCCCAATTTCTTTGGTGAAACGCCTGCAGTGCAGGTCTCTGCGGTCAAGAGCGGCGTCAAAATTGACGACGCTGTGGCGCAGCGGGTGGAGCAGGCCCTGGCGGCCGCCAGCCTGACGGCCGAGCGCGTGGCGGTGGAGGGCACTTCGGTGCGCGCACGCTTTGACTCGCTGGAAACCCAGCTCAAGGCCAAGGACGTGATTCAAAAGGCGTTGGTGCCCGATGCGAACGACCCCAGCTACGTGGTGGCGCTGAACCAGATCTCGCGCACCCCCGGCTGGCTCAGCGCGCTGCACGCCCGCCCCATGTTCCTGGGGCTCGATTTGCGCGGTGGCGTGCACTTCATGTTGCAGGTGGACATGCAGGCGGCCCTCACCAAAAAGGCCGAAGCCTATGCCGGTGACATCCGCACCGCGCTGCGCGAAAAGAACGTGCGCCACAACGGTATTTCGCGCGATGGCCAGATCGTCGACATCAAGGTGGCCGACGAAGCCACGCAGACCAAGGTGCGCAACCTCATCAGCGACCAGTTTGTCGACCTGCAGGTGGTGAGCCAGCCCGATGGCGACGGCTTGCGCCTGCGCGCCAGCATCAAGCCCGAGGCGGCGCGCAAGGTGCAAGAGCAAGCCGTCAAGCAGAACATCGTCACGCTGCACAACCGGATCAACGAGCTGGGCGTGACCGAGCCCGTGATCCAACAGCAAGGCCAGGACCGCATCGTGGTGCAACTGGCTGGCGTGCAAGACACCGCCCAGGCCAAAGACATTCTGGGCCGCACCGCCACGCTGGAAGTGCGCATGGTCGAAGAAAGCACCGAAGCCCGCGCTGCCGAGCAAGGCCGTGGCCCCGTGCCTTTTGGCACCGAGCGCTACCCCGAGCGCAGTGGCCAGTCGGTGATCGTCAAGAAGCAGGTCATCCTGACCGGTGAGAACCTGACCGACGCCCAGCCGGGTTTTGACAGCCAGACGCAAGAGCCCACCGTGAACCTGACGCTGGACGCCAAGGGCTCGCGCATCTTCCGTGACATCACCCGCGAGAACATCGGCAAGCGCATGGCCATCGTGCTGTTTGAAAAGGGCAAGGGCGAAGTCGTGACGGCGCCCGTCATTCGTTCTGAAATTGGTGGCGGCCGTGTGCAGATTTCGGGCCGCATGACCACGGCCGAGGCCAACAACACCGCGCTGCTGCTGCGCGCAGGCTCGTTGGCCGCGCCCATGGAAATCATCGAGGAATACACCATCGGCCCTAGCCTGGGTGCTGACAACATCGAGCGCGGTATCCACAGCGTGGTGTGGGGCCTGGCGGCCATTGCCGCATTCATGTGCGTGTACTACCTGCTGTTCGGTGTGATTTCCAGCATTGCGCTGGCGGTGAACGTGATGCTGCTGGTGGCTATCTTGTCGATGCTGCAGGCCACGCTGACGCTGCCCGGTATTGCCGCCATGGCGTTGGCCATCGGTGTGGCCATTGACTCGAACGTGCTGATCAACGAGCGCGTGCGCGAAGAGCTGCGCGCTGGTGTGGCGCCGCAGGCGGCCATCCACACCGGGTATGACCGTGCGTGGGCCACGATTTTGGATTCGAACGTGACCACGCTGATCGCGGGCCTGGCCTTGCTGGCATTTGGCTCGGGCCCTGTGCGCGGCTTTGCCGTGGTGCACTGCATCGGCATTTTGACCAGCATGTTCTCGGCGGTGTTCTTCTCGCGCGGCCTGGTGAACCTGTGGTACGGCCGCCAGAAGAAGCTCAAGAGCGTTTCCATCGGCCAGGTCTGGAAGCCTGAGTCGGACGCCACAGCCGTGGCCAAGTCGCAATAAAGGAGGAAGACATGGAGTTCTTCCGCATCAAAAAAGACATCCCTTTCATGAAGCACGCGTTGGTTTTCAACGCGATTTCCTTCATCACCTTTGCACTGGCGGTGTTCTTCCTGTTCTCTCGCGGGTTGCACCTGTCGGTGGAGTTCACGGGCGGCACCGTGATGGAAGTGGCCTATAGCCAACCCGCTGAGCTGGCCAAGGTGCGCGACACGGTGTCGGGCCTGGGTTACACCGATGTGCAGGTCCAAAGCTTTGGCACGCCCCGCGACGTGCTGATCCGCCTGCCCGTGCAAAAGGGCGTGACGTCGGCGCAGCAAAGCGAGCAGGTGTTGCAGGCGCTGAAGGCTGGTGATGCCAATGTGGTGCTGCGCCGCACCGAGTTTGTGGGCCCGCAGGTGGGCGATGAGCTGGTGCACGGCGGCCTGATGGCGCTGGGCATGGTGGTGCTGGGCATCGTGATCTACCTGGCGTTCCGTTTTGAGTGGAAGTTCGGCGTGGCGGCCATCATCGCCAACTTGCACGACGTGGTGATCATCCTGGGCTTTTTCGCGTTCTTCCAGTGGGAGTTCTCGCTGTCGGTGCTGGCCGCCGTGTTGGCGGTGCTGGGGTACTCGGTGAACGAGTCGGTTGTTATCTTTGACCGTATCCGCGAAGCCTTCCGCAAGTACCGCAAGATGACGACGCACGAGGTGATCGACCACGCCATCACCAGCACCATGAGCCGGACCATGATCACCCACGGTTCCACCGAAATCATGGTGCTGTCCATGTTCTTCTTCGGCGGCCCGAGCCTGCATTACTTTGCGCTGGCCTTGACCATCGGCATCTTGTTCGGCATTTACTCGTCGGTGTTCGTGGCCGCAGCCATTGCCATGTGGCTGGGTGTCAAACGCGAAGATCTGGTGTCGGGTCCGCGCAAAGACGCCGGTGATCCCAATGACCCCAATGCCGGAGCCGCCGTCTGACCCGGTAATATCTACGCATGCAGACAAACGACTCCCTCGTAGCGCAACGTCGTCTGGCGCGCCAGGCGCGCCAGCGCTTCGTTGAGGGGTTGTGCACCAGTCTGCCGGACCTGGACAAGACAGTAACCGAGTTCCTGTCGGCGCTTTTGGCGCAAACAGGCACCCAGCGCGAAATGCAGACCCGGCGCGACGCCTGGCTGCTGTACCAACAACACCACACGGCCTGGCTGGAGCGCACGGCCAAGACCTGGCGCGATGCGCTGGCCCCCCACTCCAGCAGCAGCCAGGGGCAGCCAGTGCTGGGCAGCCAGTTTGAGCTGCTCAGCGACGATGTGGTGGAGAACAAGATCGTGGCCGCCCGCATGGCCATCACGGTGGCTGAGCAGGTCAGCCAGCAGTTTGACTCCTTGCGCCAGCGCACGCAGGTGCTGGAGGGCCAGGACATGGACAGCACCGACATCCTGCGCATCGAGACGGTATGCTTGAAGCTGGTGGAGCAATGGGTTGATGCAGGCTTGCCCCGCACCGATTTGCTCACGGTGGTGGATCCGCTGCAGCGTGAGCTGGCCAAGCAGGTCCAGAAGCACTACCAGGCCGTCAACGTTTTTTATGTGGAGCAAGGTGTGGCCATGCCCACGGACATGCGGGGGCGCGTGCGCCGCACCGCTTCGGGTGGCGTGGGCGGGGGCGCTGCATCCTCCGGGGCGGGCGGTTTGGCCTCCCAGGCGCTGGCCCAGTCGCGTGATGCCATGGCGGGCATGCAAGGTGCGCCGGGCGCGCGATGGGGTGGCCCGGCATCTGGCCGGGGCGAGCCTTTGCAACAGCGCCCCATGATGTCCCCCCAGCAAGGGCAGTACATGGCCCCCCAGCCAGGCATGGTGGGTGGAGGCTACGGCGCCGTCACGGGCATGACGCCATTGATCCGTGCCCGCCAGCGTGCACAGGGGGTGATGGGCCAGTTGCGCAAGTTGTTGACCCAGCCAGCGACCGGCTTTGACATGGTCAAGGCTCCACCAGCTTCTGCTGCGCTGGCACATGCCTTGTCTGCGCAGCGGGTTCAGGCAGACACCTATTACAGCGGCGTGGCCACTCTCATGGAAGATTACAGTCCCGCTGCCGTGGTGCAGGTGGCTGGTGCCGTGCGCGAACGCTCGGTCGAGCTCAAGAAAAAAGCCGTCACCCCGGGCGAAAAGGCCATCATTGAGGTGGTGGCGCTCATGTTCCAGAGCATCCTGGCGGAAGACCGCATTCCGCCTGCCGTGCGGGTCTGGTTTGCGCGCTTGCAGGTGCCGGTGTTGCGGGTGGCCCTGGCAGAGCCCGAGTTTTTCAGCAACCTGGACCACCCTGCACGCCAACTGATTGACCGCATGGGGGCTTGCGTCATGGGCTTTGATGCCACGGCCATTAACGGCAGCGCGTTGGAGGCAGAAATCCGCCGAGTGGTGCAGGTGATTGAGCAGTACCCCGAGACCGGGCGCCGTGTGTTCCAGTTGGTGTACGAAGAGTTTGAGAAATTCCTCTCCAAGTTCCTGACCGAAAAGCAGGCCACGTCGCGTCTGGTGAGCGTGGCCCAGCAGGTGGAGCAGCGTGAGACGCTGGCCATCCAATACACCATCGAGCTGCGGACCATGTTGCGCGACATGCCGGTGCGCGATGAGATCCGTGAGTTTCTCTTCAAGACCTGGGCCGAGGTGCTGGCCTTGTCTGCGGTGCGCGATGGTGCGCAGCATGCGGACACGGTGATGTTCAAGCAGACCGCGGCCGATCTGGTGTGGGCCGCCAGCGCCAAGCCCAACCGCACCGACCGCTCGCTGGTGATCCAGCAACTGCCCGGTTTGCTGCAACGCCTGCGCCAGGGGCTGACGTTGATTGGTGTGACGGGGGCTGAGCAGGATGCGCGCATCAAGGTGCTGACGGACACCCTGGCTGAAGCATTTTTGTCCAAGACGGCGAGCATTCCGCAAGCGCACATCGAGGCCATGTCCAAGCGCTTGGCCAATTTGGAAGACTTCATCAACGATGCCACGCTGGGCGACATGCCGCTCAATTCCGAAAGCATCGAAATGATGCTCGGCATCGACGCATCCTCGATCTTCGTGATTGCGGACAATGGTGCCCCGGTGGAAGACGCCATGGTGGCCTGGGCACAAGACCTCAAGCCCGGTACCTGGTACACGCTGGACCACAATGGGTCTTCGGCCCAGGTGCAATACGCGTGGCAGAGCAAGCGCAAGCAGCTGCATTTGTTTGCAGCCGTCGATGGCAGCAGCTACCTGATCCAGCTGCACCGGCTGGCGGCCTATCTGCAGACCGGGCTGCTGGTGGCCCAGGACGAAGAGGGGCTCACCATGCGCGCCACCCGCGACGCCCTGGCCAAGCTGGACGCCAACCCTGAGCGCTTGCTCGACTGATTTGGGCCAGGCCCGGTTGTGGCCTGCTTCGTAGGCCCTACCCGCGCCCCATGCGCTGAAACAGCGCGCCAGGTAGTCTAGCGATGGCGCCGTCCAACTCCAATTCCAGCAGCTGTACTTGCAGGCTGGCCGTGTCCAGGCCCGTGCGGCTGACCAGCGCGTCCAGCCCGACCGGGTCGTAGCCTATGGCCTGCAGCAGCGGGCTTTCGGTGGCTGCTGCAGGAGCATCGCCAGTCACCGCTTCGGGTGCGCGCGGGGCGGCAGACCATCGGCATTCTTCCAGAACATCTTGGGCCGACTCGACCAGCTTGGCGCCTTGCTTGATCAGTGCGTGGCAGCCCCGCGATTGGGGGGCGTGGATGGAGCCCGGAATAGCGAACACTTCTCGGCCTTGCTCGGATGCCATGCGGGCCGTGATCAGCGAGCCCGAGGCCAATGCGGCCTCTACCACCAGGGTGCCTTGCGATAGGCCGGAAATGATGCGATTGCGCTTGGGGAAGTTGCCGGCCAACGGCGGTGTGCCCAGCGGGTATTCGCTGACCAGCAGGCCGTGCCGGGCAATGCGGTGGGCCAGTGCCAGATGTTTGCTGGGGTAGACGCGGTCCAGACCCGTGCCCACGATGGCGATGGTGGCGGCTTGCTCTGAGGCGTCGCCCGGCGCTACATCGGCCAAGGCCCCTTCATGCGCGGCGGCATCTACGCCCAGTGCCAGGCCAGACACGATGGTCAGCCCCGCAGCGCGCAGTGCTTTGGCAAATTGGTAGGCGTTGTCTGCTCCCTGTGCCGTGGGATTGCGGCTGCCCACCACAGCTAGGCATTGCCCCTCGCTGAAGGGGGTGTCCTGCACCAGTGCTTGGGCGCCCATCACGTACAGCATCAGGGGCGGGTCCTCGGTGTCCAGCATTCTCTGGGGAAAGCGCCTGTCCCCCAGGGTGATGATGTCCCGGGCCACTCCTTCGGGGGTATCGGTCGCTTGCAGCCACTGCCAGGTTTTCTCCAGCAAATCTGGCCATTCGGCGGGCGGCGTGCTCAGGGCTTGGGCCTGGCGCTGCGTCACCCACTGGCCCAGGATCGCTTCAGGCTGGGCAAAGATGCCTGCAGGCAGGCCAAAGGCCGCTAGCAGCTTGCGCGCAGCCTGGTTGCCAATGCCTTTGGTCGTGGCAAGCCGTAGCCATGCGCCCAGTTCGTCCCGGTCCATAGTTGGCCAATGAGGGTTGGAAGGTTTGTGTGGGGGCTATGCAAAACGGGGCCCAAAGGCCCCGTTGCAAAGTGATCAATCGCAGGCTTGGCTGCGTTTACTGTGGGTTGACCAGTCGGTCGCCCACCTGCACGCCAGTGCGCACTTCCAGCAGCAGCGCGTACGAAACCTTGTCAAAGGTCAAGAACACCATGGCCAAGCCATTGTGTTCGCTGGGCAGCTTGATCATCGGCTTGCCGTCAGCGGTCACGTCCTTGACGAGGTCGCCCTTGGTCAGCAAGGTCAACACATGCCCTGGCTCAATGCCTTGGGTCGAGCCCATGTTGATGGCCACGACCTGGTTTTGGCCAGCCACCGCCACGTTGGAGGAGCCATAAATCGATACCACGCGTGCGTTCACGTTGGTTTGTGGCTCGTGGGGAATGTAGTTCTTGAAGTTACGGCCGGGCTCGGGGAGCATGCGGTCGCCTGCGCGAATCTCTTCCTTGGTGGCCGTGATGTCCACGGTGGCTGGCACCAACTCTTGCTTGACCTTGCCCTTGCCGTCGCTGACTTCTTCCACGGTTTCGCTGCGGGCGAGTTCGGCATTGCCCAGGTAGCGCGCTTCGTAGCCCAGGATTTCGCCCGACACGGGATCCTTCAGCGCCACGGCGTCGCGGAACACGCGGAAGCTGCGGGGGTTGCCCGCCTTGGTGCTCAGCTGGGCATTGGCGCTGCCGCGTGCGTACACACGATCGCCTGCGGCCATCAGCACGCGCTGGTCGGTCGTGGCCACCAGGCGAGGCGCTTGCTCAATGGTGGCGGCGTCGGCCACCAGGGGCTCGACCAGGAAAGGCGCAATCAGGTGCGATTGGAGGGTGGGCAGGGCCAGGCTGGCCAGGCTGTCGGTGCGTGTGCGCGGCGACAGGCGCACGGTGTCGGAGCCGCCCACGGGCTGGGTGCGCAGGCGCGCATAGCCGTCGGACTTGTCCAGGTACAGCGTTTGTCCAGGGAAAATCAGGTGGGGATTGGGCAGAGCCTTGAGGTTCATGCCCCACAGCTCAGGCCAGCGCCATGGGCTCTTGAGGTACATCTTGGAGATGTCCCACAGCGTATCGCCGCGCTTGACGACATAGGTGTCAGGGGCATTGGGGGCCAACTCAGAGATCGGGATGCCCTTCTCCGACACCTGTTGCGCGGTGCTGCGCTGGGCATCGGAAATCGGGTATTTTTGTGCCAAGGCGGGCGTGCATGCCAAAGCGGCGGCAATGACTGTCAGCGCACCCAAGGCTGTTCGCTGCGCGCTGGAGAAAGTCATCATGTTTTTCCTTTTTTGATGCATTGAGAAACGCCCCCTCACTGACGCCTGGCCACCCATATCAGGCGAGTGGCCAAGCAAAACCATTACAAATCATCTCAGATTCTCTGCTCAAGCCCTTGATTCGGCAACGAATATTGGCTTGCTGGGCAGCGCCTTTGCTCAAAAGTGGCGAAAATAGCGACACTTATTACCTGGTTTCATGGCAATTCTTCCTATTCTTTGTTATCCCGATCCACGTCTGCACAAGGTGGCGAAGCCTGTTGCAGCGGTGGACGAGCGCATCCAAACCCTCGTGGCCGATATGCTGGCCACCATGTATGACGCCCATGGCATTGGCTTGGCGGCTACGCAAATTGACGTGCATGAGCGTGTGGTGGTGATCGATGTCTCCGAAGAGCGCGATCAGCCGCTGGTGCTCATCAACCCTGAAATCACCTGGGCGAGCCCTGAAAAGCAAGTGGGCGATGAAGGCTGTCTGTCTGTGCCGGGTATTTACGACGGTGTCGAGCGTTCTAGCAGCGTACACGTCCAAGCCTTGAATGAAAAAGGCCAGACGCACACCGTGCAAGCCGATGGTCTTCTTGCTGTGTGTATTCAGCATGAGATGGACCATTTGCTGGGCAAGGTGTTTGTGGAATATCTCTCTCCCCTCAAACGCAACCGCATCAAGACCAAAATGGTCAAGCAGCAGCGAGGTAATCGCGAGTGAATACCCAGGTGCCCGGCATCCAGAGTGGGGTGCAGGCACTGCGCGCGCGCACGGTGTTGCGTGCGCAGCGGTGGGTATCAGCGGCTGCGCTGTGCGGGCTGGGCGCCGCCTGTGCATTGCTGGTGGGTTGCGCCAGCCCGGCCAAAGAGCCTTTGGGGGCCTCGCGCCAAGACGTGGCCCAGCGGCTGGGCCGGCCCACGGCGGTGTACGCCCGGGCCGAAGGCGGAGAGCGCTGGCAGTATTCCGAGTTGCCCGCTGGCGTGCAGGTCTACAACCTGGATTTTGATCCCGCTGGCCGCTTGGTGGCCAACGCCCCGGCCCTCACCCAGCAGTGGCTGGAGCAGATTCCGGTGGGGCAATGGACTGTGGCCGATGTGCGCTACTGGCTGGGCACCCCGCAGCGTGTGGACCGGGTCGCCCGCTTTGACGGGGAGGTCTGGACCTACCGCTTCACCCAGTTGTCCGACCCACGTTTCGCCTACATCCATATCGACCCGGCAGGCACTGTGCGCCAGGTGCTGTTTGTGGACGATGTTTCCAACGCCCCAGACGACCGCCCATGATGGTGGCCCGGCGGCCCCATTGGGCTGCTTTCTACGGTGCCACCGACCCCAGAGGGCTGTTGCCCTGCTGACCTGTATTGGGAGAGATACCCCATGAGAGTGATTTTTGCTGGCACCCCCGAATTTGCCCGCGTGGCCCTGGACCGCTTGTTGGCGGCAGGTTTTACCGTGCCGCTGGTGCTGACGCAGCCTGACCGCCCCGCCGGTCGCGGCATGAAGCTGCAGGCCTCGCCCGTCAAGCAGTGCGCGCTGGAGCATGGCATTGCCGTGGCGCAGCCGCGCAGCCTGCGGCTGGATGGCAAGTACCCCGAAGACGCCGCCGTCGCGCGCGAGGCCCTGCTGGCCGCCCAGGCCGATGTGATGGTGGTGGCCGCCTACGGGCTGATCCTGCCGCAGTGGGTGCTGGATTTGCCCGCCAAAGGTTGTCTCAACATCCACGCCAGCGTGCTGCCGCGCTGGCGCGGCGCTGCGCCCATCCACCGGGCGATTGAGGCGGGCGATGCACAAACCGGCGTCACCATCATGCAGATGGACGCAGGCCTGGACACCGGCGACATGCTGCTGCTGGAGAAAACCCCCATCGCCGCCACCGACACCACCGCCGTGCTGCACGACCGCCTGGCCACCCTGGGCGGCCGCATGATCGTGGAAGCCTTGGAGCTGGCCGCCTGCGGTGGCCTGCAGCCCATACCTCAGCCCGCGGAGGGCGTGACCTACGCCCACAAAATCGAAAAGGCCGAGAGCGAAATCGACTGGTCTTTGCCTGCAGCGGTCATTGGCCAGCGCATCCGGGCCTTTGACCCGTTTCCGGGCGCCAGCACCCATTTGCAGGGCGAAGCGATCAAAGTGTGGGGCTATGAAATTGATAGCTTCTCGCGCTTATCTAATGAGCGCTGCGGCCAGATTTTGGCATCAGGCCCTGAGGGCGTGACAGTGGCTTGTGGCGACGGCGCCCTGCGCTTGACCACCTTGCAGCGTGCCGGGGGCAAGCGCCTGCCCGTGGCCGATTTCTTGCGCGGCTTTGCGTTGCCGGTGGGGCAGGCGCTGGGCGCTGGCGCGGAGGCGGCGTGAACGCGGCCACCCCATCGACCTGGGGGGCCATGGTGCGCCACCCGTCCTTTCGGATGGCGGCCAAAGACATGGCGGGCACCTCGCTGGGCATTGGTGCCTGGGGGCTGGTCACCGGGGTGGCGATGATCAAGAGCGGCATGTCGCTGCCCATGGCGGTGTTCATGTCGCTGGTGGTGTACGCGGGCAGCGCGCAGTTGGCCGTCATCCCGCTGCTCACGGTGGGCGCACCGCTGTGGGTGGTGTGGCTCACGGCGGCGTGCGTGAACCTGCGCTTCGTCATCTTCAGCAGCATGTGGCGCAACTACTTTGCCCACTTGCCACGGCGCTGGCGCTTGGTCATCGGCTACTTCAGCGGTGACGTGATCTTTGTGGCGTTCATGAAGCGCTTTCCTGCGCAAACCCCCGAGCCTGACCAAGTGCCCTACTTTGCCGGGGCCGCTTGCACCAACTGGCTGGCATGGCAGGTGCCGTCGCTCTTGGGCATTGCGCTGGCCAATGTGGTGCCGCTGTCGTGGGGCCTCGGGTTTGCGGGCGTGCTGGCGCTCTTGGGGGTGCTGCTGTCGCTGCTGTTCGACCGCGCCACCTGGCTGGCCACGGGCGTGGCGGCCACGGCGGCCATCGCCGCTTTTGCGCTGCCGCTCAAGCTCAACATCCTGGTGGCCATTGCCGCCGCCGTGGCGGTGGGGCTGATGATCGAAGCGGTGGAGCACCGCCGCCGCCACCCCGAGCTGCTGCTGGTGCCCGCCAACGAAAAACTGCCTGCGGACGAAAAACAGCATGTGCGCGACGGTGACGTCGTGCCCGTGCGCGAGGAGCGCCATCCATGAACTGGTCCTGGGTTGAACCCGTCATCGCCATCCTGGGGCTGGCCGTTATCACCGTGGTGTCGCGGGCGTTCTTCATGATTCCCGAGCGCGAGATGGCGCTGCCCGATTGGCTCAAGCGCGGCCTCAAATACGCCCCGTTGGCCGCGCTGTCGGCCGTGATCGCGCCCGAGATCTTCATGGCCCATGGCGAATTCATCCACACCGTCCAGGATGCGCGCTTGCCCGCCGTGGTCCTTGCCAGCGCTTACTACTTCTGGCGGCGCGGCATCCTGGGCACCATCGTTGTGGGTATGTGGGTGTACCTGCCGCTGCACATCGGCTGGGGCTGGTAGGCGAGGAAGCCCCCCTTAGGTGCCCTTGGCGCCATCCCCCCGGAGGCGGACGCACCCGCTAGCCTGGCAAAGCCAGTTCCACGGGTGCACTGGCAAGGGCCTGGGAGCCGCCCAGACCTCGCTCACTAAAATGGCGGGCGACAAGACCGATTCACTCCACCCTCTCCCATGAACATCCTTCGCTTTTCCGATCTGTGCGCCCAGGGCAAGGCCCGCAACCAGCGCGTCTTCATCCGTGCCGACTTGAACGTGCCGCAAGACGACGCAGGCAACATCACCGAAGACACCCGCATCCGTGCCTCCATCCCCGCCATCCGCATGGCGCTGGACGCCGGTGCCGCTGTGATGGTGACCAGCCATCTGGGCCGCCCGACCGAAGGCGAGTTCAAACCCGAAGACTCGCTGGCCCCCGTTGCCAAACGCCTGGCCGAGCTGCTGGGCCGTGAGGTTCCGCTGGTTGCCAACTGGGTGGACGGCGTGCAAGTGGCCCCCGGCCAGATCGTGCTGCTGGAAAACTGCCGCCTGAACGTGGGCGAGAAGAAGAACAAGGAAGAGCTGGCCCGCAAGCTGGCCGCGCTGTGCGACATCTTCGTGAACGACGCGTTTGGCACCGCCCACCGCGCCGAAGGCACCACCTACGGCATCGCGCAGTACGCCCCCATCGCCTGCGCAGGCCCGCTGCTGTCGGCCGAGATTGATGCACTGACCAAGGCCCTGGCGCACCCCCAACGCCCGCTGGCCGCCATCGTGGCGGGCTCCAAGGTGTCTACCAAGCTCACCATCTTGCAAAGCCTGGCCGACAAGGTGGACCAGCTCATCGTGGGCGGCGGCATTGCCAACACCTTCATGCTGGCCGCTGGCCTGCCGATTGGCAAGAGCCTGGCCGAGCCAGACCTGCTGGACGCTGCGAAGTCCGTGATGGCCGCGATGAAGGCCCGTGGCGCCGAGGTGCCAATCCCTACCGATGTGGTGGTCGCTAAGACCTTCTCCGCCGACGCCCCCGCCACCGTGAAGGCGGCCACCGATGTGGCTGCGGACGACATGATTCTGGACATCGGCCCAGAGACTGCGGCCCGCCTGGCGGCCCAGCTCAAGTCCGCTGGCACCATCGTCTGGAATGGCCCCGTGGGCGTGTTTGAGTTTGCGGCCTTTGAAAACGGCACCAAGCAACTCGCCAAAGCGATTGCCGAATCCTCGGCCTTCAGCATTGCTGGCGGTGGCGACACGCTGGCCGCCATTGCCAAGTACGGCATCGAAAAGCAGGTGGGCTACATCTCTACCGGCGGCGGTGCCTTTTTGGAAGTGCTGGAGGGTAAGACCCTGCCCGCGTTCGAGATTCTGGAAAAGCGCGCAGCCGGGGGCTGAGGCGCCTGACAGCCTGTTCAAAGGCTTTGCTCAAGGCCACCAAGGCCACCCTGCGGGGTGGCCTTTTTCATGGGCAGACCCGCCCGAACAGGTTCTGTAGCCCCCGCCCAGCGGCACCCACCTAAAATCACCCCCTATGACCTTCATCGACACACTGCGCACGGCCACCACGCAAAACCAATCCATGCTGTGTGTGGGCCTGGACCCTGAGCCCTCCCGCTTTCCCGCCCACATGAAGGGCGACGCCAGCAAGATTTACGACTTCTGCGCAGCCATCGTCGATGCCACGGCCGACCTGGTCTGCTCCTTCAAGCCGCAGATCGCCTACTTTGCCGCCTACGGCGCCGAAGACCAGCTCGAGCGCCTGATGGAGCACATGCGCCGCACAGCGCCGAAGGTGCCGGTGATCCTGGACGCCAAGCGCGGCGACATCGGCTCCACCGCGCAGCAGTACGCCAAAGAGGCGTTCGAGCGCTACGGGGCCGACGCTGTCACGCTCTCGCCCTTCATGGGCTTTGACTCCATCGAGCCCTACCTGGCCTACCACGGCAAGGGCGCGTTCTTGCTGTGCCGCACCTCCAACCCCGGTGGCGACGACCTGCAAAACCAACGCCTGGCCAGCATCGAAGGCCAGCCCCTGGTGTACGAGCACATTGCCAAGCTGGCCCAGGGCCCTTGGAACCTGAACGGTCAGTTGGGCCTCGTGGTGGGCGCGACCTACCCGCAAGAGATTGAACGCGTGCGCAGCATTGCGCCCACGCTGCCCCTGCTCATTCCCGGCGTGGGCGCGCAGGGCGGCGATGCGGTGGCCACCGTGCGCGCAGGCCTGCGCAGCGACGGGCCCATCATCGTGAATTCTTCCCGGGCCGTGCTGTACGCGTCCTCGGGCGATGACTTTGGTGCGGCTGCCCGTGCCGAAGCGCAGCGCACCCGCGCCGTGCTGGAGGCCGCGCGCAGCGCTTGAGCACGCGGCCACAGGCTCCGTCCTTTCCACCCCCTCCAGCGCTACTTTTCGTGCGTTGCCCCCAGGTGCCTTGCCCATGCAACTGAAATGGCTGGAGGACTTTGCTGTGTTGGCGCAGGAGCGCAGCTTCACCCGCGCCGCCGAGATACGCCACGTCACGCACCCCGCCTTTGGGCGCCGCATCCGCGCGCTCGAGGCCTGGGCCGGAACGCCGCTGATCGAGCGTGGCGGCGGCTCGGTGCGGCTTACCGCCGCAGGCCAGGCCTTTGTGGACACGGCCGAGCAAATGGCGCGCAACCTGGCCCAATCGCACGATGAGCTGATGGCCATTGCGGGCCGTCAGGCCCGCACCGTCACGCTGGCCACAGGCCGCACCTTGGCGCGCACCGTGGTGGCCGACTGGCTGGTGCGTTTGCGGCCCCATCTGGCCGATGGTGAGCTGCGCATCCTCACCCGCGCGCTGGCCGATGCGGTGCAAGACTTGCAGCAGGGCGTGGCAGATTTCGCCATCCTCTATCACCACCCCTCGCTGACGGTGCCGTTGGATGGGCGGCAGTTTGTGCATGTCGCCCTTGCCACTGACCGGCTCTTGCCCATAGCCCTGGCAGATGCGCATGGCGCTCCGCGCTATCGGCTGGGTGCGGGCAGCACAGCGGTGCCGTACATCGCTTTTGGCCGCACGCTTGCGCTGGGGCGTTTGGTGGAGGACCTGCTGGCCCACCACCCCCAGGCCAGCAGCTTGCAGCGGTTGGTGGAATGTGACTCGCCCGACGCGAACTACGAATACGTGCGCAAAGGTTTGGGGGTGTCGTGGCTGCCTTGGTCCATGGTGCATGGCGACTGCAAGTCGGGCCTGTTGGCGCCTGCCGGTGACAAGAACCTGGAGGTGAAGTTCGATGTGCGGCTGTACCGCCCCAAGCGCCGGCTCAGCACGCTGGCAGAGGTGCTCTGGTCCACCATTGCGCGCCGCTGATACAGCGCAGTGGCGCGGTTGCCTGCGCAGAGGGTGTGTGGACCTGCTGGACAACGCATCGGTTTCTGCAGGGCAGCAGAGCAACCGGCGGCCCAGAGATTCCGGTGCTAAAAATGCACCGTCTCGTGCCATTTAGGCACCACATGGAGGGGCGGCGATTCGGACAATGGGGCACTACCACCCCACACAAGGAAACACGATGCGTCCTCTCTCTATTGCCCGCCGCCAGGGGCTTGTCCGATGTGTTGCCGGTGCACTGGCGTGTGCCGCCGCCGTATCCGTGGCCTGGGCCCAGGCCCCAGCCTATCCGAGCAAACCCATCACCATCGTCGTTCCCTATCCGCCCGGCGGCAGCACCGACCTGATGGGGCGCATGGTGGGCACCGAGCTTTCCAACCGGCTGGGCCAGCCCGTGGTGATCGAGAACGTTGGTGGTGCAGGGGGTGCGATTGGTGCACAGAAGGTGGCCAGTGCGCAGCCCGACGGCTACACGCTGCTGGTGGGCGCCAGCAATGAGATTGCCATCAACAAGCTGGTCACCAAAAAGGTCAAGTACGACATCAAGGACTTCACCGCCATCGGGCTGGTGGCGTCGCAGCCGCTGGTGCTGGTGGCCTCGCCTGCCTCGGGCGTCAAGAACGCGGCCGAATTCACCCAGCTGGTCACCAAGAACCCTGGCAAATTCAGCTACGGCAGCTCGGGCGTGGGCACCTCGCTGCACCTGGCCGGTGAGATGCTCAAAGACCAGGGCAAGCTGTTCATGACGCACATCCCTTACCGTGGCGTGGCGCCCCTGGCCAACGACCTGGTGGGCAACAACCTGGAGTTTGGCGTGTTCGTGCTCTCCAGCGGCCTGCCGCACATCAAGAGTGGCAAGGTGATTGCCCTGGGCACCACCGAGGCCAAGCGCTCGCCCATCACGCCCGACATTCCGGCCCTGGCCGAACTGCCCCAGTTCAAGAACGTAGACATCGGCGTGTGGTTTGCGCTCATGGCACCGGCCAACCTGCCCAAGCCCATCTACGACAAGCTGCGCAAGGCGCTGACCGACACGCTGCAGTCGCCCGACTTCCGCAAGAAGATGGAAGCCACTGGCTCCGTCGTCGCTTCTCCCACCACCGATACCGACAAGTACATCGCCAGCGAAATCGCCAAGTACCAGAAGATCGTGCAGTTCGCCAAGATCGAAGAATGACCGCCCACATGAGCACACGCATGGACACCACCGCCGCATCGCCCGGCTTTTCACTGCCAGTCCCCGACATCAGCGCCTGGCGCGTAGGCAACACAGGCGTTGAGGGGGTTTGGCACTTTGACAGCGGCCAACCGGGCCGCAGCGCCATGGTCAGTGCGCTGGTACACGGCAACGAGCTGTGCGGCGCCTGGGCCCTTAAGGGCCTGCTGGAGGCGGGTGTGCGGCCCGAGCAGGGCCGCCTCACGCTGGCGTTTTGCAACCTCGATGCGTTTGACCGCTTCGATGCCAGTCACCACGATGCCTCGCGCTTCACCGACGAAGACCTCAACCGCCAGTGGCTCAATGCACGCATCGATGCAGGCGACACCCGTGAGCGCCGCCGCGCCGCCGCACTGCGGCCGTTTGTCCAGCAGGCCGATTGGCTGCTCGATATCCATTCCATGCACGAGCCCTCGGCCCCGCTGCTGCTCACCGGCGTGCAGCCGCGCAACCTGGCGCTGGCGCATGCCATGCGCTCGCCCGAGCACATCGTGGTGGACGCGGGCCACAAAGACGGCGTGCGCATGCGCGACTATGGCCGTTTCGGCCTGCCCGATGCCGAGGCGGGCGACACCCGTTCGCTGCTGATCGAGTGCGGCTTTCATGGCGACCCGGCCAGCCTGCAGGTGGCGCGCGACCAGTGCGTGCGGTTCATCGAGCAGTCGGGCGTGGTCAGCGCGCAGGCACTGGCGCAGCAACTGCCGGGCTGGCGCATGCCCGATGCGCCCCGCCAGTGGGCGCTGGAGGTGACCGGCCCGGTGGTCGCCTCCAGCAGCGCGTTCCGGTTCGTGGCGCCCTACACGGGCCTGGAGCTGTTTGAAAAGGCTGGCACCGTGATCGGTGACAACGATGGGGTGCCTGTCACCACCCCTTATGACAACTGTGTGCTGGTGATGCCCTCGGTGCGGCAGGCGCGCGCGGGCGTGACGGTGGTGCGGTTCGCGCAGCGCACTTTGCTGTGAACGGGCATGGAGTCTGCGGTGCGACCAGCGCGGCTGCCGCGTCAGTGGCCCGGGCGTCCGGCCTCTATCTGGCCCCGCACCAGTTGGGCCAAAGCCATGTCACCGGGGGTTTCGGGGGTCCACTTGTCCACGGGGCGGGGGGTGTCGGTGTCGTCGGGTGAGACGAAGACGGCCACGCAGTGCGTCACTTCCTGGTAGGCCTCGCCTGGCTGCGGGCCGCTGCGCACTTCGATGAAGATGTTCATGCTGGTGGTGCCGGTATAGGCCAAGCGGGCCTCGACCTCCACCAAGGCACCGCCCATCACTGGGTGCATGAAGTGCAGCCTGCCAAAACTGGCGGCTACGCAGGGGCTCTTGGCCCACTGGTTGGCCACCACGTTGGCGGCTTCGTCAATCCACTTCATGACGACGCCTGCCGACACGCGGCCGCCGGGGCTGTCTGCGGAAGATTCCGCCAGAAAACGCAGGATGGTCGAGGTAGTGGTCATGGGGGCGCTTGGCTCTGGTGGAGCGAAAGAGTTCTCAATCCGCCCCATTATTCATGAGCGCCCAGGGTTTGTGCTTGCCGCTGCGATCTCGAAAGTGACCTTTTATAGCGATACCCCGCGCATCACGCAGCGCGCAGTCTGGTAAATGCTATTAAATGTATAGCTGCTAGCGCTTATTTATAAAGCGCTAGAGCCTGTTTTGGTTGAGATGCCTTTGGGTGTCAGTGCCCCGGTGCGCTGATGCCTAGCGCTGCCAGCTCGTCCGCCGCGAACACCCGTGATCGCGTGTGGAATGCCTTGCCCTCCGGCCCCTCCAGCGAGAAGGTGCCGCCGCCATGCCCGTCGAGCACATCGATGATGAGCTGCGTGTGCTTCCAGGTCTCGTACTGGGCTTTGCCGATGTAGAAGCGGCAGCCGCCGATGTCACCCAGGTACACATCGCCCGCGCCCATGGTGATCTCGCCGGGCAGGTAGCAGTTGGCGGCGCTGTTGTCGCAGCAGCCGCCGCTTTGGTGGAACATCAAGTCCGGGCCATGCTTGGCTTGCAGCAAGGCCACCAGCTCCAGTGCGGCGGGCGTGGCCACCACCCGTGGGGGTGGTGGGGTGCCGCTGGCGTGTGCGCAATCCACGGCGTCCATGGCCTTCATGGCCTCAGACCGTCATGGCCCCACGGAAGATGCCTTCGATGTCGGCCTGCGTGGCCGTGCGCGGGTTGGTCAGGCCGCACGCATCCTTGAGCGCGTTGGTGGCCAGCATGGGAATATCTGCCTCCTTCACCCCCAGGTCGCTCAGGCACTTGGGGATGCCAATGTCCAGCGCCAGCTGGCGGATGGCGGCCAGGCAGGCCTGTGCCCCGGCTTCGGCGTCCAGCCCCGCCACGTTCACACCCATGGCGTGTGCCACATCGCGCAGGCGTGCGGCCGATGTGGGCACGTTGAACGCCTCCACATGCGGCAGCAGCAGCGCGTTGCACACGCCGTGGGGCAGGTCGTAAAAGCCGCCCAGCTGGTGCGCCATGGCATGCACATAGCCCAGCGATGCGTTGTTGAACGCCATGCCCGCCAGGAACTGCGCATACGCCATCTGCTCGCGGGCGTTCAGGTCGTCGCCATGGCTCACGGCGGTGCGCAGGTGGCGGGCAATCAGCTCCACCGCCTTCAGCGCGCAGGCGTCGGTGATGGGCGTGGCGGCGGTGGACACATAGGCCTCCACCGCGTGGGTCAGCGCATCCATGCCGGTGGCGGCTGTCAGGCCCTTGGGCTTGGCCAGCATCAGCTCGGGGTCGTTGACGGACAGGATGGGCGTGACGTTGCGGTCCACGATGGCCATCTTGATGTGACGCGTCTCGTCGGTGATGATGCAAAAGCGCGTCATCTCGCTGGCGGTGCCCGCCGTGGTGTTGATGGACACCAGCGGCAGCTGCGGCTTGGCAGAGCGGTCCACACCCTCGTAGTCGGCAATCTCGCCGCCGTTGGTGGCGCACAGGGCAATGCCCTTGGCGCAGTCGTGGGGCGAGCCTCCGCCCAGCGAGATCACAAAGTCGCACTGCTCGGCTTTGAGCTGCGCCAACCCGGCGCGCACATTGCCCACCGTGGGGTTGGGCTGCGTGCCATCAAATACCACCGAGGCAATCTGCTGTCCGGCCAACTGGGCTTGGATGCGCGCTGCCACGCCGAGCTTGTTCAGCACCGCGTCGGTAACGATCAACGCCTTGCGAAAGCCGTGGCCCTTCAGCGCCACCATGGCCTCTTGCAGGCAGCCTGCGCCCATGATGTTGACACTGGGCATAAAGAACGTACTGGTCATCGTGAACCTCCTTGATGGATCAAACCAACAGCCTGGGCTGCAAGGCTTGCAGCGGGCCGCTTCGCCAAAAATCGTACGCCCGCCAGGGCGCAGCGAAGCGGCCAGGCCGCCTCAACCCTTGACGCCCGTCAAAAGAAGCCCAGCTTGTTCTCGCTGTAGCTCACCAGCAGGTTCTTGGTCTGCTGGTAGTGGTCCAGCATCATCTTGTGGGTCTCGCGGCCAATGCCCGATTCCTTGTAGCCGCCAAACGCCGCGTGCGCTGGGTACGCGTGGTAGCAGTTGGTCCACACCCGGCCCGCTTTGATGGCGCGGCCCATGCGGTAGGCGACGTTGCCGTTGCGGCTCCACACGCCCGCGCCCAGGCCATACAGCGTGTCGTTGGCGATCTGCAGCGCTTCGGCTTCGTCCTTGAAGGTGGTCACGGCCAGCACGGGGCCGAAGATTTCTTCCTGGAAGATGCGCATCTTGTTGTGGCCCTTGAACAGCGTGGGCTGCACGTAGTAGCCGCCTTCCAGGTCGCCACCCAGGTGGGCTTGGCCGCCACCGGCCAGCACTTCGGCGCCTTCTTGCTTGCCCAGGTCGAGGTAGCTCAGGATCTTGGTGAGCTGCTCCTTGCTGGCCTGCGCGCCCATCATGCTGTCGGTGTCCAGCGGGTTCTTGTGTTGGATGGCGGCCACGCGTTTCAAGACACGCTCCATGAACTTGTCGTAGATCGATTCTTGGATGATGGCGCGCGATGGGCAGGTGCAGACCTCGCCCTGGTTGAAGGCAAACAGCACCAGGCCTTCAATGGCTTTGTCGAGGAACGCGTCGTCCTTGTCCATCACATCGGCAAAGAACACGTTGGGGCTCTTGCCGCCCAGCTCTAGTGTGGCGGGGATCAGGTTGTTGGCGGCGGCCTGTGCAATCACGCGGCCCGTGCTGGTCGATCCGGTGAAAGCGATCTTGGCAATGCGCTTGGAAGTCGCCAGCGGCATGCCCGCCTCACGGCCAAAGCCGTTGACGATGTTGAGCACGCCCGGCGGCAGCAGGTCGGCAATCAGCTCGGCCAGGATCAGGATGGAAATGGGTGTGGACTCTGCAGGCTTGAGCACCACGCAGTTGCCCGCGCCAATCGCAGGGGCCAGCTTCCAGGCCGCCATCAGGATCGGGAAGTTCCACGGAATGATCTGGCCCACCACGCCCAGCGGCTCCTGGATGTGGTACGCCACGGTGTTCTCGTCGATGTTGCTCAAGGCGCCTTCTTGTGCGCGCACGCAGCCCGCAAAGTAGCGGAAGTGGTCCACGGTGAGGGGGATGTCGGCGTTCAGCGTCTCGCGGATCGCCTTGCCGTTGTCTACCGTTTCGGCGTACGCCAGCAGCTCCAGGTTCTGCTCGATGCGGTCGGCAATTTTCAGCAGGATGTTGCCGCGCGTGGCGGCGTCGGTCTTGCCCCAGGCATCGGCGGCGGCGTGGGCGGCGTCCAGTGCCAGTTCGATGTCTTCGGCGGTGGATCGGGCGGCCTGGGTGTAGACCTTGCCGTTGACCGGCGAGATCACATCAAAGTACTGGCCCTTGACCGGGGCTACGAACTTGCCGCCGATGAAGTTGTTGTACTGGGGCTTGTAGGCGATCTTGGCGCCAGCGGCGCCGGGGGCTGCGTAAACGGTCATGCTGTGTCTCCTGTCGGTGTTGTTGGCATCTGCTGCGCGCATGTCGGCAGGCTGGTGCGGCAGTCAGGTAGCAGGTCCTATACAAGACCCATGCCAGCCATTGGCTGCGCCGGGCTAGGCAGGCAAGCCCTTGATTCCATTGAATTTTTGGCAACCAGGGGTGCTGTGCGGGGGCCGCCCGGCCACCGCGTTACGTTCCAACACAGAACACCTGTCACGAAATGGAACAGTTGGAACACCCCCCTGTGCAAACGCTCTTGCCCCGCCCCTCAGGCCCGGCCATACTGCGGCGCAAAGCGGGACGCCATGACGCCCGCTCAGGAGACAGCGTGCGCACCACATCCCCCCTGCTGGCCTTGCAACAGGCCCGGCGACATTTGCTGGAACACGGCCATTGCCCCAGTGGCGTGGTGGACGAGCGGCTGGCCCGCTCATGGCGGCGCAGCCTGGCCGCAGGCCTGGCCCCCACCGGGCGCGCCATGGCCGACCTGCCCAGTACCGGCGACCTGCGCCAGGCCATGGCAGGCAACCACAGCCTGCTCACCCACTCGCGCCCCATCATGGAATACCTGTTCGACCAGGTGCGCCACAGCCACAGCGTGGTGGTGCTGGCCGACCGCGCAGGCATGCTCATGCACACGCTGGGCAGCCCCGGCTTTATCGACAAGGCCGAGCGCGTGGCGCTGACCTGCGGCGCGTCGTGGCACGAGGCCCACCGGGGCACCAACGCCATTGGCACGGCGCTGGCCGAGGGCAGCGCGGTCGAGGTGCATGGCGGCGAGCATTTTCTGGAGCGAAACAGCTTCCTCACCTGCGCAGCCTCGCCCATCCTCTCGGCCACGGGCGAGTTGCTGGGCATCCTCGACATCTCGGGCGACCACCGCAACGGCCACGCCCACACCCTGGGCCTGGTCAGCACGGCCGCCCGCATGATCGAAAACCGCCTGCTGGTGGCCACCTGCAAGCGCAACATCCGCCTGCACCTGCACCGCGAGCCCGAAGGCATTGGCAGCGTGGCCGAAGGCATCCTGGCCGTGTCGGCCGACGGCTGGATCGTGGGCGCCAACCGCGTGGCCCTGGCCCAGCTGGGCCTACACACGGGCGACCTGGGCGCCACCTTGCTCGAGCGGGTGGCCGACGTGCGGCTCGACGACCTGCTCTCGCACCACCACCGTCGCCCCCAGCAGCCCCAGGCGCTGCGCCTGCGCGGCGGGGCCTTGCTGTATGCCCAGGTGCAACTGGACGCCGCCGCCTGGCCCGCCGTGCACAAGCCCACCGCCAGCGCCCCCACGGCGGCCGTGCCGGACGACGCCCTGGCCCGGCTCGACACCGGCGACGCCCGCTGGCGCGCCGCCGCCGACAAGGCCCGCCGCGTGGTGGGCAAGCCCATCCCGGTGCTCATCCAGGGCGAATCGGGCGTGGGAAAAGAAGTGTTTGCCCGCGCCCTGCACGCCAGCGGCCCACGGCGCGAAGGGCCCTTCGTGGCTATCAACTGCGCCGCCATCCCCGAGCACCTGATCGAATCCGAACTGTTTGGCCATGTGGCCGGCGCCTTCACCGGCGCCCGCAAAGAAGGCAGCCTGGGCCGCCTGCGCCAGGCCCACGGCGGCACGCTGTTTCTTGACGAGATCGGCGACATGCCCCTGGCCCTGCAAACCCGCCTGCTGCGCGTGCTGCAAGACCGCAGCGTGACGCCCGTGGGTGCAGGCCAGGCCGTGCCGGTGGACTTTGGCCTCATCAGCGCCACGCACTGCCAACTGCTGCAGGCCGCAGAGCAGGGGCGCTTTCGGCACGATCTGTACTACCGCTTGAACGGCCTGACGGTGCAATTGCCCGCCCTGCGCGAGCGCACCGACTTTGCCGCCCTCACCAGCCAACTGCTGGCCGACTTGGCCGCCGAGCAGGGCCTGCCCCACCCCGTGCACCTGGCCCCCGCGCTGCTAGAGCGCCTGGCCACCCACCCCTGGCCCGGCAACCTGCGCCAATACGCCAGCGTGCTGCGCACCGCGTGCGCCATGCTGGCCGAGGGCGAAGACCAGCTGGGCTGGGAGCACCTGGGCGACGACATCGTGCAGGCGCTGCAAGCGGTGGCTGCACCCGCAGCGTTCGCCCTGTCCATGCCTGCCCATGCACACGGACAGGCCAACCTGCCCACCCCCGCGCCGCTGAGCCTGCAACAACTCTCCAGTGCCGCCATCGACCAGGCCCTGCAAAGCGCGCGCGGCAACGTATCCCAGGCCGCCCGCCAGCTCGGCATCAGCCGCCAAACGCTGTACCGCAAGCTGGCAGCGCGCGTGCATTGATTTTTGCTATTAAAAGCGTAGCTGTCTGCGCTGATATATCTAGCGCTGCGACCTGTTTTTGCTCAAATCTTTGGGGCCAGACCCACAGGCAGCACCAGCCGCGCCCGCAGCCCTTGGCCGGGGGCGCTGTGCAGCGTGAGCCGCCCGCCGTGCGCGCGGGCCACGCGGTCGGCAATGGCCAGGCCCAGCCCGGCGCCGGGGCGTCCGCTGCGGGCTGCCTCGCCCCGGGCAAAGGGCTGGCGCACGCGGTCTAGCTCGCTGGCGGGCAGGCCGGGGCCATGGTCCTGCACTTCGATCCAGACGGCATCGCCTTCGCTGCCCGTGCGCAGCACCACGGGCGCGGTGCCGTGGCGCCAGGCGTTCTCCACCAGGTTGTCCACCGCGCGGCGCAGGGCCTGGGGCTGCACGGGCGCAAGGGGCGGTGCGCCCAACTCCAGCGCCACGCTGCGGCCATGGTCGGCCTGCGCCTGGGCGATAGCCTGGGCCAGGTCGTCCAGCGCGGCAGGCTGCGGGGGCTCGGCTTCTTGCATGCGGGCAAAGTGCAAAAACTGGCCGACGATCGCGTCCATCTCGTCCATGCTGCGCACCATGCCCGTGGCCAGTTCGGGCTCGATCTGCGCGCCCGCAATCTCCACCCCCAGGCGCAGCTTGGTCAGCGGGGTGCGCAGGTCGTGCGACACGCCCGCGAGCATCAGGGCGCGTTCCCGATCGGCCTGCGCCAGGCTGTGCGCCATGTGGTTGAAGCTGCGGGCCACGGTGGCGATCTCGGTGGGGCCGTCCTGGGACAGGGGCGCGGGCGGCTGGCCCCGGGCCAGGCGCTGCGCGGCCTGCACCACGCGCTGCAGCGGCTGGTTGAGGTGGCGCTGCAGCCACCACGCGCCCGCCAGCGCCAGCACCATGCTGGCCAGCGTGGCCATGAGCCAGGCCCCGGTGAACTCGCGCGTCGGAAAGACGCTGGGCAGGTTGAGCCAGTAGGTTTCCGGCCCCTGCGCGCCCTCATGCACCACGCGCAGCGACAGCACGCCGCTGCTGTCGCGCCGCCACACTGGCTCAGCGGACGTGGCCTGTGTGCCTTGTGCAGCATCCAGCCGCTGCGTCACAGCGCGCACAAACTGCCGCTCCATGGGCGATAGCACGGTGCGCCAACTGCCCGGTGCAGCGGCCAGTGCGTGGGCCTGCGTTTGTGCGGCCTGGGCGTTGAAGGCCTGCACAAAATCTTGCCGTTGCCCTGGCGGCAGCGCCTGCAGCCCAGCGCGGATGGCGGCCACATTGCGCGCCACGCCATCGGCCACTTGCGCCACGCGGGGTTTGAGGATCATGTGCCGTACCAGCGCCGCCGCGCACAGCTGCCCCAGCACGATGAGCACCGCCATCAGCAGCAGGTTGCGCCCCAGTAGGCTGCGGGGCCAGAGGCCACGCGGCGCAGCGGCAGCAGCGGCAGTGACCGCAGAAGCAGCCGCAGTCATGGCCTGCCCCCGCTGGCAGGCGCAGCCCCATCGGGCACAAACACATAGCCCACGCCCCACACGGTGCGGATGTGGCGCGGCTGGGCCGGGTCGGCTTCAATGAGCTTGCGCAGCCGCATGATCTGCACATCAATGCTGCGGTCGGTGGCCGTGTGGTCGGGGCCGTAGGCCAGGGCCATGAGCCGGTCGCGGCCCAGCGGGCGCTGCGGGTTTTGCGCCAGCGCCAGCAACAGGGCGAATTCGCCCGTGGTGAGGGGGATGTCCGCCCCCGCCTTTTCCAGTCGCCGCTCGGTGGGCAGCAGCACCAAGTCGCCAAACGCGATTCGTTCGTGCACACCCTGCGGCCCGGTGTGCGCGCCCAGCATGCGCTGGCGGCGCACCATGGCCTGGATGCGGGCCAGCAGCTCGCGCGGGTTGAAGGGCTTGGGCAGGTAGTCGTCTGCGCCCATCTCCAGGCCCACGATGCGGTCCACCGGGTCGCCGCGGGCGGTGAGCATCAGGATGGGAATGGTCTCGCCCTGCGCGCGCAGTCGCCGGCAGATGGACAAGCCATTTTCGCCCGGTATCATCACATCCAGCACCAGCACGTCAAACCGCTCACGCTGCAGCAGCGCATCGAGCGGCCCGCCGCCATCGACCGTGCGCACGGTGTAGCCCTGGTCGCTCAGGTAGCGCTGCAGCAGGGCGCGCAGGTCGGGCTCATCATCTGCGACCAGGATTTTGGCCAGGGTGTCGGTCATGGGCTGGGACAGCGTTGGAAGGGGAATGGTGGCAATGGTAGGCGTTGGCGCGTCTTTCGCCTCGGCAGCCATGACAAGGCATGACCGGGCCGCTGGCGTTTGTCATGGTTTGTCATACATCGGCCGTTTTCTGCCATCAATGGCTCACACCTGGGGAGCACAGTACAGCCATGCCGCATTCCGAGGCATACCCCAAGGAGTTCATTGCCATGCCTTCGCTGACCCGCCCCGCTGACCCTGACCTGCTGCAACGCCCCGTGCTGGCAGCGGGCGTCTTTGTGTTCTCGGCCCTCACCGCGCTGGGTTTCAGCGCTGTGCTGGCGCTGGCCGCCCCGGCCGAGGCCCAGGCCCGCACCCGCCACAGCGTGGAACACAACGCAGACGGCAGCACCGCCACCCACACCGGCGTGGCCCGCAGTGGCCCGAACGGCGCCGTGCTGCGCAGCCGCACCGCCGCCACCGATGGGCAGGGCAACGCGAGCGTGACAAGCCGCAGCGCTGCCATGGGCGCGCAGGGCGGCATGGCCACGCGCCAGGGCAGCACCACCCGCAGCGCCGACGGCAGCGCCAGCCACAGCGGCACCGTGTCGGCCCAGGGTGCGCAGGGCAGCCTGCAAAGCAGCGGCGGGGCTACCCGCAACGCCGACGGCACCGTCACGCAAGCGCGCAGCACCACCGCTACCAGCGCGGCCACCGGCAACAGCGTGCAGGCGCAAAGCAGCTACAGCAAAGACACTGGCTTGAGCCGTAGCGCCACCTGCTACGACGCCAGCGGCACGGCGATGGCCTGCCCTGTGCGGCCTTGAGGTCGGTCTTGAGTTCGTCGCCGGCACCTGGCCTGTGTGAGCTAGAAATATCCGTTCGGGCTGAGCTTGTCGAAGCCTTGCGCGGCGCTTTTACAGGCTCAGCGTGAACGGTTTGGTTAGAGCCGACCTTCTCCATCGTCCCTTCTCATTCCCGCCCTCCACCTTTTACCCTGACAGGAGCTTTGCCATGTCCCTGCGCCACCTTTTGACAGTGACTGCCCTCGCCGCGCTCACGCTGGCCACCGCCAGTGCGCAGGCCCAGACCACCGCACAAACCACTCCACAGAACGGTGGCCGCCTGCGTGCCCTGATCGCACAAAAGCAGGCTGCGGCCACCGAGGCCGCCC
Source organism: Acidovorax sp. 106 (assembly GCF_003663825.1). Classification (NCBI taxonomy): domain Bacteria; kingdom Pseudomonadati; phylum Pseudomonadota; class Betaproteobacteria; order Burkholderiales; family Comamonadaceae; genus Acidovorax; species Acidovorax sp. 106. Next base: position 1,570,690 of record NZ_RCCC01000001.1, on the reverse strand, counting down.
TGCCCACAGGCGTGCAGCGCATTGCCGATGTGCCCTACGGTACAGACCCTGCACAGCGCATGGACGTGTATGTGCCCACCAGCCCCACAGGCGCTGGCGCTGGCACGGGCACCAACAGCCTGGTGGCCAGTGCGGTGCGCGCACCCGTCATCTTCATGGTGCATGGCGGCGGCTGGCGGCATGGCGACAAGGCCATGGGCCGCGTGGTGCAAGAGAAGGTGAACCGCTGGGTGCCCAAGGGCTTCATCCTCATCTCCATCAATTACCGCATGCTGCCCGACGCCCCTGTGGCGGTGCAAGAGCGCGATGTGCAGGCCGCCCTCATGGCCGCGCAGCAGCGCGCAGGCACCTGGGGTGGTGACCCGAACCGCTTCATCCTCATGGGCCACTCCGCCGGTGCCCACCTCGTGTCCCTGCTCAATGCCCGCGCACCGCAGGCCCTGCGCGAAGGCGCCTGGCCGTGGCTGGGCACAGTCTCGCTCGACAGCGCGGTGATGAACGTGCCCGCCTATATGCGCGCGCCCCACATGCCGCTGTACGACGACGCCTTTGGCAGCGACCCGGCCTATTGGGTGGCGCTGTCCCCCTTCCACCAGTGGACGGCGGGCGCGCCGCCGATGCAGATGGTGTGTTCTACCGAACGGGCCGACCAGCCCTGCACCCAGGCCGATGCCATGGCCCGCCACGTGCGCAACCAGGGCGGCCGTGCCGAGGTGTTGCCGCAGGACCTGAGCCACGGCGAAATCAACGCCCAGTTGGGGCTGGAGAGCGACTACACCCGGGCGGTGGAGGTCTTCATGGGATCGCTGGACGCCGAGGTGGCGCGGCGGTTGCGGTGTGGCGCTGCCATTTGCTATTAAATAGATAGCTTATAGCGCTTTATTTATAAGCGCTGGAGGCCATTTTTATTCAGATTTAGCCCGCAGATGTTGCGCCAGATACGGCGCCAGATACCGCCCAGTGTGGCTGGCCGGGTTGGCTGCCAGTTCTTCGGGCGTGCCCACGCCCACCACGGTGCCACCGCCCGCACCGCCCTCGGGGCCCATGTCGATGAGCCAGTCGGCGGTTTTGATCACATCGAGGTTGTGCTCGATGATGACGATGGTGTTGCCCGCATCGCGCAGTTGGTGCAGCACCTTGAGCAGCAGGTCGATGTCGGCAAAGTGCAGGCCGGTGGTGGGTTCGTCCAGGATGTAGAGCGTGCGGCCGGTGTCGCGCTTGCTCAGCTCCTGCGCCAGCTTCACACGCTGCGCCTCGCCGCCCGAGAGCGTGGTGGCCGCCTGGCCCAGGCGAATGTAGGAGAGCCCCACATCCAGCAGCGTCTGCAGTTTGCGCGCGATGGTGGGCACGTCCTTGAAGAAGGCGGCGGCGTCTTCCACCGTCAGCTCCAGGATCTGCGCAATGTTCTTGCCCTTCCACAGCACTTCCAGCGTCTCGCGGTTGTAGCGCTGGCCGTGGCAGATGTCGCAGGGCACGTACACGTCGGGCAGAAAGTGCATCTCCACCTTCACCACGCCGTCGCCCTGGCAGGCCTCGCAGCGGCCACCGGCCACGTTGAAGCTGAAGCGCCCAGGGCCGTAGCCACGCTCCTTGGCGGTGTTCACCTCGGCCATCAGTTCGCGGATGGGGGTGAACAGGCCGGTGTAGGTCGCGGGGTTGCTGCGTGGCGTGCGGCCAATGGGGCTCTGGTCGACGTTGATGACCTTGTCGAAGTACTCGATGCCCACGATCTCGTCGTGCGCGGCTGGCTCTTCGTGCGCGCGGTACAGCTGGCGGGCCACGGCGGCATACAGCGTGTCGTTGACCAGCGTGCTCTTGCCCGAGCCCGACACGCCCGTCACGCAGGTGAGCAGCCCCACGGGGAAGTCCACCGTCACGCCCTTCAAGTTATTGCCCGTGGCGCCTGCCACGCGCAGCGCCTGCAGCGCGCCTTGGCGGGCATGGTGTTCGGCCATGCGCTCGGCGCGGCGCTTGCTCGCCTCGGTTTGCGGAAAGCGCGATTTGGCCTTGGCCTCCACCACGGGCGCGGGCTGGTCCAGCACCGGCAACCAGGGCGTGCGGCGCTGGGGCACGGCAATGGTGCGGGCGCCCGACAGGTACTGGCCGGTGAGCGACTGCGCGTTGCCACGCACTTCGTCGTACGTGCCCTGCGCCATCACCCGCCCGCCGTGCACGCCCGCACCGGGGCCCATGTCGATCACGTGGTCGGCGGCGCGCATCATGTCTTCGTCGTGCTCCACCACGATCACGCTGTTGCCGATGTCACGCAGGTGTTTGAGCGTGGCGATCAGGCGGTCGTTGTCGCGCTGGTGCAGGCCGATGCTGGGCTCGTCCAGCACATACATCACGCCCGTGAGGCCCGAGCCGATTTGTGACGCGAGGCGGATGCGTTGTGCCTCTCCACCGCTGAGCGTTTCAGCGCTGCGGTCCAGGCTCAAATAGCTCAGGCCCACGTCGTTCAGGAACTGCAGGCGCGTGGCGATCTCACGCACCACTTTGTCGGCAATCTCGGCCTTGGCGCCCGTGAGCTTCAGGTCGTTGAACCAGGTGTGGGCGGTGTTCAGTGTGGCGTGGCTCACTTCGTAGATAGCGCGGGCCTGCTCGCCCTCGCCCAGCCGCACGTGGCGGGCTTCGCGGCGCAGGCGCGTGCCGTGGCATTCGGGGCAGGGCTGGGTGCTGCGAAAGCGCGCCAGGTCCTCGCGCACCACCACTGAATCGGTCTCGCGGTAGCGGCGTGCCATGTTGGGGATGATGCCCTCGAACGGATGCTTTTTGGTGTGCACCTTGCCCTTGGAGGCGCCGCTGTCCATGATGTAGCTGAAGGCGATTTCTTCATCGCCCGAGCCGTGCAGGATGGCGTGCTGCACCGGTGCGGGAAGCGATTCAAACGGCGCCTCAATGTCAAACGCGTAGTGCTTGGCCAGGCTCTCCAGCATCGCAAAGTAGTAGCCGTTGCGCCGGTCCCAGCCCTTGATGGCGCCGCTGGCCAGGCTCAGCGTGGGGAAGGCCACCACCCGCGCCGGGTCAAACACGTCGCGCTGACCAATGCCGTCGCACGCGGGGCACGCACCCATGGGCGAGTTGAACGAGAACAGGCGCGGTTCCAGCTCGGGCAGCGAATAGCTGCACACCGGGCATGCAAATTTACTGCTGAACAGATGCTCCTGCCCCGTGTCCATCTCCAGCGCCAGCACACGGCCATTGCCCTCGTGACCGCCCACGCGCAGCACCGCTTCGATGCTCTCGGCCAGGCGCTGCTGCAGGTCGGCGCGCACCTTGATGCGGTCGATCACCACGTCGATGTTGTGCTTCTCGGTCTTCTTGAGCGCGGGCAGGTTCTCGTGCTCGTAAATCTGGCCATCCACCCGAAAGCGGACGTAGCCCAGCGCCTGCATCTGCGCGAACAGCTCGGTGAACTCGCCCTTCTTCTCGCGCGCCACGGGCGCCAGCAGCATGAGCTTGGTGTCCTCGGGCAGGGCCAGCACGGCATCCACCATCTGGCTCACAGTCTGCGCCGCCAGCGGCAGGTTGTGGTCCGGGCAAAACGGCGTGCCCGCCCGGGCGTACAAAAGCCGCAGGTAGTCGTGGATCTCGGTCACCGTGCCCACGGTGGAGCGCGGGTTGTGGCTGGTGGCCTTCTGCTCGATGGAAATCGCGGGCGACAGGCCTTCGATCAGGTCCACATCGGGCTTGTCCAGCCGCCCCAGGAACTGCCGCGCATAGGCGGACAGGCTTTCCACATAGCGCCGCTGCCCTTCGGCATACAGCGTGTCAAACGCCAGGCTCGACTTGCCCGAACCCGACAACCCCGTGATCACCACCAACTGGTTGCGCGGAATGTCCAGGTCAATGTTCTTGAGGTTGTGCGTGCGCGCCCCCCGGATGCTGATGCGCTGCTCGCGCAGGGCGCGGGCGAGGTAGAGGCCATCGGCGGGGGGCTGGGATGCTGAGGTGTCGGTCACGGGGCGGCTAGTGGCAGGAAAACCTACCATGATAGGCCAGTCGCTTTTTCGAGCGGACGCATTGGTTTCGTGCAGAACTCCAACCGTGCCCTCCATAATTTGGATGCCATGACATCGCCCCAGCCATTGCCCTCCACCGTCTTCAAAACCGACCAATCGGACGGCGAAGAACGCTTTGAAGCCTGGCGCCAAAGCATTTCCGTGGTGTTTGACGTGGCGCCGCTCACGCCGCAGGCGGTGGATGGGTTTGATGCCTCGGTGCAGGCTACGCACTTGGGGATGTTGCTGTTGGGCGATCTGCATTTCAGCGGGCAGCAGTTTTCGCGGCAGCGGGCGCGGGTGGCGCGGGATGGGCTGGACCACTACCTGGTGCAGTGGTACCGCCAGGGCGGGTTTGTGGGGCAGTACGACGATGGCAAGGACATCGAGGTGCGCGCGGGCGACATCACGGTGCTGGACTTGTCGCGCACATTGCGCACCTTTGCCCAGCCCTCGCATGTGATGTCGCTCATCGTGCCCCGCGCGTTGGCCGATGAAGCCTTTGGCAGCCGTGCGCTGGATTTGCACGGAACGGTGCTGCGCACCGAGACGCCGCTGGGGGGCTTGTTCAGTGACCACCTTTTGTCTTTGCAGCGGCGCTTGCCCGCCATTGCGCTGGAGGATGCGCCCCAGGTGGCGCGGGCCAGTGTGCAGATGCTGGCGGCCTGTGTGCGGCCCGGTGCCGACACGCAGGCCCATGCGCAGGAGGCTGTCCAGGGCGTGGCGCTGGAGCGCATCCAGCGCCACATTGCACGGCACCTGGGCACCGCGTTGAGCCCGGAGGGGCTGTGCAATGAGTTCGGCATTTCGCGCAGCGTGCTGTACCGGCTGTTTGAGCCCTTAGGGGGTGTCGCTCACTACGTACAGCAACGCCGGTTGTTGCAGTCGTTTCACACTTTGGTCAACCCGGCCAGCCGCCGCTTGCGGGTGGCCGAGGTGGCGGCCCGCACGGGTTTTGCAAGCAACGCGCATTTCAGCCGCGCGTTCCGGGCGGCGTTTGGCATGTCGCCCAGCGATGCCCGGGCCATGGCCCTGTCGGCGGCGGCAGCGGGGGCCATGGCCGATGTAGGCGCGCATCCACTGTCCTCGGTGGAATACGCCACCTGGCTGCGCGGCCTGAAGGCGCGATAAAGAGGGGCGGCGGCCCCTTGGCCCTGCAGACCTTCACATCCTTTTGCGCTCCACCGTCCCCTTCTGCCCGAGCGCGGCCCTTTCCATCAGGGCTGGGACGTTCAGTCAACAAAGCGCAAACGCACAGGCAAATCGTGCACAAGGCAGCCCCTAGCATCGGGTTGGGTTCCGTCTGGCGGAGCGCTTGCGCAATGGGCTGCAAGCTTTCTGGCGCCTGGCGGGCTTTACCTTTTGGGGCGGCCCGGGCCCCCGTTGATTGCATCGTCCATGCCCCGCAAGCACCTGCTCCTGGCGAATTTCGCCTCACTTGCTGCTTTTTCGGCAGTGCGGGGGGGCGCTGCGCGTGCGGGCTTGGTGGCCTTGCTGGTGGGGCTGTGCCCGTGGGCCTGCGCCAAGGTCAAGGAAGCCTCTGCCGAAGCGGCACTGGCGGCGGGGGGCGCAGTGGCCCTGGTGGCCGATGCTGCAGCGACACCGGCGCGCAAAACCCTCTCGGGCGGTCTGGAGGGGATGCAAGGCGAGGCCGTGGTGACTTTGCTGGGCGGTGGGGCGGACTGTGCGCTCGAGCCCGGTGGTGGCTTTGGCCAGGCACCGGCGCCTGAGCCCAAAGGGGTGCGCATGCCCTACGGTGTGCTGGCGTTCAGCGCCTCGGGCTGCACGGGCAGCATCACGGTGCAGCTCACTTACCCTGAGCCCTTGCCGCCCACGGCCCAGTTGTGGAAGCTGGGCCCAGCCACCCAGGGCGCCACCACCTCCACCTGGTTTGCCTGGAGCGGTGCGCAGTTCAGTGCCGACCGCCGCACCGTGATCTACACCGTGCAAGACAACGGCGTGGGGGATTCGGATCCTGCCGTGGGTCGCATTCGCGACCCCGCCACTGTGGCGTTGGTGCCTTTGGTGGCGGTGCCCTTGTTGGCCGACACCACCTGGGCTCTGTGGGTGGCGGCGGTGATTCTGGGGCTGATGGGGTGGCTGGATGTGCGCAGCCGGCCGCGCATCACGGGGCTGTGAGCGGGGGGGGCGCCAATCGGTGAGAATCCCCCTTTGCTTTATTTGGCCTGAGTGCACTACCGTGCCGGATTCTTCCTCTTCCCTGTCGGATGCCACGGCAGCCCGATCGACCCCTTCCCCTGAGCGCATGACACCGCTGGAGCGCCGCTCTAGCGTCAGCCTGGCGCTGATTTTTGCTTTGCGCATGCTGGGCCTGTTTCTGGTGCTGCCCGTGTTTGCGCTGGAGGCCCGCAAGTACCCCGGCGGTGATGACCCCGCGCTGGTGGGGCTGGCCATGGGCATCTATGGCCTGACCCAGGCGGTGCTGCAGCTGCCACTGGGCATGGCGTCCGACCGCTTTGGGCGCAAGCGGGTCATCGTGCTGGGCCTGCTGGTGTTTGCCGCAGGCAGTTTGCTGGCAGCGCTGGCGGATTCATTGACGGGCCTGCTGCTGGGCCGCGCCTTGCAGGGGGCGGGGGCCGTGTCGGCCGCTGTCACGGCCTTGCTGGCCGACCAGACGCGCGACGCTGTGCGCACCAAGGCCATGGCGTTGGTGGGCGGCAGCATTGGTCTGATGTTTGCAGTGGCCCTGGTGGCCGCGCCCGTGCTCACGGCGGCCGTGGGCCTGTCGGGCTTGTTTGGACTGACTTGTCTGCTGGCCCTGGCGGGTGTGGCCGTGGTGCTGTGGTGGGTGCCGCCCGAGCCCGCGCACCTGAAGAACGCCCCCCGTGGCCGCTTGGCCGATGTGTGGGCGCACCCCGATTTGCTGCGTTTGAATCTGGGCGTGTTCGTACTGCACACCGTGCAGTTGTCGATGTGGGTGGCGGTGCCCGCCATGCTGGTGCAGGCCGGGCTGGACAAAGACCACCATTGGCAGGTGTACCTGCCAGCCGTGGTGCTGTCGTTTGTGGCCATGGGCGGGCTTTTTGCGCTGGAGCGCAAGGGCCACCAGCGTGCCGCCTTGCTGGGCGCCATTGCCTTGGTGCTGGCGGTGCAGGTGGGGCTGGGCGCACTGGCGGCCAGTGGCGCTGCGCCTTCGCTGTGGGTGCTGGGTCCGCTGATGTTTGTGTTTTTTTGCGGGTTCAATGCACTGGAGGCCAGCCAGCCCAGCCTGGTCTCGCGCATGGCACCGCCCCAGCTTCGGGGGGCGGCGCTGGGCAGCTACAACACGCTGCAGTCCATGGGCTTGTTTGCCGGTGGCGCACTGGGAGGGGCCTTGGTCAAATGGGTGGGGCCTGCGGGCTTGTTTGTGGCCACTACGGCGCTCATGGCCCTGTGGCTGGCGTTGTCCTGGAAGCTGCAGCCCGTGGGCCGCGAAGGCCACGGCGGGGGCGCCGCGAGCCACTGAAGGCGGTCGGAAGGCGGGCGCGGGCGCGATATCCGCTACCGGTTGCGGCACAATGGCGCGTTTGGCGCGCGGAAACCTCCCTAAATCCGGCGCTGTTTTAAGTGAAAGCACAGCCATGGCATCCATCAACAAAGTCATCATCGTCGGCAACCTGGGTCGTGACCCTGAAATGCGCACCTTCCCCAGTGGCGATCAGGTGGCCAACGTGACCATTGCCACCACCGACAAGTGGAAAGACAAGCAGACCGGCGAAATGAAAGAGGCCACCGAGTGGCACCGCGTGGTCTTCAACGGCCGTCTGGCCGAAATCGTGGGCCAGTACCTGCGCAAGGGCTCGCAGGTGTACGTGGAAGGCAGCCTGCGCACCCGCAAGTGGACCGACCAGGCGGGCGTTGAAAAGTACAGCACCGAAATCCGCGCCGACCAGATGCAAATGCTGGGCGGCCGCCAGGGCATGGGCGGCCAAGGTGGTGGCCAGCAAGGCGGTGGCTATGACGACGGCGGCTACGGCGGCGGCGGCGACCAAGGCGGCGGCTACGACCAAGCCCCCCGCCGTGCAGCGCCTGCACCAGCTCCACGGCCCATGGCCGCACCGGCCCCGCGCCCCGCGCCAGCACCCGTGGCGCAGCCCCCCCGCGCGGCTTCGGGCTTTGATGACATGGACGACGACATTCCGTTCTGACCCCTGGCCAGCGTGCACACCCGCACACCATCGCAAGCCTGCCCGCGTCCGCGCTGGCAGGCTTTTTTGTGGCCGCGTGTACCCCAGGCGTTCTCACCCTTGGTTGGCATTGTTGATCCAGACACAGCGCTTGCTCCATGACCGTTCAACCCGACTCACTCGCATCTGACGACGCTTTGCGCCGGTGGAGGCTCATTCTGGGCCGCTATGCCGCCCGGCCCATGGGGGGCGTGGGCATGCAGGGTGAGGACTGGAAGCTCGACCAGGCACTTGAGTACCTGTACGGGCGCGAATACGATGGCCGGGGCCTGGCCAAGCCTGCGGGCGGCCCAGGCTCGCTGGACCCGACCCAGTTGCGCGCCATCGACTGGCTCAACCGCTCGCGCAAGCTGTTTCCGCAAGAGGTGTTTGAGCGCATGCAGACGCAGGCGATCGACCGCTACCAGCTCACCAGTTTGCTCAACGACCCTGAAGTGCTGCGCTCCATGGACGCCACGCCCGGCCTGGCTAAGGCCCTGCTGGGTATGCGCGGGCGCTTGTCGGGGCAGATGCGCGACGCCGTGCGCGATGTGATCCGCAAGACGGTGGATGAGATCACCCGCCGCCTCAAGAGTGACTTTGTGAACGCGCTGGTGGGCCGTCGCAACCGGCAGCGCCGCTCACTGGTGCCCAACGCCCAGAGCTTCGATGCGCGCGCCACCATTGCCGCCAACCTCAAGAATTACAGTGCCGAGCGCGGTCAGCTCATCATCGAGCGGCCGCTGTTCAACGCCCGCGTCAAGCGCAACCTGCCCTGGGACGTGGTGCTGTGCGTGGACCAGAGCGGCTCGATGATGGACTCGGTGATCTACAGCTCCGTGGTGGCAGGCATCATGAGTTCGCTGCCCGCTGTGCGCGTGAAGCTGGTGGTGTTTGACACCAGCGTGGTCGACCTGACCCACCTGGCGCACGACCCGGTGGAGGTGCTGCTCACGGTGCAACTGGGCGGCGGCACCGACATCGGCCGCGCTGTGCGCTACTGCGAGTCGCTCATCGGCAACCCGCAGCGCACGGTGTTCACGCTCATCAGCGACTTTGAAGAAGGTGCCTCGCCCGGCCCCTTGCTGGCCGCCGTGCAGCGCATGGCGCAGGCGCGCGTCAAGCTGCTGGGGCTGGCCGCGCTGGACGAATCGGCCAACCCCGTGTACGACCGGCAAATGGCCCAGCGCCTGGCCAGCCAGGGCATGCACGTGGCCGCCCTCACGCCCACCCACTTTGCGCAGTGGCTGGCCGAGGTGATGAACTGAAGTACCCCACACCCCCATGACCTGGACCCACGCCTACCGCGCCTACGACGACGACACGCTGGCTACGTTGGCCAATGCGGGCCTGCTGCGCCGCGCCGCCAAAGACGTGGAGGCGGGCAAAGTGCAGTGGCAGCGCCAGGGCGACACCGATGGCGTGGTGCAGGCCGATGGCCAGCAGGTGCAACTGGACGCGCGCGGCCCCCACAAAGCGCAATGCGACTGCCCCGCGCCCGGCCTGTGCAAGCACATCTTGGCGGCAGCGCTGTGGCTGCGTGCGCTACCGGATGGGGGCACTGACGCTCCAGCACCTGAAGCCGCTCCCACCAACGCGGCTGCCCTGGAGGCCAACGCTGATGCCCCTGCACCACCGCTGCCGCCCCCTGCGGCACAGGCCGACCCCTTGGCAGAAGTGCTAGCCCTGGACTCCGCAGCCCTTTTCAAAGCCGCTGGTGTGGCCGCGCAGCGGCGGGCCTTGCAGGCTTTGCCCTGCGGAGTGGAGTGGCGCGTGCAAGGCAGCGCGCTGGTGATGGATTTGCCCGCCCTGGGTGTGAGCTGCCGCTGGGTGGCCGGGGCAGGGTTTGACGGCATGGTGTCCGAGGTGCCCGCGCGGGAGCGGCGCGCTGTGCACCTGATTGCCCTGGCTGCCCTGCGCAGTGCCGCAGGGCAGCCTCTGGCGTGGCCCGATGGGCAAGCGCCCCAGGCGGCACCCGCCACCGAGGCGCCACGCCCCCTGGGCACCAGCGAGCGCGCCTTCGTGCAGCAGGTGCAAGCGCTGCTGAGCGAGCTGCTGCGAGGCGGGCTGTCGCACGTGAGCCGCCTGTCGAGTGCCCAGCTGCTGGCGCTGAATATGTCGGCCCGGGGCGAGGGCCTGCCGCGCCTGGCGGCACTGCTGCGCAACCTGGCCGGTATGGTCGACGCTCTGGAGCGGCGTGACCACCGCACGCTGGAGGCCGACGCACTGGCCCTGATGGCCCGCACGCATGCCCTGTGCGTGGCGCTGTGCGCCCCCGAGGCGACGCCCGACACCTTGGCGTTGCTGCGCGGTCGTGTACGGCGTGATTTTGACGAGACCGCCACGCTGGCCCTGCTGCCGCTGGGGGCCTACTGGTGGCAAACGCTGGGCGGTGCGCGCGGCCTGACCCTGGGGCTGTGGGACATGGACGGCCAGCGCCTGCTGCAGGCCACACTGGCGCGCCCCGATGGCGGCGACCCGGGGTTTTCTCGCCACGCCGCCTGGGCCACGCTGGCCGTTTGGCCCGGTGCCGGGGCGGCGCACAAGCTGTGCCAGGCGCCGTTGCAGCTGGAGCAGCCCCGCTTGGCCGACGATGGCCGCCTGGCCGTGGGCGGCGCCAGCCGCGCCAGTGTCGCCCCCGCCTGGCGGGCCGACGATCCGCGCCTGGCCACGCTGGGTTGTGGCCGCTGGGCCGACTTGCGCGGGCCGCTGCAGGCCGCCACCGGCCTGGGCGGTGAGCCGGTGGATATGCTGCTGCTGCGCCCCAGTCGCACCCACGCCCCGGTGCTGGACGAGACCCGCCAGCAGTTGCACTGGGCATTGCAGGACGAGGCGGGCCGGTGGCTGCGCCTGACCGTTCCCGTCAGCGACGAGACCGCGCTGCGCCTGGACAACCTGGACCGCCTCACCGCCCGGCAGGCCCCCATCCATGCCGTGCTCGTGCGTGTGGAGCGCACCGGGGCCGAGACCTTGCTGGTGCCCGTGGCGGTGCTCATCAGCGGTGTGTCGGCCGGTGCCACGGGCGATACGGTGCAGGCCGTGTCGCTGGACTTTGCCACCGAGCCCGCTCGCCCCACGCCGCTGGCGCAGCGCATCTTGCGGCTGATGCAGTGGCGCAAAGAGCAGCAGGCCGCCCCGGCGCTGGCGCAGCCCACGCTGGCCCAGCGCCTGCTGCAGCCGGTGATGACTGTGCTGGAGACCCAGGCCGCCACGGGCCGCATGGCGCTGACCGATGCGCAGCGTGATGCCCTGGTGCAGGCGCGCGCTGCGCTGGCCTCGGTGGGCCTGCGTACGCTGGATGCCGCCTTGCACACCCATCTGCACGCGCCCGGCAGCCACAGCCTGCTGCCACTGGCCTGTCTGGCGCAGTGGACTTTGGAGCTGGACGGCCTGCCTTTGTGTGCTGAATCCGATACGCCTTGATACACATCCGAGCGGCAAATGCGGCGAACGCGCGACATATGCCACATCGATCGCAGGCAACTTGATCGAGACAGCGCCGAAGCTCTTGAATCGCCACCGTCTGCTGCCAGAATCCTCGGTTTTTGGGCCGAGACTCTTTGAAAAAGGTCGCGGCGCCCCTCTGCACAGAACCTACAAGGGATGCCCATGGGATTGCTCGACAAGATGGTGAAGGCCGTACTGGGATCTGCCACTAGCGATGTGGGTGCATTGACTGCCAGCCAGACCAACCTGCTGCGCCAGGCCATGGAGCCGCTGGGCACCCTCTCGGCCCCCCGTGTGGCAGAGCGCGCGCTGGCATTCATCACCGAGGGCACTGAAGAAGGCGTGCTGCAGGACTTGGCTTGCGTCACCCCTTCCGAGGTCAGCAGCAACCTGCTGGGCCAGCCCGGCCGCCTGCGCTGGGGTTTCCATGCCGGGCATGGTGGCAAGTCGCAAAGCGCGGGCGACAAAAGCATGGCGGGCCGCGCTGCGTTTTACGACAGCGTGGCCACGCACCCGGTGCCGCTGGAGGTGATCGTGCGGCTGGGCAAGGTGCTGGCGGCGGGCGACCAGGGCAAGTCGCTGGACCACCCCGGCGCGCCCATTCCTGATTGGTTGCAATACCTCGTCAACGACGCGCTGCACGCCTCCTTTGGTGGGCACAGCAACCAACACGACCTGACCCAGCGGCGCGCCTGGCGCGTGCCCTTGTTTGCCCAGTTGTTGGCGCACGAGGGGTTGGACGAAACCCTCGTGCTGCAACTGGTGTTTGAGCGCAAGGGGCTCGACAGCTACTACTCCGACCGCTTTCGCGGACTGGTGGAACCCACCGAGGTGGCCGACTACATGCTGACCCACCCCGAGGCCGTGCGGGCCTTGCTGCAGCAGCTGTCTGCCAGCGGCAAGGTGGAGTTAGCAAGGCGCATCGGGCAAGCCAAGAACCTGACCACCGCCTTTGCCCCTGAGCTTGTTGCCCTGGCGGTGGACGGCGCCAAGACCACGCGCGCCGAGGCCGTCAAACACCTCGAAGGCATTCCCACCGAAGACCGCCTGCGCCTGCTGGGCGCCCTGTTGCGCGAGGGGGAAACCACCCAGCGCACGCAGGCGGCCGAGCTGCTGGCCCGCTGGCCCGCCGACACCATCGCGCCCTTGCTGGAGGCGGCGCTGGAGAGCGAAACCAGCAAGCCCGTGCAGCAGGCTATTCGTGCCGCCTTGAACCGCCTGGGTGCGGCCAGCGATGCGCAAGACCAAGCCCTGCCCCCCGCGCCCGAGTGGACTCCCTTTGCCGATACACCGCTGGGCGACGAAGCGTTGGTGCTGTTTGAGTCCAACCTGAAAGACCTGCTAGAGCGTGCCCGCAAGGCAGCCGAAGAAGAGGCCGAAGAGAACAAGACCGCCAAGCACAAGTACACCTGGCGCCAGCAGCACTACGCCAAGATGGCCAAGGTGAGCACCGAGGACCTGCAAGCGGCCCTGAAACTGCTGAACGGCGAAGGCGACAAGAAAGATGCGCAGCGCGTGCGCAACGGCGAAGTGGCCAACGTGGTGAGCGCAGGCAACCGCCTGTACACCTTGCCCGGCTTTGGCCCGGTGCACCTGGTGCGCTGGCTCACGGCCTCGCACCACTGGCGCAGCTTTTGGGCGGACGATGGGTTCCAGAAATGGCTGGGCCAGCAGCCCGCAGGCAGTGTGGACCTGCGTGCCCTGGCCGCGGTGTTCCAACGTGCAGGCCTGCCGCTGGAGGACGTGGCCCGCGCTGCGCTGTGCGACTACTGGAACACCCCGAACGCCGTGGATGTGCTGCCGCCCGAACAGATCTGGCCCTTCTTTGCCGAGCACCCCGAGTTCATCGATGAAGGCCTGGGCCTGGTGGCACCGCCCAAGCGCGAACGCAACCATTGGCCGCTGGAGATGGGGGCCACGATGCGCGTGCTGGCTATCTTCCCGAACATCCCCGCGCGCTGGATGCCGCGCCTGATGGAGCTGGCCCTGGGCGAGGGCAAGACCCACCGCCCACTGGCACAAAAGGCCCTGGCGGGCGTGCCCGACATTGGCCGCAGCGTGATCGACTCCCTGGTCCACACCAAGAGCGAGGTGCGCATCGAGGCGGCCCGCTGGCTGGCCGATTTGAAGCACACCGCCGCAGTGCCCGCGCTGACCCAGGCGCTGGACAAGGAAAGCCGCGAAACCGTGCGCGCCGCCTTTTTGACGGCGCTGGAAGCGCTGGGCGAAGACATCGCGCCCCGCCTGGCCCCGGCGCTGCTGCTGGCCGAAGCCAAAAAAGGCCTCAAAGCCAAGCCCCCCGCTGGCCTTGCCTGGTTTGCGATGGAGGGCCTGCCCGCAGCCCGCTGGGCCGATGGCAGCGCGGTGGAGCCCGAGATCACCCGCTGGTGGGTGGTGCTGGCCTGCAAGCTCAAAGAGCCCGGTGGCAATGCCTTGCTCACCCGATACATGGGGCTGCTGGACAGCGCCAGCCGCCAGGCGCTGGGCAGCACGGTGCTGCGCCAGTTCATCGCGCAAGACACGCGCCACCCGCCGCTGGAAGAAGGCATTGCCTACGCCAACCAGCACGCGGCGCAGCGCTACCAGCGTTACCAAAGCGGCTACCAGAACGCCAAGCCCGAGTACCGCCAGTACTACGAGGCGGATTACGCCAAGTCGCAAGAGCAGGTGTTTGAGGAATGCAAGCGCGAGAAGATGGGCGAGTACCTGGGTAGCGCCATTGGCGAAAAGGGCATCCTGGCCCTGGCCGCCCACGCGCCGGGGCACGAGCTGGTGACGCTGTTGCAGCACTACATGCGCGACCACTACCAGCGCCGTGCGCAGATCGAGGCCATGCTCGAAGGCGCTGCGCCGGGCAATGACCCGCTGGTCATTCAGCTGCTGCTGGGTCTGTCGCGCCGCTACCGCACGGCCTCGGTGCAAACCAAGGCCCGCACGCTGGTGCAAGAGATTGCCGACCGCAACGGTTGGACGCAAGAGCAACTGGCCGACCGCACCATCCCCACCGCCGGGTTGGACGACACCGGCACGCTGGTGCTGCCGTATGGCGATCGCACCTTCACCATGGTGCTGGACGCGGCCATGAAGCCAGAGCTGCGCAACCCCGAGGGCAAGCCCATCAAAGCCCTGCCCGAGCCGCGCCAGAATGACGACCCTGCGCAGACCAAGGACACCAAGGCACAGCTTTCGGCCAGCAAGAAAGAGCTCAAGCAGGTCATTGACCTGCAGACCGCACGGCTGTTTGAAGCCATGTGCACCGGCCGCGTGTGGCCCCAGGCCGAGTGGACGGAATACCTGCAGGCCCACCCTATTGCCGGGCGGCTGGTGCAGCGCCTGGTGTGGATGGAGCTGGACGCGCAAGGGCAGTGCCTGCAGACCTTCCGCCCCACCGAGGACGGTAGCCTGATCAACACCGACGATGATGAAGTGACCCTGGCGGACGGCAGCACGCTGCGCCTGGCCCATGCCTCGTTGCTGGACGGTGCGCAGGCCAGCGCCTGGACGGGGCATTTCAAGGACTACAAGCTCGCGCCCCTGTTTGCGCAGATGGCCCGCAAGGCGCCGGACATCGCGTTTGCCGACGACAAGGGCGTTGCGGTGCGCGAGATCAAGGACCGCGAGGGCTGGGTGAGCGACACCTTCACACTGCGCGGCACCTTCACCAAGCTGGGCTACCAGCGCGCACAAGCCGAAGACGGCGGCTTTTTCTACAAATACACCAAGGAGTTTGCGAGCGCAGGCGTGCGGGTGGTGATGGAGTTCTCAGGCAACTGCCTGCCTGAAGAAAACGTGGCCGCCGCCCTCAAGACCCTGAGCTTTGAAAACAGCAAGCAGCGCGGCTGGGGCGACCACAGCCTGCCCCTGGCCGAAGTGCCGCCCGTGCTGCTGGCCGAGGCCTATGGCGACTACCTGGCGCTGGCCAAAGTGTGCGCTGGCTATGATGCCGATTGGGAGAAGAAGATGCCTTGGTAACGCGGTGCCATGGGGCATTCGGGGCGGGCGCAGCCGCTTTTACACCAGGCTGCAGCGGCCTCACCCCACCACTTTGTCCAGTGCGGTGCGCTGGCCACACCGCGTGCATTTTTTGACAACAAAAGCGCCCAATTCGAAGATCATCACGGCCTTGCCCGTGCGTTGTCTTTGAAAACCGGGCAGCTGTTTTCAGTGTTTTGATTCACTACCAAAGAAAGAGAGAGGGATTGTCATGGGATTCATTCGCAAGATTCTGATTTTCATCACCGGCTATGCATGGCTGCTGCTGTTGCTGGGCCCCGGCATGATTGCCATGTCGGTGTACAGCGGCTGGAAGGCCGATGGTGACCACGCCTTCACGGCCCGCGAAAAACTCACCACCGTGACCGGTAAGGTGGTGGAAGCCTCGGAGGTCACCGTCAAGCGCCGTCGCAGCTCGTCCACCAAACACTACTACCAGATCAATGTGCAGCCCGATGCCGGCGGTGATGTGCAAAAGCTGCGCATTGACTACAGCACGCCCAAGGTCTTGGTGAGCGCTCTGATCGACGAAAAGGTCACCGCGCTGGTGGACAAGAGCGACAGCGACTTGGTGTACGAAGTGTCCATGGGCGACAAGCCACTGATCCCGTACGAAACCACCAAGCAGCGTCTGGTGGCCGAGGCCGCGTCTTCGGCCAAGTCGATGAGCGGCGCAGGAATGTGGATTTTTGCCATCTTCCTCACGCTGATTGGCGCCGCCGGTGTGTGGTCCAATCGTAAACTGCGCGCTGCCGACGAAGAAGCGCAAGCCGCAGCGGCCTGAGATTCAAAGAGAGAGGGGGAGGAGGTGCGTAGCTGCGCACCAGCTCCCAAATTGCCAACCACCCAAGGAGGAATAAGCCATGAACCCTAACGTACTCACCCCCGACGCACCCGAAGGTGCCCCGTTTGAGCGGCGCGACTTCATCGTCTCGACCTACAAGCACCTGGGCGCCGCCATGCTGGCGTTTGTGGCGCTGTCGGCCGTGCTGATGATGACGGGCTTCTCTGGCACCGCCGCCAAGATGCTGCTGGGCAGCGGCAACAAGTTCCTGTGGCTGGGCGTCATGGGCGCCTTCATGCTGGTGGGTTGGCTGGCCTCGCACCTGGCCGACAACTCTGAAAACCCCCAAACGCAGCTGATGGGCCTGGGCCTGTACGTGCTGGCCGAAGGCCTGATCTTCGCACCCATGTTCGGCATCGCGCAGATCGTGGCCCCCGGTGCCATCGGCGCGGCAGCCTTCATCACGCTGCTGCTGGTCGGCGCGCTGACCTGGACGGCCTTTACCTCCAAGACCGACTTCTCCTTCCTGGGCGGCACGCTCAAGGTGGTGGGTCTGGTGGCCCTGGGCACCATCATCGCCGGTGCCATTTTCGGCTTCAAACTGGGCATCTGGTTCTCGGGCCTGATGGTCGCTTTTGCTGGTGCTTGCGTGCTGTATGACACCTCCAAGATCATCCGCGACTACCCTGTGGACCGCCCTGCCGGTGCCGCCCTGCACCTGTTTGCGTCCATCGCGCTGATGCTCTGGTACGTGCTGCGCATCCTGATCAGCCTGGCCACCAACGACGATTGATCGCACCCCGCTGTGCCAACCAAGCCGGAGCCCTCCACGCTCCGGCTTTTTTCATGGCGTACCCGATTTGAAGTAAAAATGGGCTCTAGCGCTTTATTGATAAGCGCAAAAAGCTCTTAATTTGATAGCAAATGACCGCCTCTGCCCCTACTCTTGCACAGGCCGTGCGCCTGGCCCCTGAGCACCGCTTTGCCGACGAGCTGGCCCGTCTGGCTGCCGCCGACACCCTTGCCCGCCCACCGGGCTGGCGCCTGTCGCCGCGCGCGGTGCGGCAGTTCATCCTGGGGGATGCGGGGCTCAAGGTCAGCCAGAAGTTCTTTGGTGACGATGCGCTGATCGACCGCGCCATCGTCACCCTCATGGGCCACCAGGGCCTGATGCTGGTGGGCGAGCCAGGAACGGCCAAGTCGCTGCTGTCTGAGCTGCTGGCTGCGGCCATCAGCGGCGATTCGGGCCTCACCGTGCAGGGCACCGCAGGCACCACCGAAGACCACATCAAATACAGCTGGAACTACGCCCTGCTGCTGGCCGAGGGCCCCAGCCAGCGCGCGCTGGTGCCCTCGCCCGTGTACCGCGCCATGCAGGCCGGGCAGATCGTGCGGTTTGAAGAAATCACCCGCTGCCCGCCCGAGATCCAGGACGTGCTCATCTCGCTGATGAGCGACAAGCAACTCATCGTGCCCGAGTTGGCCAAGGACGAGAAAGACGGTGCGCGCCTGTTTGCGCAGCGCGGCTTCAACATCATCGCCACCGCCAACCTGCGCGACCGGGGCGTGCACGAGATGTCGTCCGCGCTCAAGCGCCGCTTCAACTTTGAAACCGTGCGCCCCATCCGCGACCACCAGTTTGAGGTCGATTTGGTGATGGCCCAGCTGCAGCGCGAGCTGGCAGGCACCGAGGCCCCCGTGCAGGTGCCCCGCGATGTGGTGGGCCTGCTCGTCACCACCTTCCAAGAGCTGCGCGCAGGCCAGACGCAAGAGGGCACGGCCATCAAGGGGCTGGATGCCGTGATGTCCACCGCCGAGGCGGTGAACGTGGCCTACGCCGCTGCGCTGCAAGCCCGCCACTTCAATGGCGGCGAGCTGACCCCGCGTGAGATTGCGGGCCAGTTGCAAGGCGTGGTGCTCAAAGACAGCCTGGACGACGCCAAGCGCGTGCGCCACTACTTTGACACCGTGGTGCGCGAGCGCGCCCGCCGCGACCCGCTGTGGAAGAGCTTTCACGACGCCGCCCGCAGCCTGTGGCAATGAGCGTGATGCCCGCAGGCACCGTTGCAAAGTCCATCGCATTCCCGGAGGCGGTGGCCCAGCAACTGCCCCAACTGCTGGGCACCGAGGGCGACCCGGCCCGCGTCGTCTTTGTGCCCGTGCGCCACCACAGCCCCGCCTGCGCCTGGGCCCTGCGCGCCCTGCTGCGCGAGTTGCGCCCCGCCGCCATCCTCATCGAAGGCCCTGACGATGTGAACAGCCTGCTGCCGCTGATGAGCGACCCGCAGACCCGCCCCCCGGTGGCCTGGCTGTGCCAGGCGGTGCGCGAGCGGCCTGCAGCCATTTCCGACGACAGCACCGATGACGCCGCACCCGAAGCTGGCGCGGACGCCGATCCCGATCCCGGTGCCCCCCGCACCGACACCCGCAGCTCCTTCTACCCCTTTTGCGACTACAGCCCCGAGTGGATCGCCCTCCGCGAAGGCGCAGCGCTGGGCGCGCAGGTGGCACTGATCGATTTGCCCTGGCAAGACAAGGCCTGGGAGCGCGAGGACGGAGACGGTGATGGAGACGGCGACGCAGAGACCCTGGGCACTGCCGCGCGCAGCCAGATGGAAGAGCGCCACTTTGCCCACAGCCGCTACCTCACGGCCATGGCACGCCAGCTCGGCTGCGGCGACCACCACGACCTGTGGGACCGCCTGTTTGAGCTGCGCAGCGCTGACCAGCGGGCCGACTGGCGCAGCCTGTTCGCCGACGTGTTCAGCTGGTGTGCCATGGCCCGGCTGGACTACGAGCCCGAAGTGCTGGAAGCCGAGCTGAGCCTGCCCCGCGAACGCCACATGGCCGCGCACATCCAGCGCTGGCGTGCGCAGGTACAAGGCACCATCGTGGTGGTGACCGGGGGCTTTCACACGCCCGAGCTGATGCGCCTGTGCGCTGCCAATGCGGATGCCAGCACAGATGCCAAGTCCACCAGCAAGCCCCGCAAAGCCAAAGCCACCCCCGCTGCCAAAGCGGCCAAGGCATCCGCAGCGGCCGCCGCCCCCAACGCCTGGCTGATCCGCTACAGCTTTGAGCAGCTCGACGCGCTCAACGGCTACAGCGCGGGCATGCCCTCGCCCGGCTACTACCAGCGCCTGTGGGAGGCATGGAACCGCAGCGAGGCCGAAGCATCGGCGACGTCTGCATCCCGGCCGCTGGGTTCACCCCCATCAGTTCAGGCTGAGCCTGTCGAAGCCCATCCCCCAGTTATGGGCAAGCAAACCCCGCGCCCCATGGCCGAAGCCGTCGCCGCGCCTGCGCAGGTCCTTCGACAAGCTCAGGGCGAACGGGGGGATATTGCGAAAGGGGCAGGTGCAGCGACCGGAGCGCACACCCCCCCCACCGTTCAGGCTGAGCCTGTCGAAGCCCGGCATGGCCTTGGCACGCCCAGCCCCTTCATCGCCGTAGCGCTCGACGTGCTGACCGGCTACGCCCAGCAAACCCGCCAGCAAGACCAGGCCGACGCCATCTCCACCGCCCTGGTGCAGGCCGCCGCGCTGCAGGCCCAGCGCCTGGCCGACTTGCGTGGCAACGCTGGGCCGGGGCGGCAAGACCTGCTCGACGCCATTCGCTCGTGCTTTGTCAAAGGCGCCATCGACGAAGGCACACGCGGCTTTACCGCAGACCTGCGTGCCTACCTCAGCGGCACCCGCATGGGCGAGGTGCCCCCCAGCGCAGGCTCGCCCCCACTCATCGAAGACGCCCGCCGCCTGGCCCGCGCTGCCGGGGTGCGGCTGGACGACACCACTGCCCGCACCACGCGGCTGGACTTGTATCGCAAGCCCACCCACCGCGTGCGCAGCCGCTTCTTTCAGGCCATGGCCTACCTCGACACCGGCTTGGCCCAATGGGTGAACGGCCCCGACTTTTTGGCGGGCACGCGGCTGAACCTGCTGTTTGAAGAATGGCACGGCGCGTGGAGCCCGCTGGTCGAAGCCCGTCTGCTTGCCCTGGCCGCCGATGGCGCCAGCGTGGAGGCCGCCTGCCTGGCCAAGCTGCAGCGCGAAGAAGCCGCCCTGGCGGATGAGGGCCGGGGCCGCAGCGCCAGCGCCGCCGTCATGCTGCTGCTGCGCGCCTGCCTGGTGGGCTTGCAGCACCGCCTGCCGCAGCTGCTGGGCATGCTCTCCACCCACCTTAACGAAGACGCTTCCATCGGCTCCGTCATCGACTGCGGCCACCGCCTCGTCACCCTGTGGCGCGCCCGCGAGCCACTGGGCGTGCAACAGCACCCCGAGCTGCGCCGCCTGCTGGCCCGCGTGTGGCCCGCCGCGCTGTTTCTGCTGCCCAACTTGCAGCACAGCCCGGCCGAGGCCGAGGCGCAAGCCGTGCAGTACCTGCTGGCCCTGCGTGAGCTGGGCCGCATGCTGCAAACGCTGGACGCCCCGGCGGACGGGGGCACAACCGCAGGCGCTGCCCCCACGCCAGCCCCGGCCAGCGCGCTGGCCATCGACCCCGCCTTGCTCATCCCCCACCTGCAGCGCTTTGCCACCGAGCCCGACACCTCCCCCGGCGTGTGCGGCGCCGCCACCGCCTTGCTGTACCTGGAGGGGTTGTGGGACGACGCCCAGCTCGACACCGTGCTGCGCCAACGCTTTGGCCCCGGTGCGGTGCCCGCCGATGCGGTGCGGTTCTTGAACGGCGTGATGCAAGCGGCCCCCGAGCTGCTGCTGCGCCTGCCCGCCCTGCTGCAGGGGCTGGACGCCCTGGTGCGCGGCTGGGACGAAGCCGCCTTCATCGCCCACCTGCCTGATTTGCGCCAAGCCTTCACGGCCCTGCGCCCCCAAGACACCGCCACCCTGGCCGAACGCGTGGTGGGCCTGCACGGCGGCGATGCGGGCGCGGCCAGCGCTTTGGTGGCAATGCATTACGAGACCAGCGAGGCCGATTTGCAAGCCGGGCTTGCGCTGCAGCAGGCCTTGCAGGCAGCGTTGTTGCGCGATGGGTTAGGGGCGTGGGTGGGGCAGTGAGGGGCACCACACCACCTGTTCGGGCTGAGTTGGTCAAAGCTAGGGCATCCACCCCATCCGTTCGGGCTGAGCTTGTCGAAGCCGGGGCACGCTACCAAAAACTTCTAAAACCATAGCTGCTTGCGCTTGTTGCATGCTGCCTAGAAGCATATTTGATGTTCAGCGAAGCGCTTCGACAAGCTCAGCGTGAACGGGCGGGGGAGTACAGGCCGGGACATACGTGGCAGGAATACGTGTGGGGATGCGGGCAGGGAGCTCCTGGCACCTTCCCCACCCCTTCGGGCTGAGCCTGTCGAAGCCAGGGCACGCCGCCAATCACTCCCAAAACCATAGCTGCTTGCGCTGACCGCACGCCGCCTAGAGGCACATTTGACGCTCTGCGCAGCGCGCCATCCCCTCAGCGGACGGCCTCCACCGGGTGCTCCACCGCATTGATCACCCCACCCCCCAAACACACCTCCCCGTCATACAGCACCGCACTCTGGCCCGGTGTCACCGCCCATTGCGCATCGGCAAAGTCCAGGGCAAAGCCCTCGGGGGCGGCGGTCAGGGCGCAGGCCGCATCCTGCTGGCGGTAGCGGGTTTTGGCGGCATAGGCGCCGGGTGTGGGCGCATGGCCTGCACACCAGCTCACGTCCTGCGCCACCAGCCGGTGCGACAGCAGCCAGGGGTGGTCGTGCCCCTGCACCACGCGCAGGGTGTTCTTCTCCAGGTCTTTGCGGGCCACAAACCAGGGCTCGTGCGCGCCGCCGCCACGCTGGGCGCCCTTTTCCTTGATACCGCCAATGCCCAGGCCCTGGCGCTGGCCCAGCGTGTAGAACGACAAGCCCACATGCTGGCCCAGCTTGCGCCCCCGGTCGTCCAGGATGGGGCCGGGCGCGTGGCTGATGTAGCGGTTCAAAAACTCGCGAAACGGCCGCTCGCCAATGAAGCAGATGCCGGTCGAATCCTTCTTCTTGGCGTTGGGCAGGCCAATCTCTTCAGCAATGCGGCGCACCTCGGTCTTGTGCAGCTCGCCCACAGGGAACAGCGTTTTGGACAGCTGTGCCTGGTTCAGGCGGTGCAAAAAGTAGCTCTGGTCCTTGCTGGGGTCGAGGCCCTTGAGCAGCTCATGCAGGCCCGTGGCCGGGTTGTGGCGCATGCGGGCATAGTGGCCCGTAGCGATCTTCTCGGCCCCCAGGCGCATGGCGTGGTCCAAAAAGGCTTTGAACTTGATCTCGGCATTGCACAGCACATCGGGGTTGGGCGTGCGCCCGGCCTGGTATTCGCGCAGAAACTCGGCAAACACCCGGTCCTTGTAGTCGGCCGCGAAGTTGACGTGTTCGATCTCGATGCCAATCACATCGGCCACGGCGGCAGCGTCCACAAAGTCGATGTTGGACGAGCAGTACTCACTGTCGTCGTCATCTTCCCAGTTCTTCATGAAGATGCCGACCACTTCGTGGCCCTGTTGTTTGAGCAGGTAGGCAGTGACGGCGGAGTCCACGCCTCCCGAGAGGCCGACGACAACGCGCTGTTTGGTAGAGGCAGTCATTGGGGGGATTGTATTTTTTTGGCGCTCAGGGGCTGGTGAAGGAGTGCAGAACGCTGGGTCTGTGGTGGGGCATAGCGCGCAAAGGGCTTACGATTCACCGTCATTTGTTGATTGCAGACCAGCGTCTACCCATCTATTCCACAGGCTTATGAAAACCAGATTCAGGAACGTTCTTTTCGCGCTTTTTTGCGCCGCGCTGCTGGCTGCATGTGCAGGCCCTGCGCAAACTTCGGCTGACCGGGTGCGAACCCAAGGTGAGATTTTGATCGTCACATCGAACTCGATGAATGACAGCACGAATAGCGCTCCGCTCAATGCAGGAATGGGGCAAGAAGTGCGTACCTTCGCGGCTGCCATGAAACAAGAGCTTGAGAGGCAAGGCAATGTCGCCCACGTGCAGGAACTTCCTGCTGGCCCAGAAGGCCAAAAGGTCATTGCGTCCACGCTGGGAAAGCGCCCTGGTGCTTATTCGCACCTTGCGCAAGTCTTCTGGAAACTGGACGAAAAGAGCAACCTCTCTTTGGTCGCGACGGTCTTGCCTGTGACCTATTCTGGTCAACAACTTAAGTTTGGCAAGGAAGAGTGGGGACGACGCTACTTCTTTGCAGGTAAGGGCATTGAGCCGACAAAGACCTCTCGTCAATTGGGAGAGGAGTTTGCGGGATACCTTCGCAAAAATGGGATGCCGCCTCAGGGGGCGCAGAGGCAGTAGACCCGCTGCAGTATCAGCGCGACCCCGTCAGTGACAACGACCTGAGGCGATAACGACTCCCATGGAACTCCGCCAACTCCGCTATTTCGTTCGCATTGTCGAACTCGGCTCCATGGGCCGGGCGGCGGCCGATCTGGACATGGTGCAGTCGGCGCTGAGCCAGCAGATCAGTCGGCTGGAGGGTGAGCTGAGCACCCGGCTGCTGCAGCGCACCTCCAAAGGCGCAGTGCCGACGGAGGCGGGGCTGGCGTTTTTTCGCGAGGCGCAACTGGCCCTGCGCCATGCCGACCAGGCGGCGCGGGCGGCGCAGCAGGCGCGGCTCACGGGCAGTGTGAGCGTGGGCCTATCGCCCACCACGGCCTCGGTGCTGGGCGTGCCGCTGATGCGCGCCATGCACGAGCGTTATCCCGATGTGCGGCTGCACATGGTGGGCAGCTTGTCGGGCCACCTCTCCAACATGCTCAATGCCCGCCAGCTTGATCTAGCTGTGCTGTTCGACACCCAGCCCGCGCGCCGCTGGAGTGTGCTGCCGCTGCTGGAGGAGCGGTTGTTCCTCATACGCTCTGCCCAGCGCGGCGTGCGCAAACCCGCGCTGCGGCGCAAGGTGGCGCTGGCGCAGCTGGCCGATGAACCCCTGATCTTGCCCACCGGCCCGCACGGCCTGCGCAGCCGGCTGGATGCGGCCTTTGCCCAGGCGCGCGTGGTGCCGCGCATGGCCATGGAGATTGACTCGCTGGCGCTGTTGATGGACGCGGTGGACATGGGTCTGGGCAGCACCATCCAACCCTGGGCGGCGGTGGGCCGCTATGCCGATGCTGCCGAGCGCTTTGTGCTGGCCGAGATTGCAGACGGCCCCGCCTTTCGGCCTGCGGCGCTGTGCAGCTTGTCGGACGACGAACTCTCGCCCGCTGCCCTGGCCGCGCGCGTGGTGTTGGGCGACTGCGTGCGCGAGCTGGTGCAGTCGGGCCGGTGGATCGGCGCAAGGCTTGTCTGACGCCAGTTCTGACATGCCCCCCATCCCTCGTAGGTCGGGTTAGCCCGCAGGGCGTAACCCGACGCCCGCAGGGCACGCCGCGTTGGCGTCGGGTTACGCTGCGCTAACCCGACCTACACAACGGTCCCGCCAGGCCTTTCCACACCATTCACGCTGAGCCCGTCGAAGCGCTCGCAAGGCTTCGACAGGCTCAGCCCGAACGGTGGGAGCATGGCAAGAAGCACCGGAGCCACCACCCAACCCATCACGATCCGTGATGGGGCCATGCCTGTGCAGGCCCTGCACAGGCAGCGGGGTTCTTCCTACATTCAGGCCACCCATGAATGCAAAGAAGAACTGCAAATGCACCCCGATGTTTTGGTGATTGGCGGCGGCAACGCTGCCCTTTGCGCTGCGCTGATGGCCCGCGAGGCCGGGGCCAGCGTGCTGCTGCTTGAGTCGGCCCCGCGCGAGTGGCGCGGCGGCAACTCGGGCCACACGCGCAACCTGCGCTGCATGCACGATGCGCCGCAAGACGTGCTGGTCGATGCCTACCCCGAAGAAGAGTTTTGGCAAGACCTGCTCAAGGTGACGGGCGGGCTGACCAACGAACACCTGGCGCGCCTGGTGATTCGGGAATCGAGCACCTGCCGCGACTGGATGCGCAGCCACGGCGTGCACTTCCAGCCGCCGCTGTCGGGTGCGCTGCACGTGGCGCGCACCAATGCGTTCTTCATGGGCGGTGGCAAGGCGCTGGTCAATGCCTACTACCGCAGCGCGGAAAAGCTGGGCGTGCAGATTCGCTACGAATCGCCCGTGGACCGCATCGAGGTGGAGAACGGCCGTTTTGTGGCCGCGCATTGCACCGTCAACGGCCAGCGTGAGCGCATCACGGCCAAGGCCTGTGTGCTGGCCGCAGGCGGGTTTGAATCGAACCGCGAATGGCTGCGCGAGGCTTGGGGCCAGAACGAGCGCGGTGAGTGGCCTGCGGACAACTTCCTGATCCGCGGCACGGCCTACAACAAGGGCGTGTTGCTCAAGCACCTGCTCGACGACCACGGCGCAGACCGCATTGGCGACCCCACCCAGGCGCACATGGTGGCCATCGACGCCCGCGCGCCTTTGTTTGACGGCGGCATCTGCACGCGCATCGACTGCGTGTCGCTGGGCGTGGTGGTCAACCGCAATGGCGAGCGTTTTTATGACGAGGGCGAGGACTTCTGGCCCAAGCGCTACGCCATCTGGGGCCGCCTGGTGGCGCAGCAGCCAGGGCAAGTTGGTTACTCGATCATCGACAGCAAGGCCATCGGCCGCTTCATGCCGCCTGTGTTCCCGGGCGTCAAAGCCGACACCCTGCCCGAGCTGGCACAAAAGCTAGGCTTGCCTGTGGATACGTTCACCCGCACGCTCGATGCCTACAACGCTGCCTGCCGCGTGGGCCAGTTCGATCACACCGCGCTGGACGACTGCCACACCGAAGGCGTGGCGCCCGCCAAAACGCACTGGGCCCGCCCCATCGACACTGGCCCGTTCTACGGCTACGCACTCAAGCCCGGCGTCACCTTCACGTACCTGGGCCTGCACACCGACGACACCGCCGCCGTGCGCTTCAACAACGTGCCCAGCCCCAACCTGTTTGTGGCGGGCGAAATGATGGCGGGCAACGTGCTGGGCAAGGGCTACACCGCCGGTGTGGGCATGAGCATTGGCACCGCGTTTGGCCGCATTGCAGGCACGCAGGCGGCTTTGGCATCAAAACAGTCTCCAGCGCTTATCCATAAAGCGCCAGCAGCTACAAAAACAGGAGTAACTAATGCAAGCGCTTGAAGCCCTGACCCGCGACGCCAAGGCGCTGGCCAACGGCGACATCGTGCTGTCGGCCCCCGAGTCTGAAGTGGCCCGCCAGCTGCAGATCTGCAACGCCTGCCGCTACTGCGAAGGCTTTTGCGCCGTCTTCCCGGCCATGACGCGGCGGCTGGAGTTTGGCAAGGCCGACATCCACTTCATCGCCAACCTGTGCCACAACTGCGGCGCCTGCCTGCACGCCTGCCAGTACGCGCCGCCGCACGAGTTTGCGGTGAACGTGCCGCAGGCCATGGCCCAGGTGCGTGGGCAAACCTATGCCGACTACGCCTGGCCCCCTGCGCTGGGCCAGCTCTACCAGCGCAATGGCTTGACCCTGGTGCTAGCCTTGGTGGCGGGGCTCACGCTGTTCTTGCTGCTGGCTGTGGGGCTGCATGGCCAGGACGTCAGCGCGCTGTGGCAATCGCCAGCGGGTGGCTTCTACGGCATCTTCCCCCACAACCTGCTGGTGGGCCTGTTTGCGCCCGTGTTCCTGTTTGCCGTGCTGGCCTTGGGCCTGGGCGTGCGCCGCTTCTGGCGCGACGTGACGCCCGCCACCAGTGGCGCGCCGTTGAGCGCGCCCGCAACGGCCGAGGCCACTGGTGCGGTACTGCGCCTCAAATACCTGGACGGTGGCCACGGCGAGGGCTGCCACAACGAGGACGATGCCTACACCCTCTCGCGCCGGCGCATGCACCACCTCACGTTCTACGGCTTCATTCTGTGCTTTGCGGCCACCAGCGTGGCCACGCTGTACCACTACCTGCTGGGCGTGCCTGCGCCTTATGACCTGCCTAGCCTGCCCAAGCTGCTAGGCGGCGTGGGCGGCATCAGTCTGGCCATCGGCACCGCAGGCCTGTGGCGGCTGAACTTGCGCCGCCACCCCCAGCATGGCGATGCGGCACAAAAGCCCATGGACCGCGCCTTCATTGCGCTGCTGTTCCTCACCGCCACCAGCGGCCTGGCCCTGTGGGCAGCGCGCGGCAGTGCGGCCCTGCCGCTGCTGCTGTGCCTGCACCTCGGCGCGGTGATGGCGCTGTTTGCCACGTTGCCCTACGGAAAGTTTGCGCACGGCATCTTCCGCACCGCATCGCTGCTGCGCCACGCGGTAGAGAAGCGCCAGCCCAACCCCATTGGCCTGGGCGCCGACTAAGAGCGACCCACAAAACTCCCCTGACGTCGTTGTCTCGCCTTGTCGTACCGCTTGTACTGCCTGCGGCGAAACGCCTAGCCAGGGTCACTTCGCTGAGTTTTGTGAGCCGCTCTGAGCCCATGACCCATCAAAAAACCATCCACGATGAAGGAGACCCCGATGAACAAACGCACCCTGCTGCACTGCGCCCTGGCGCTGGCCACCGTTCCCTTGACCTTTGGCGCTGCGGCGCAAGACTTTCCGCCCAAAAAGCCCGTCACGCTCGTCGTGGGCTTTGCGGCAGGCGGCGCTGCCGATGCCGCAGCACGCCTGATTGCCAAGAAGCTGGGTGAGAACACCGGCCAGTCGGTGGTGGTGGACAACAAGGGCGGTGCGGGCGGCAACATCGCCCACCAGTTTGTGGCCAATGCGGCGCCCGATGGCACGGTGCTGCTGCTGGGTTCGGTGGGGCCGCTGACCATTGCGCCGCACCTGATGAAGGTGACCTACGACCCGTTCAAAGACCTGGCCCCGGTCTCGGGCGGGGTTAACTTCCCCAACGTGCTGGTGGTGCACAAAGGCGCTGGCGTGAAGACGCTGGCCGAGTTTGTGCAGCTGTCCAAAAAGAAGCCCGGCAGCGTGGACTTTGCCTCCACCGGCGCGGGCTCGGCATCGCACCTGGCGGGCGAGTTGTTCAACCAGCGCGCGGGCATCGACATGACCCATGTGCCTTACAAGGGCGGAGCCCCGGCGCTGCAGGATTTGCTGGGCGAGCGCGTGACCTCGTACTTTGCGGCGCCCCCCACTGCGCTGCCGCATGTGGAGTCTGGCAAGCTGATCCCGCTGGCCACCACGGGGCTCACCCGCCCGGCCTATTTGCCCAACATTCCCACCGTGGCGGAATCGGGCTTTCCGGGCTTTGAGGCGCTCAACTGGTATGCCTTTGTGGCCCCGGGCAAAACGCCTGCGCCGCTGCTCGATCGCTGGAACCAGGAGATCGTGAAAGTGTTGAACGACCCGGGCGTGAAAGAGGCGCTGAACAAGCACGGCCTCACGCCCCAGCCCACCACGCGGGCGGAGCTGGCGGCCTTCATGAAGAAAGAGTCTGCGCAGTGGGCCGCCACCATCAAGGAGCGCAAGATCTCGATGGACTGAGTGCAGCCCCCGCCAGGGCTCGGCGCAGGGCCTACCGGGGGGCCGTCACAGACGGGTCGGTGTGCACCAGCGTGAGCGGGTGGCGCTGGCCTGCCAGGTAGTCCTCCAGGCACGCCAGCAGCAGCGGGCTGCGGTGCCGCTCGGGGCAGGCGCGGATTTCGTCGGGGGTCATCCACAGGGTGCGGACAATGCCTGCGTCCAGCGAGCGCCAGCCGTGGTGTGTGCCCAGCGTGCCGGCAAAGGCAAAGCGCATGTAGGTCAGGTCGTCGCCCGTGCGGGTTTTGGTGAAGCGGTTGAGGTACACGCCAATGAGGGCGGTGGGCACAAAGTCGTGCGCAGTTTCCTCCAGCACCTCGCGGGCGCAGGCCTGTTCGGGCGATTCGCCAGGGTCCAGGTGGCCTGCGGGGTTGTTGAGTTTGAGACCGTCTGTGGTCTCTTCTTCCACCAGCAAAAAGCGCCCATCACGCTCGATGAGGGCGGCCACGGTGACGTTGGGTTTCCAGCGGTTTGGCATGTGGCCCATTATGACCACAGGGTGTTGCGGTGTTCTTACGGTGTGGAGCTGGCAAGCGAGAGGGTGCGGGTCATGTACACCGCGCCGTCGCCGTAGCTGGCCAGGCGCTGCTGCTGCAGCGGGTGGGCCAGTGCCTGCACTGCGTAGCCCTGCCGCTCCCAATACCCTTGCGAGCCTTGCACTGACACCAGCGTGCTGTGGCGCAGGCCCGTGGCACGGGCTTGTGCCCACAGGGGCTGCAGCAACTGCTGCGCCAGGCCCCGGCCTGCCATGCCGGGCAGCACGGCCATGTCGTGCAGGTACAGCGTGTCGGGCGCGGTGCCCACGGGGGGCTCAAAGTCGCCATGCAACGGCGTCACCTTGCCCTGCACCGACTGGTAGGCCGCCAGATAGGCGCACAGCGCGCCATCGAGCAGCAGGGCCAGCGAGCAGTTCACGGGGCTGGCCAGACGGCGGGCAAAGACCTCGGTGCTTTCCATGAACCCATCGCCATAGGCGGCGCGTTGCACCGCCATGAGTGCGGTCAGGTCGGTCGTTTGCAGGGGGCGTGTTTTAAAAACTGTCATGGGGCGTGGGCTTTGCTGCTGCGGGTATGTACGAAACGGGTGGGGTCACTGCGGCCACTGCGGTGCCTGGAAGGCATCGGCCAGAAAGTCCACCATGCGGCGCACTTTGGGCGCCAGTTGCTGGCGGCTGGGGTACACGGCGTAGATGCCCAGCTCGGTGGAGCGAAACGCTGGCAGCACCTCCACCAGCGCACCAGAGCGCAGGTGCTCGCCTACCAAGAATGCGGGCTGCAGCACCAGCCCCTGGTGTTGCAGGGCGGCCTCGCAGCATGAGTCGCCGCTGTTGCTGCGCATACGGGGGGTGATCTTGACGACGCAGGGCCCCTGGGGCCCATCAAAGTGCCATTGCTCCCCCGTGGCCAGCAGCTTGTAGGCAAAGACAGGGTGGCGGGCGATGTCGCTGGGGTGGGTGATGGTTTCGTGCTCGGCCAGGTAACGCGGTGAGGCGCACAGGATGAGGCGCGTGGCCGCCAGCCTGCGGCTGACCAGCGAGGAGTTGGGCAGCTGTGCAATGCGCACCGCAAGGTCATAGCCCTCGTCCACCAGATCGACTAGCCGGTCGCCCAGCGTCACGTCTAGCAGCAGGCGGGGGTGCTGAGCCATGAAGCGCGGCCACAAGGGCGCCAAGTGCATGAGGCCGAACGTAACCGGCGCACTGACCCGCAGCTCCCCCATCACTTCACCTGCGTGCTGGCGCACCTCGGTCTCCGCATCCTGCATGCCCGCGAGCAGGTCTTTGCAGCGCTCGTAAAACAGCTCACCTTCGCGCGTGAGCGATAAGCGCCGGGTGGTGCGCTGCAGCAGGCGCACGCCCAGCCGCTGCTCCAGCTCAGACACCACGCGCGACACCACCGACTTGGACAGGTCCAGCGCGTCGGCACCGCGCACAAAGCTGCCCGCATCGACCACGGCCACGAAGGCCTGCATTTCCATGAATCGGTCCATGCCTGATTGTCCTTGTTTCACGGCCAATGCGTCCCGGTGGGGGCGGTTTATCCGGCGGGCAGGGCGTCCTACAGTTCACTCCATCGCAGCAAACACGCTGTTTTACAAGGAGTTTTGCAATGAAAGTCACCGTCATCGGAGCCGGCAACATGGGTTCGGCATTTGTGCGTCAACTGGTGGGTGCCGGTCACCAAGTGAGCGTGGCTGCACGCGATGCCGCCAAGGCGGCCCAGGTGGCGGCGGCCCATCCCGGCGCTGTGGCCGTGCCTGCGGCAGGTGCCGCCCAGGGGGCTGACGTGGTGGTGGTGGCCACTGGCTATGCCGATGCGGTGGCCGCCTTGCGCACTGCCGATGTGCAGGCCGGGCAGACCGTGATCGACATCACCAACCCGCTCACGGCGGACTACATGGGCCTGACGTTGGGCCACAGCACCTCGGCCGCTGAAGAGATTGCCAAGGCCGTGCCACAGGCCGCGTTGGTCAAGGGCTTCAACACCGTGTTTGCCGCCGTGTTGGCTGAAGGCGCCGACTTTGGCTCCGGGCGCAAGGTCAGCGTTTTTGTGGCCAGCGACAGCGCACCCGCCAAGCAGCATGCCACGCAGCTGGCCACCAGCATGGGCTTTGAGGTGGTGGACGCGGGCGGCCTGAAGAATGCCCGCTACCTGGAGCCCCTGGCGGGCCTGAACATTTACCTGGGCTACGGCGCAGGCCTGGGTACGGCGATTGCGCCCACCTGGCTGCACAAGGGCTGAGCCATTGACCCCGCAGAGGGGGCCCTTGAGCAGGCTCCTAGAACAGGCGATTGAACTGCTTGTGAGCCCCCGCTGCACTCTTTCCCATCGAAAAAAACCTAAGGAAATCCCATGCCCGTCGTACGAGTGAGCTGGTTCAGCGGAAAAGACGCCCAAGCCAAGCAGGCCGTGGCCGCTGAGATCACCGAGAGCATTGTCAGAAACACAGGCACCGACCCCAACTACATCTACGTGGTGTTTGAAGATGTCTCGCCCGCCAACTGGGCCGGTGGCGGCAAGATATTTGGAGCCGAGGCGGCCCCGGGTGCCGGGACATAGCGCCGCTGCGAGCCTTAAAGCCCCAACGACTGCATCAGCGCCTCAGCCCGCGCGCTGGCTTCGGGCGTCATGTGCATGGGCCGGCCCCACTCGCGCTGCGTCTCCCCCGGCCACTTGTTCGTGGCGTCCATGCCCATCTTGCTGCCCAGGCCGCTCACGGGTGAGGCGAAGTCCAGGTAGTCGATGGGCGTGTGCTCCACCATCATCGTGTCGCGCGCCGGGTCCATGCGGGTGGTGATGGCCCAGATCACTTCCTTCCAATCGCGCACGTCCACATCGGCATCCACCAGCACGATGAACTTGGTGTACATGAACTGGCGCAGGTGGCTCCACACGCCCATCATCACGCGCCGCGCGTGGCCTGCGTAGGCCTTGCGGATGCTCACTACCGCCATGCGGTAGCTGCAGCCTTCGGGCGGCAGGTAGAAGTCCACGATCTCGGGGAACTGCTTTTGCAAGAGCGGGATGAACAGCTCGTTCATCGCCAGGCCCAGCACGGCGGGCTCGTCGGGCGGTTTGCCGGTGTAGGTGCTGTGGTAGATCGCGTCCCGGCGCAGGGTGATGCGGTCCACCGTGAGCACGGGGAACTCGGCGCATTCGTTGTAGTAGCCGGTGTGGTCGCCGTAGGGGCCTTCCAGCGCGTGCTGCCAGCCTGTCGCATGGTTGGCGTCGGGCTGGATGTGGCCTTCGAGCACGATCTCGGCGGAGGCGGGCACTTGCAGCGGCACGCCTAAAGCAGCAGTCACTTCGGTGCGCGCACCGCGCAGCAGGCCTGCGAACTGGTATTCGCTCAAGCTGTCGGGCACGGGCGTCACGGCGCCCAGCAGTGTGGCCGGGTCGGCCCCCAGCGCCACGGCCACGGGGTAGGGCTGACCGGGGTGCTGGGCGCAGTGGTCGGCAAAGTCCAGCGCGCCGCCCCGGTGGGCCAGCCAGCGCACGATGACCTGGTTGCGCGAGAGCACCTGCTGGCGGTAGATGCCCAGGTTTTGGCGGGCCTTGCGCGGGCCGCGCGTGATGGTCAGGCCCCAGGTGATGAGTGGGGCCACGTCGCCGGGCCAGCAGTGCTGCACGGGCAGGCGCGCCAAGTCTACGTCCGGCCCCTCCCACACCTCTTGCTGGCAGGGCGCGTTGCGGCCCACGGTGTGGGGGGCCATGTTCCACAGGGTTTTGAGCAGCTGGCCCATGCCCAGCATGTCTTTGAAGCCTTTGGGGGCTTCGGGTTCTTTGAGCGTGGCGAGCAGCTCACCCAGGGCGCGCACGCCGCGCAGGTCTGGCACGCCCATGGCGCGGGCCACGCGCTCGGGTGTGCCAAACAGGTTGGTCAGCACGGGCATGCGGTGGCCCGTGGGCTGGGTGAACAGCAGCGCCGGGCCGCCCGCGCGCAGCACGCGGTCGCTCAGCGCGGTCATCTCCAGGTGGGGCGACACGGGCTCCGCCACGCGGCGCAGCTCGCCCGTGGCTTCGAGCTGGGCCATGAAGTCGCGCAGGTCTTTGTAGGCCATGGTTCTGAATAAAAAAGGCCTCTAGCGCTTTATGTATAAGCGCTGGCAGCTATGAAATTGATAGTTAAGGGGCGGCGGCCAGTGGGTCAGGCAGCCCGGCCCAGCGCGTGGCCAGGGTGTGGGGTACGTCGATGAGGTCGAGCACCCGGGCCACGCTGGCGTCCACGATGTCTTGCACGCTGCGCGGGTGCTGGTAGAAGGCGGGCAGCGGCGGGCAGCAGATGGCGCCCATCTCCGTCACGGTGAGCATGTTGCGCAGGTGCACCAGGTGCAGCGGGGTTTCGCGCACCATCAGCACGAGCTTGCGGCGCTCTTTGAGCACCACGTCGGCCGCGCGGGTGAGCAGGTTGTCGCTCAGGCCATGGGCAATGGCGGCCAGGGTGCGCATAGAGCAGGGCGCCACCACCATGGCGTGGCTGCGAAAGGACCCGCTGGCCAGCGTGGCGCCCACGTTGTGCACATCGTGCAGCTGGTGGCCGGGAGTCAGGGCCTGTAGCGCGGCGGGGCTGTCCACACCGCATTCATGCTGCAGCGTGCGCCAGCCTGCGTCAGACACCACCGCATGCGCTTCGATGCCGGGCTGGCCGTGCAGCGCCTGCAGCAGCCGCACGCCGTAGATGGCGCCGCTGGCGCCCGAGATGCCGACGACGATGCGGGCCACGGTGCGCGCAGTGGGGTCGCGGGGGGCGGCTTCGCAATCAGCCATGCGCGGGCTCGGTACGCTGCTGGTGGACGGGGGTATTCAGTGGCTTGGCCAGGGGCTCGTAGTGCAGGTCGTCCAGCACGCGCTCCAGCACCAGGGCGGCCTGGGCGGGGTCGAAGTCTTCATGGGCGCGCTTTTTGACGCCGTATTGCTGCAGCTGGTAGTGGCGTGCGGGGTCAATGCCGTGGCGGGCCAGGGTGCTTTTGACGCACACCAGCGGGCAGCCATCGAGCGCAATGATGGGGCGGCCCGAGCGCGCAGTCTTCATGAGGTGGGGAACATCGCCGCCCACGCCCGCAATGCACGACATCTCGGCCGCGCCGCAGCGGTCCAGCCGCAGTGCGACGTGGTTGGCCAGCTGGGCGGCGCTGGAGCAGCCCGAGCACGAGTACACGAGCGGCAGGGGGGCGTTGGCGTGGGTGCTTGCGCGGGCGGGTGGGTTGGGCGGGCGCAGGTCGCCGGGTTCGGTGTTCATACGGCAGGCCTCCTCAGGACTTGGGGAACAGGCGCGCCAGTACGGCGCGTGGGGCCCATTGCGCGGGGTCGAGCACGGGCAGCTCCAGGGCGTCGAGCGCGTTCTTCACCACCAGGCCCAGCTCGGTGTCGCCTTGCATGGACAGGCGGCGGCTGAAGAACAGCGTGTCCGGGTCTTGCTGGCGCTGGGCCAGCAGCACAAAGTCGTGCGCGCTGGCGCTGAT
This sequence comes from Acidovorax sp. 106, assembly GCF_003663825.1. Classification (NCBI taxonomy): domain Bacteria; kingdom Pseudomonadati; phylum Pseudomonadota; class Betaproteobacteria; order Burkholderiales; family Comamonadaceae; genus Acidovorax; species Acidovorax sp. 106. The sequence continues at coordinate 1,535,941 of NZ_RCCC01000001.1, read as the reverse complement.
GGTGAGGTCGGGCGCGTTGGGCGTATTGGGTGCGTTGGCCGCTTGGGACGCACCGGGGGCACCGGTCGCTTTGGCCGCGCCGCCGGGGCGGGCGGGGTTGCAGGGGGTAAAGCGCTGGCCGTTCCAGGCAAAGTCAAAGGCCACGCGGGCATCGCGCACCTCAATGCGCAGCTTGCGGTGCAGTAGCAGGGCCAGCACGTCGGCGGGCAGGTGGCGGGCCAGCGCCAGGTTCAGCGCGGTGACGAGCAGCACCGAGCCGGGGTAGGCCGGCAGGCGCGAGAGCACGGCGCCCACGGGCGCGGGCAGTTGCTGGGGGCGGGTTGCGTGGTGCTTGGCGGACGGGTGTGCTGTGGGGTGTGCGGGCGGGTACATGGCGGTCCAGAGAAGGGTGTGCGGCGTGCCGTTCAGGCTGCCGAGCGTTGGTCGGTGTGCTGTGCCTGGTGCAGGTCGCTGCGGCCTTGCTCCAGCCCTGGGCGGCCGTGCCAGAAGCCGTTGCAGGGCCAGTCGGGCATCAGCGCCAGGATGCGGTTTTGGGCGTGCGCGGCGTTGGCGCTCTGGCGGCGCACTTCGTCAAACAGGGCAATCACCTGCGCCATGTGCTGGGGCTGGGGGCTCAGGCGCACCAGGTCCACGCCCAGGGCTTGCATCTGGGGCAGCTCTTCGATGAGGTTGTAGACGCGGGCCGACTGCGTTTGCGTGCCGTTGAGCACGAGGAAGCCTTCTTTCTCGCGCGTGCGCAGGGGCAGGCCTTCGGGGTGCTCCATGCAGCTGAAGCGGCAGTCGTCCTTGGGCTGGTTGTAGTGCCGCGCCGTGAAGCAGCGGGCCGAGTACGCCAGCGGCAGCCGCCCGTAGGCGAACACCTCGGTCTGCAGGCCTGCGGGGCGTGCGGCCTGCACCACGGCCAGGTCCTGGTGGCGCATCTCCAGCGGCATCACCCAGCGGCTGGCGCCGAGCTGGGCCATCCATTGCACAGCCTGGGGGTTGTAGAGGTTCAGGTGCGGCCCGGCCACAAAGGGCTGCTTGCCCGCCAGGCAGTGCACGGCGCCCATGTCGTTGGCCTCGATGGTGAATTCGCCGTTGGCCGCCAGCTTGTGCAGCCAGGCCACGTCCGAGCCCGATTCGAGCAGCACCTGGCTGGACATGACGACCCGCTTGCCCTTGCCTTGCAGGTGGCGGGCCAGCCCGAGCCAGTCGGACAGGCGCAGTTCGTGGCGGCGCGAGCACACGGTCTCGCCCAGGTAGACCTCGTCCACGGCCGTGTCGGCCATGGTTTCGTAGAACGCAAAGACGGTGTTGCGCGGCCAGTAGTACTGCAGGGGGCCCAGGGTGATTTTCATGGTGGGGGACTCCGGTGTTTCATCGGGGTATTTCTGATTCAAAGCGGCGCACCGACCTTCGGACTGGCGCGATCCAGGCCAGGGGGCGCCGCGCAAGGGCCGCCCCGCCGCGCTGGCGCCGTCCCCCTTCCCCTAGCGCGAAGCGCGTAGAGAGAAGGGGGAAGCCGCGCAGCGGCTCAGGGGGTTGTCGCCAGAGCATTTCACTTCCAGGGGCGGTGGTAGGCGCCCAGCGTGTGTTGCTGGCCCTCGGCCACCTGGTCCAACTGGGCCATCCAGTGGGTTTTGGGGGCGTAGCGGTGGGGCTGGGCCATGCAGTGGTCGATGGCCTCGCGCCACACCCGCGTCACGTCGGTCACGTAAGCGGGGCTGCGCTGGCGGCCTTCGATCTTGATGGCGCGCACGCCGATCTTGACCAGCTGGGGCAGCAGCTCCAGCGTGTTCAGGCTGGTGGGCTCTTCGATGGCGTAGTAGTTTTCTTCATCGGCTACGTCAAAGCGGCCCTTGCACAGCGTGGGGTAGCCCGCGTTTTCGCCGGGGGCGTAGCGGTCAATCAGCACGCCGTTCAGGCGCGACTCCAGGCCCTGCGGGGTTTCTTGCCAGCGCACGGCTTTGGGCGGCGAGCACACGCCGTGGGTGTTGGGCGATTCGCCCGTCACGTACGACGACAGGGCGCAGCGGCCTTCCACCATCACGCACAGGCTGCCAAAGCCGAAGACTTCGATCTCGACCGGCGTGCGTTCGATGACCTGGCGCACCTGCTCCATCGACAGCACCCGGGGCAGCACGGCGCGCACCACGCCAAACTGCTCGCGGTAGAAGTTGATGGCCTCGAAGTTGGTTGCCGAGCCCTGCACCGACAGGTGCAGCCGCAGCTGTGGGTGGTGCTGGGCGGCGTACTGCATGAGGCCCGGGTCGGCCAGGATGACGGCGTCCAGCCCCATGTCCACGGCCTTGTCCACCGCGCTGCGCCAGGGGCCGGGGTTGGAGGCCTGCGGGTAGGTGTTGAGCGCCATGAACACCTTGCAGCCGCGCTGGTGGGCGTAGGCAATGCCGTTGGCAATGGCGGCTTCGTCAAAGTTCAGCCCCGCAAAGTTGCGGGCGTTGGTGGCGTCGCGCAGGCCCAGGTACACGCAGTTGGCGCCGTGGTCTACGGCGGCTTTGAGCGCGGGCAGGCTGCCTGCGGGGCAGACGAGTTCGGGGGTAAGCTGGACAGCCACGGGGGCGGCGGCAGGGGCTGCAGAGGTGGCTGCGTGGGTTGTGGGCGCAGCGGGGGGCAAGGGTTCCATGGCAAGCGTTTCATCGCCAGCACCGGTAGGGTGCCAAGGCATTGGCCGCCACCTTAGTCAGCCCTGCGTGCGCAGCCGCTGATCTTCATCAACCGGGCTGCAGAATGCCAGACAAATTTGATCGGGATTTGACGCGCCTGCCGGTCCAGCGTCTGCGCTGTGGCGCCGGGGGCAGGGGCTGTCCTGCCTGCGGACCAGATCGGCTGGTTGGAGTTGCTATTGAAAATATAGCTGCTAGCGCTTATTGGATAAGCGCTAGAGGCATTTTCTGAGTGATTGCCTGCCTCGGATAGGCCGTTCGCCCTGAGCCCGTCGAAGGGCTGTTTGCAAAAGGCGCCCTGGCTTCGACAGGCTCAGCCTGAACGGCTGGGGGATGAGCAGACTGAGGCCGGTTGCCAATGAGGCATTTTTTCCTCAAAGCCGGGTTCAGTATTTCACGCCAAAGCGCGCCAGCAGCCAGTCTTGCAGCATCTGCAGCACGGGCGTGGCGTACTCGGGGGTTTCGTTGAACAGCTCGTGAAAGGCGCCTTCGAAGCAGTGCGACTGCACCATGGCTGGCGGCGCTGCCTGCGCAAAGGCGCGGCTGCCTGCGGGGTTGACCAGCCGGTCGGCCCCCGCCCACATCAGCAAAGTGGGCACGGCCCAGGTGGGGGCGGTGGCCACAGTGGCGGGGCCTGCGTCGGCAATGAAGCGGGCCAGCCGGGCGCTGATGCGGTCATGGCACTGGGGGTCGGCCCGGTAGTTGGCCACCACCTGCGCGTCGTGCGAGAGGTAGTGGGCGTCCAGCCCGTTGCCCACGCGCAGGTTGGGGGCGATGCGGGGCAGGGCGGACACCAGCAGTTTTTGCACCGGCCCCAGGCCTGCATCGAGCGCAGGGGACGACAGCACCAGCGCATCCACCGGGCACAGGTTGAGCGACACCAGCCGCGCGGCCACCAGGCCGCCCATGCTGTGGCCCAGCAACACCAGCGGTAGGCCAGGCGGCAGGCGCGCGCGGGTGCACTCGATCATGTCGGCCAGGTCGTCCAGCAGTCGCGTGTCGCTGGTCAGGCCGCCGCGCGGCCCGGCCGATGCGCCGTGGCCGTAGTGGTCGTAGCCGCGCACGGCAAAGCCCCAGGCGTTGAGCTGCTCGGCCAGCGCGCCGTAGCGGCCCGCATGTTCGCCCAGGCCGTGCACCAGCACCACCAGGCCGCGCAGGGGGGTGTTGGCGGCCACGGGCCATTCGTGCAGAGCGAGGTTTTCCCCATCGGCAGCAGTGAAGGGGCTGAGGGTGGAGGGTGAACAGTGCTGGGGCATACCGGGGCGCTGGGTGGCGGGGTGGGCGCGGTCAGCGCAAGGGGTTCAGGGGGCTGCGGTCGCGCTGGTGGCCACCTGGGCCTGCGCCATCGTGGCAATCACATGCGCCACCGAGGCCGTGAGGCGCTTGGCGTAGGGCACATGCAAAAACTCGTTGGGGCCGTGGGCGTTGCTCTTGGGGCCGAGCACGCCGCACACCATCATTTGAGCGGTGGGAAAGCCTTCGCTGAGCATGTTCATCAGCGGAATGGTGCCGCCCTGGCCGATGTAGCCGCAGGGCGCACCAAAGTGGGCTTGCGAGGCTTCGTTGAGCGCTTGCTCGAACCAGGGCGTGGTGGCCGGGGCGTTCCAGCCGGTGGCGCCGCTCAGGCTCTGGAAGGTGACCTTGGCCTGGTAGGGCGCGTTGTCTTCGAGCAGGGTCTTGAGTTCTTGCACCGCCTGGGCCGCATCCACCAGCGGGGGCAGGCGCAGGCTGAGCTTGAAGGCGGTGTAGGGGCGCAACACGTTGCCCGCGTCTTGCAGGGCCGGAAAGCCCTCGGCGCCGGTGACGCTGAGCGTGGGCTCCCAGGTCCGCTTGATCAGTGCCTGCAGCGGGTCGGTGGTGGTGGGCAGCGCAAAGGTGGTGGAGCCGCCGCAGTCGTAGTGCGCCCACGGAAAGCGCCGGTACACCTCTTCGCCCAGGATGGCGGCGGTGGCTTGCGCCTGGGCCTGCCGCTCGGCGGGCACTTCGCAATGGAAGCTCTGGGGCAGCAGGCGGCCGGTGGCGCTGTCTTCCAGGCGGTCGAGCACCTGGCGCATGATGCGAAAGGACGAGGGCACGAGGCCCGAGGCGTCGCCCGAGTGGATGCCTTCGGTGAGGATTTCGACCTTGAGCGTGCCGCTGGCCATGCCGCGCAGGCTGGTGGTGAGCCACAGCTGGTCGTAGTTGCCTGCGCCGCTGTCCAGGCAGATCACCAGGCCCACATCGCCCAGGCGGGGGCGCAGGGCGTCGATGTAGGGCATCAGGTCGCGCGAGCCGCTTTCTTCGCAGGTCTCGATCAGGCCCACGATGCGGGGGTGCGGCACGTTCTGGCGCTTAAGTTCTTGCACGGCGGCGATGCTGGCGTACACGGCGTAGCCATCGTCTGCGCCGCCCCGGCCGTAGAGCTTGCCGTCTTCGTACTTGGGCGTCCAGGGCCCCAGGTCGTTGCGCCAACCGCTGAATTCGGGTTGCTTGTCCAGGTGGCCGTACATCAGCACCGTTTGCGGGGCGTGGGCTTGGGTGGCTTCGATCTCAAAGAACAGCACCGGGGTGCGGCCAGGCAGGCGCACCACTTCCAGGCGCAGGCCCGCCACTTTTTGCGCTTCGACCCAGGCGGCGGCGTTGCGCACCACAGTGTCAAGCAGTCCTTGCTCGGCCCAGTCGGCCGCAAACATGGGCGACTTGGCGGGGATGGCTATGTAGTCGGTGAGCTGGCCCACGATGTCGCTGTCCCACGCCTGGCTCACCCGCTCCAGTGCGAGGGTGGGTTCAAGGGCTTGGGTGGGGACACGGGCGTTCATGGCGGGCTCCTGTGGGCGGTGGAAAAGCACCATTCCAACACAAGCGTGCGGGGGCTGCCATCGAATTTGGCGTATTCCGACCATGGGCCGGGGTGCATGGCGTGGCGGCTGAAAGGGCGCGCAGCCTGGCGCAGCAGGTTCTAGAAAAGCCCAGGCTGCGTCTCAGGCCCCGAGGCAGCGGCCGCCTGCGATGTGGGGCGGCGCAGCACCTCGCCCACCTCCACGCGGTTGCGCCCACGGTTTTTGGCTTCGTACAGGGCGCGGTCGGCGGCAGAGATCAGCATGTCCCAGTGGTCGCCAGACTGCAGCGTGCCCCCATACACGCCAATGCTCACGGTGACCGGAATCTGCAGCCCTGCATGGACGATGCTGGCGGCCTCTACCGCCTCGCACAGCTGCAAGGCCAGCAGGTAGGCTCCTTTGATGGTGGTGTCGGGTAGCACGACCAGGAACTCTTCGCCGCCGTAGCGGCCCACCAGGTCCTGGGAGCGCACCCGCTCGCGCAGCACGTTCACCACGCTGCACAGCACCTGGTCGCCCATAGGGTGGCCGTAGCGGTCGTTCACCTGTTTGAAGTGGTCAATGTCCACCATCATCAAGGCAATGGGCTCGCGGGTGCGTATGGCGCGGGCCACGTCGCGGTCCAGCGCCGCAATCACGGCGCGCCGGTTGGCCACGCCGGTGAGGGCGTCTACCGCCGCCAAGCGCCGATTGCCTGCATCGGCCCGGTCGCGCGCCATGAACACAAAGCCCATGGAGGCCAGCAGCACCACGGCAAAGGCGGTCATGAACGTCATGGTTTGCACGACGCTGGATTGGAGCAGTTGCGCCCCGGCGAGCGGGCTCACGCCCACCAGGGCCACGCGCAGCACCAGCACCAGCGTTTGGAAACCCAGGGCGCCCACCACCAGCCAGGCACCGCGCCCGCCCACGGTGCGCCAGCGCACCAACAGGCTGCCCAGCAGCCACAGGTTCAGCGCGCACAGCAACAGCCCTGCCACCACCACGCGCGCTGAGTAGCTGTCCGACAACAGGGCCATGCACCCCGCCGTCAGCAAGGGCAGCAGCAGCGCCACCCCGCGCGGCAATGCGCGCCCCTGAAACTGCAGCACCGCCGCCAGCATCGACAGGTACACGCCCACCAGCAAGGCGTTGCTGACCACCACAGACAGCAGGTCAGGGATGCGGCCACGCAGCGCAAACAGCAGGTAGGCCATCGCATTGAACAGCAGACCCAGTGCCCATAGCCGCACCCCGTCATCCTTGCGCCCCCAGCCCACCACGGCCATGCCGCCGGCCGTGACCAGGGATGACAGGATGATCATCACCAGCATCGTGGGAACATCGGCGGCAGCAAGGAGCATGGGGCGAGCGAAAAGTGCAGGCAGATAGATTGTGGTGCAAGCCCTGCGCGAGGCGCACCCACAGTCGGTGGGGCGGTGCAGACAAGGCTTGCGCGCGGCGGGGATGCGGTGGCCTGGGCCTGTCCACCCTCTGGCATTCATGTTTGCATGAAATCAGCACCCAGGGCAATAGGCAGTTGCGCTACAAGCTATTATTTTAATAGCAATGTGCCGACGCAAGTTCCCTGCAGTGGGGTGCGTCCCTCAGAATGGTCCGCCGCACGGCCTTGCCGTCCCTGGCACCGTGCGATTCCAAGGAGGTATCAGATGTCTCGCCAAGTGTTGGTGGTGCTTGGGCACCCTTGTTCAGACAGCCTGTGTGCCGGGCTGGCCACGGCCTATGCCGACGCCGCCCGCGCCGCCGGGGCCCAGGTGCGTGTGCTGCGGCTGGGCTCGCTGGCGTTTGACCCGCTGCTGCATGCGGGCTACCGCCAGGTGCAAGCCCTGGAGCCTGATCTGGTGGCGGCGCAGCAGGACATCCTCTGGGCGCAGCACTTGGTGTGGGTGTACCCCATTTGGTGGGGGGCGATGCCTGCGTTGCTCAAGGGGTTCATCGACCGGGTGTTTTTGCCCGGCTTCGCCTTCAAGTACCGCGAGGGCTCATCGATGTGGGACAAGTTGCTGGCTGGGCGCACCGCCGAGCTGCTGGTCACCATGGATTCGCCGCCCTGGTACTTTCGCTGGGTGACACGCATGCCGGGCCACCAGCAGATGAAGCGGGCCATCCTGGAGTTCAGCGGCGTCCGGCCGGTGCGGGTGCACAGCTTTGGGCCGGTGCGCAGCGCCAGCCCCACGCGCATCGCCCAGTGGCTGGAGAAGGCGGGCCAGCTGGGCTCGCGCCAGTCGGGGTAGCTGGCGCTGGGGAGGGGTAGCTCAGGCGTTTTCGAAGCGAAACACGGCCGTGCCCGCCAGCGCATTGGGCAGCCAGCGCACCTCGCGCCCGTCCTGCAGCCCGAAGGAGTCGAGGATGCGCAGGCGGTTCTTGTGCGCCAGCACCTCAAAGTCTTTGTAGGTGCCCACGCGGATGTTGGGTGTGTCGTACCACTGGTAGGGCAGGCGGCGCGTGACGGGCATGCGCCCTTGCAGGATGGACAGCCGGTTGGGCCAGTGCGCAAAGTTGGGGAAGGCCACCACGCCGGTGCGGCCCACGCGAGCGGTTTCGCGCAGCATCACTTCGGCGTTGCGCAGGTGTTGCAGGGTGTCGATCTGCAGCACCACGTCAAAGCTGTTGTCGCCAAACATGGCCAGGCCTTCGTCCAGGTTGAGCTGGATCACATCGACCCCGCGCTGCACGCAGGCCAGCACGTTGGCGTCGTCAATCTCTACGCCGTAGCCGGTGCAGCCGCGCTCGCGTTGCAGGTACGACAGCATGGCCCCGTTGCCGCAGCCCAGGTCCAGCACGCGCGAGCCTTGGGGCACCAGGCGCGCCAGGGCTTCCAGGGTGGATTGTTCGCTCATGCAAACTCCTTTGCAATGCTATCGAAATAAGAGCGCATCACGCTCATGTAGCGAGCGTCATCGAGCAAAAAGGCATCGTGCCCGTGGGGCGCGTCGATCTCGGCGTAGCTCACGCGGCGGCGGTTGTCGAGCAGGGCCTTGACGATCTCGCGGCTGCGCTGGGGCGAGAAGCGCCAGTCGGTGGTGAAGCTCACCAGCAGAAACTTGGCCTGCGCGCGTGCCAGCGCCAGGGTGAGGTTGTTGGCGTGCGCGCGGGCCGGGTCGAAGTAGTCAAGCGCCCGGGTGATGAGCAGGTAGGTGTTGGCGTCGAAGTACTCGCTGAACTTGTCGCCCTGGTAGCGCAGGTAGCTTTCGATTTGAAATTCGATGTCCTGCGTGCTGTAGAGATAAGCCCCCACGCTCTGCGCTGGCGCGTCACCGCTGCCCTCCAAGGGGGCCTTTTCGAGCACCTGATGCCTTAACTGGCGGCCGAACTTCTCGTTCATCACGTCGTCGCTCAGGTACGTGATGTGCCCGATCATGCGGGCGATGCGCAGCCCGCGCTTGGGGATGACGCCGTGGCGGTAAAAGTGTCCGCCATGAAAGTCCGGGTCGGTCACGATGGCGCGGCGAGCGACCTCATTGAAGGCAATGTTCTCGGCCGTGAGGTTGGGCGCGCTGGCCACCACCACGGCGTGGCGCATGCGCTCGGGGTGTTGCAGCGTCCAGCTCAGGGCCTGCATGCCGCCCAGGCTGCCGCCCAGTACGGCGGCCAGTTGCGCGATGCCCAGGCGGTCAAGCAGGCGGGCCTGGGCGTTGACCCAGTCTTCCACCGTGACCACCGGAAAGTCTGCGCCGTAGATCTCGCCCGTGTCGGGGTGCGCATGCATCGGGCCGGTTGAGCCGAAGCACGAGCCGAGGTTGTTGACGCCAATGACGAAAAAGCGGTTGGTGTCCACCGGCTTGCCGGGGCCGATCATGTTGTCCCACCAGCCCTCGCTCTTGGGCTGGCCCTCGTAGACGCCCGCGACGTGGTGCGAGGCGTTGAGGGCATGGCACACCAGCACCGCGTTGGACTTGTCGGCGTTGAGCGTGCCGTAGGTCTCAAAGGCCAGGTGGTAGTCGCGGATGGACGCACCGCTTTGCAGCGGCAGAGCCTCCGGAAAATGCATGGATTGGGGCGTGGCAATGAACGACATAAAAAAACCCGGCATCGCTAAAAACGAGGCCGGGCGGGTATGTCGGACGGGTCTTTAGCAGGATTTATAAAGCGCCCGCAAGCTGTGGCAAATCGGCGCGTTGTTTAAATATACCAAAAGCACTCACGCCTGCGCTACCCGATTCCGCCTGCTGTCTGGCTTAACCTGCCGGAGCAAAGATCGCCAGCAAGCCCAGCACCAGGAAGATCACCGCAGAGATCATGTGCACTGCGCGGATCGGCACCTTGCGCGTGATGCGGTCGCCCAGCCACACCACAGGGGCATTGGCCAGCATCATGCCCAGCGTAGTCCCAGCCACCACCCACAGGTAGGCGTTGTACTGCGCTGCCAGCATCACGGTGGCGATCTGTGTCTTATCGCCCATCTCGGCCAGAAAAAACGCCACCACCGTGGTGCCGAACACGCCCCAGCGCGGTTTGCCATCGGCGTCGCCCTCGTCGAGCTTGTCTGGGATCAGCATCCAAACCGCCATGGCGATGAAAGAGGCGCCCAAAATCCAGCGCAGCACCTGCGGGCCGATGAAGGTGGTGACCCAGGCGCCGACGGCGCCCGCCAGGCCATGGTTGACCAAGGTGGCGACCAGAATGCCCAGAACAATGGGCCAGGGTTTGCGGAAACGGGCTGCCAATACCAATGCGAGCAGCTGGGTCTTATCGCCCATCTCGGCCAAGGCGACGATGGCGGTTGAAACAAAAAAAGCTTCCATGGTGGGGGTTCAATCCGGCCGGATTGTGTTGAGACGCGCATTGACTGCACCCCCGACTCCGGCCATTGGATCGGCATGCAGTCAATGGTCTCGCCCAGCATTCAAGCCGCATACGCCATAGGTTTTCAAGAAACCCAAGTGTGTTGACGCATGCCCCGGCGCATTGCGCAACCGGCGGGCTACTCCCCAAAGACCCTCGAATTTTAGCGCAATGCAATGCCTATTTTCCCGAACAAGAAAAACGCGGGTACAAATAAAAAGCCACAACACCCATAAAGTGATTAATAATGGATTGGTCCTTATGTCGAGCTTTGCGCGGCACGAGGGCGCCGAAGTAAGCGGTGATTGGTCAGTTTCGCGTCTTTGAAGTCGTCACAGGTTTGTTGATTGCGTCGGGCTCCATCGCGTTTTCATGTTTTTTGAGGAGTCCCTCCATGGGCAACAAACTTTACGTGGGCAACCTGCCCTATTCTTTCCGCGACCAAGATCTGGAACAAACCTTCAGCCAGTTCGGCTCCGTAGGCAGCGCCAAGGTCATGATGGAACGTGACACCGGCCGCTCCAAGGGTTTCGGCTTTGTCGAAATGGGCAGCGATGCCGAAGCACAAGCCGCCATCCAAGGCGTGCACGGCCAAAACTTTGGCGGCCGTGACCTCGTGGTCAACGAAGCCCGTCCTATGGAACCCCGCGCTCCACGCAGCGGTGGCTTCGGTGGCGGCAATGGTGGTGGCGGCTACGGCGGCGGTGGCCGCAGTGGTGGCGGCGGCTACGGCGGTGGCCGTGAAGGTGGTGGCGGCGGTTACGGCGGTGGCCGTGGCGGCTACTAAGCACTTCGCTGCTTAAAGCACCCCGTTCGGGCAGGCGTTCAGTCTGGCCCGCAACAATCAAGGAGCCTTCGGGCTCCTTTTTTTATGCCTGAGACTTTGCCGCCACACTGGTTGGCTCCCATGCATCGGCTTGCTTTTTTTTTAATTTTGTGGCGCATAATGCCAAAGCGAGTTTTTCTCGCTTCTGGTTTGCGGTGATCCGTCAGTTTCGCGCTGAGAGCGTCATTGAGATTAGCTGGCTGCGTTTTCGGGACTCCATCGCTTTATTCATGTGTTTTTGAGGAGTCCTTCGATGGGCAACAAACTGTACGTCGGCAACCTGCCTTACTCGGTGCGCGACAGCGATCTGGAACAGGCTTTTGGCCAATTCGGTGCCGTGACCAGCGCCAAGGTCATGATGGAGCGCGACACAGGCCGCTCCAAGGGCTTTGGCTTTGTTGAAATGGGCAGCGATGCCGAAGCACAAGCCGCCATCCAAGGCATGAATGGCCAGCCTTTGGGTGGTCGTGGCATTGTGGTCAATGAAGCACGCCCCATGGAGCCACGTCCTCCACGCAGCGGTGGCTTCGGTGGCGGTGGCGGCTTTGGCGGTGGTGGTGGTCGCAGCGGTGGCGGCGGCTACGGTGGTGGTGGCGGTGGCTACGGTGGTGGCCGTGAAGGCGGCGGCGGTTATGGCGGCGGTCGTGAGGGCGGCGGCGGTGGCTACGGTGGTGGTCGTGGTGATGGCGGTGGTCGTGGTGACGGTGGCTTCCGTAGCCCCTACGGCTCTGGCCCACGCAACGGTGGCGGCGGTCGCAATGGCGGCGGCGGTGGCTACGGTGGCGGCAACAGCGGTTACTGATCCCATCCAGGGCTATTTGGCCCCAAGATGCGCAAAAAGCCCCTTCGGGGGCTTTTTTGTTGCCTGTGCACAATGGAGCGCGGGGTTTGTCAGCGTCCGGTTTCGGTTTGGCGGCGTTTGCGTGGCCGTCCGGCCAGCAGTTTGTCAAACACGGCATTGGGCAGGGCGCGCAGCAGTTTGGCCACCACGCCCATTTGCCAAGGGATGACGCGGTAACTGTCTGCCTTGTCGATGGCCTGGAAGGCCTGGTCTGCAAAATCCTGGGGCTGCATCAAAAACGGCATGCTGTACCGGTTTTGGCGGGTCAAAGGGGTGTCGATGTAGCCGGGAGACAGGGTGACCACACGCACACCAAAGGGGCGCATTTCGCCGCGCAGGCTTTCGCAGTAGCTGATAACCGCGGCTTTGCTGGCGCAATACGCGCCGTGGCCGGGCAGGCCCCGGATGCCGGCCACGCTGCCAATGCCCACCAAGGTGCCGCTTTTGCGCTCTGTCATGCCCGGCACAAAGGGGTGGAAAGTGGCGGCCATGCCGATGTTGTTGGTGGCAAAGGTGCGGGCCATGACGTCCAGGTCGTCGCGGTCGGCGGTGTCCATGCCCACGCTGATGCCCGCGTTGGCAATCACCACATCGGGCAGGCCCTGGCGCGCAAGGCAGTCTTTGCCAGCAGCCACGATGCTGTCGGTGATGGCCACATCGGCACTATAAATTTCATAGCTGCTAGCGCTTATTCCATTTGCCTCAGCCCACGATTTGACTTCAGCTGTGCGCCGCGCCACCAAGGCCAGGCGGTAGCCCGCCTGGTGAAAGCGCAGTGCCAGGGCTTGTCCGATGCCGCTGGAGGCTCCGGTGATGAATGCGAGGGGCTGGGTCATGGCATTTGCTTGTGCGGTGGCGCAATGGCGCTGGGGTTACTTGGGCGCCGCCGTGCCGCCGGGCATGAGCATGCCGCGCACCCTGCCGCTCAGTTGCAGCACCTGGTCGAGGTTGTTGTACTCCATGGCGTCTGCCGTGAAGCGGTCGCTGCCCCGAGTGAGCTGGACTGGCTGATTGGAGCGCACCTTTTCTTCCTGGGTGAATGCGTGCAGAAATTCCCCACGGAACTCCAGCCGGGGTTGCGCGGATGCGCCCTGGCGTGCGGGCACGGCCTCGCGCGTCACGATGGCGTTGCCAAACAGTTGCACCTCGGAGCCGTCGGCGTTGCTCAGGGCCCGGTCCGATGTGGCGAAAGTCAGACGCCCGTCGAGTGCAATGGAGCGCATGCGGGCTTTGTCGATTTCCAAGGTATCGGTGGCCGGGAAGTGGCGTGCCGTGTCGCCCTGTACCTCGCTTTGGAGCCGCCCCTTGGCATCGAAACTTTTGACGGCAAAGGTCTTCATGGAATAGTCCGGCTGGTCTGCTGCCACCTTGGGGGCGGTGGCCACCAGCGGGGTGGGGGCATTGCGCACCAGCCACCAGGTGCCCAGTGCCAGCAGACCCATGAGGAGCACCGGCAGGTACAGCGAGAGCCAGTCTACGGCTTGCAGCATGCGGCGCATCATGCGGCGTAGTCCGACAGCAGGCGGGCGTAGGCGCCTGTGGCCACCAGCAGCAGGTCGCAAAATTCGCGCGCTGCCCCCTCGCCACCGCGTGCCTGGGTGGTGTGGTGCGCGCATTGGCGCACTTCCAGGTGGGCGTTGTGGGGTGCACAGGCCAGTGCGCTGCGCCGCATCACGGGCAGGTCGGGCCAGTCATCGCCCATGGCGGCCGCCTGCGACCAGTCCAGCCCCAGGCTGGCGAGCACTTGCTCAGCGGCGGGGCGTTTGTCTTCGGTGCCATAAATGGCGTGCTCCACCCCCAGGGCCTTCAGGCGCACGCGCAGCGGGGCGGAGTCTCGCCCGGTGATGATGGCGGGGGTGATGCCCGCCTTTTGCAGCAGCTTGATGCCGTGGCCGTCCAGGGTGTTGAAGCGCTTGAGGGTTTCGCCCGCTTCGCTGAACAGCAGGCCGCCATCGGTCAGCACCCCATCCACGTCAAAAAAGGCCACGCGCACGCTCTGGGCGCGCAGCAGCAGCTCGGGGGGGAATTGCAGCACGGGAAAGGTTACGTCAGAGGTCATTACACAGCATTTGAACAGGCGCGGCCAAAGCCAGTGCACCCGTGGAACCGGCTTCGCCGGGCCGGGGGGTGCGTCCCTCTTGGGGGGAAGGCGCGAAGCGACTCAGGGGGGTCATATCACTTTTGCCCGCATCAGATCGCCAATGTGCACCACGCCGGTCAGTGCGCCGCCCGCGTCCACCACCAGCACGCTGGTGATGCCGTGGGCTTCCATCATCTCGGCGGCGTCTACCGCCAGCGCATCGGCCGCAATGCGGCGTGGCGAGGGGTGCATGACCTGGGCTGCTGTGGCGGTGCGCAAATCGGCTCCCGCCTCAATGCGGCGGCGCAAGTCCCCATCGGTGAAGACGCCCAGCACCTGGCCGTCTGCGTCCACGATGGCCGAGGCGCCCAAGCCTTTGGCGCTCATCTCGCGCATCAGGTCGCTGAACGATGCGTCGGGCGCCACGCGGGGCACCTGGCTGCCGCTGCGCATGACATCGCTGACGTGCGTGAGCAGTTTGCGCCCCAGCGAGCCGCCCGGGTGCGAGCGCGCAAAGTCTTCCGGGCGAAAGCCACGCGCATCCAGCAGGGCCACGGCCAGGGCGTCGCCCATGGCCAGCTGGGCGGTGGTGCTAGCGGTGGGGGCCAGATTCAGGGGGCAGGCTTCGCGCTCCACGCTGCAGTCCAGCACCAGATCGGCATGGCGTGCCAGGGTGGATTGCAGTCCGCCGGTCAGTGCGATCAGGGGCGCGCCCAGGCGCTTGAGCACGGGCAGGATGGCGGTGAGTTCGCCGCTTTCGCCGCTGTTGGAGATGGCCAGCACCAGGTCCGCGCCAGTCACCATGCCCAGGTCGCCGTGGCTGGCCTCTGCGGGGTGCACAAAAAACGCCGGGGTGCCGGTGGAAGCCAGTGTGGCGGCAATCTTGCGGCCTACATGACCGCTTTTGCCCATGCCCATCACCACCAGGCGGCCGGTGGTGCGCAGCACCATCTGCACGGCCTGGGCAAAGCGCTCGTCCACGCGTTCTGCCAGCCCTGTCAGTGCGGCGGCCTCGATGTCAAAGGTCTCGCGGGCCAGTCGCAGGGCTTGCTCTGCATTGAATGGAGGGGGCGTGGAGGGGCTGGCGGTCATGCCGGGATTCTATCGACCGGGGCGCCATGGCTGGGCGATAGGCGTCTCAACGCCCCTGTGCCTCGTATAGCATCAGCCTATGTCTTCCCTCGCCCTGACTTTGCTGTACCTGCTGGCCGCTGTGCTGGGGGTGGTCGTCTGCCGCAGCCTCAAGCTGCCGCCCATGTTGGGCTATCTGGCGGCCGGGGTGTTGATCGGGCCCCACGCCATGGCACTGGCCCAGAACTCCGAAGGCGTGCGGCACCTGGGTGAGTTTGGCGTGGTGTTCCTGATGTTTGCCATTGGGCTGGAGTTCAGCCTGCCCAAGCTGCGGGCCATGCGCCGCCAGGTGTTTGGCCTGGGGTTGATGCAGGTGCTGCTGACCATGGCGGTGGTGGCGGGCGGCGGGATCTTGCTGTCTTACGCGGTAGGCGGCATCTGGGACATGGGCTGGCAGACGGCGCTGGCGTTGTCCGGCGTGCTGGCCATGAGCAGCACGGCTATCGTGGTCAAGCTGATGGCCGAGCGTGCCGAACTGGAGAGCGAGCACGGGCGCCGCGTCATGGGAATTTTGCTGTTCCAGGACCTGGCCGTGGTGCCGCTGCTGGTGCTGATTCCAGCGCTGGGCTCATCGTCAGACCAATTGCTGGTGGCCCTGGGCTGGGCGCTGCTCAAGGCCATCGTGCTGGTGGGGGTGCTGCTCACCGGCGGGCAGCGGGTGATGCGCTGGTGGCTGACCCTGGTGGCGCGCCGCAAGAGCGAAGAGCTGTTCATGCTGAACCTGCTGCTCATCACCCTGGGCCTGGCGTGGCTGACCGAGCTGGCGGGCCTGAGCCTGGCGCTGGGCGCCTTCATTGCCGGGGTGCTGGTGTCTGAGACGGAATACCGCCACCAGGTGGGCACCGACATCCGTCCCTTTCACGACGTGCTGCTGGGCCTGTTTTTCATCACCATCGGCATGATGCTGGACTGGCACATCCTGGTGGACCGATGGGGCCTGGTGCTGGCGCTGCTGGCGGTGCCGCTGCTGGTCAAGTCGCTCATCATCCTGGTGCTGGCCCGGCTGATGGGCGCCACCACGGGCGTGGCGCTGCGCTCGGGCCTGTTCCTGGCGCAGGCGGGCGAGTTTGGCTTTGTGCTGTTGTCGCTCACGCAAGAACATGGCTTGGTGCAGCCTGCGCTGATGAACCCGATCCTCGCTGCCATGGTGCTGTCGATGCTGGCCACGCCCTTTCTCATCATGTACAGCAACCGCATCGTGATGAAGCTGGTGGCCAGCGACTGGCTGCAGCAGTCGCTGCAGATGACCACGATTGCGCGCAAATCCATCAACACCAGCAAGCACGTCATCATCTGCGGCTATGGGCGCTGCGGCCAGAACCTGGCGCGCATGCTCGAGCGCGAGAACATCCCCTACATGGCGCTGGACCTGGACCCGGACCGCGTGCGCCAGGCCGCTGCGGCGGGTGATTCGGTGGTGTACGGCGATGCCACCCGGCTGCAGGCGCTGATGGCGGCGGGCCTGGTGCGCGCCAGCGCGGTGGTGGTGACCTACATCGACGTGCCCGCAGCCCTCAAGGTGCTGGCCAACACCCGCTCGCACGCGCCCCAGGTGCCTGTGGTGGTGCGCACGCAAGACGATTTCTCACTCGACAAGCTGCAGGCGGCCGGGGCCACCGAAGTGGTGCCCGAGGCCATTGAAGGCTCGCTCATGCTGGCCAGCCATGCGCTGGCCCTGGTGGGCGTGCCGATGCGCCGGGTGCTGCGCCTGGTGCAAGACCAGCGCGACGCCCGCTACAACCTGCTGCGCGGGTACTTCCATGGTGCGGACGATGACACCGTCAACGAGCGCGACCAAGAGCGCATGGCCACCTTCAGCTTGCCCCTGGGGGCCAAGGCCTTGGGCTGCCCCTTGGGCGACCTGGCCTTGCCTGCCGTGGGGGTGCGTGTGGTCAACCTGCGGCGGGCCAATGGGCACCAGACCCAGGTGGTGGATACAGCGGTGCTGCAAGAGGGCGATACCCTGGTGCTGTCCGGCCACCCCGCCGCCCTGGCGTTGGCCGAGGACAAGCTGCTGCGGGGGTAGCAGAGTGGATCCCCCTGAGGCGCTGCGCGCCTTCCCCTTCTCTCTGCGCGCTACGCGCTCCGGGGAGGGGGGCGATGCCCTCGCTGCGGGGCGGCCCTTGCTTGGCATCTCTGGCCTGGTGTGTGCCAGTTGCCGGGGCTGACTCAAAAATATGAATGAAATATGGCTCCAGCGCTTATCTATCAAGCGCTAATAGCTATATATTTAATAGCAATCTACAAAAGCTCGGCAGGCCCAGGCCGCCCGAACAGGTAGCCCTGGAACTGCAGGCAGCCGTTGCGCAGCAAGAACTCGCGCTGGCCTTGCGTCTCCACGCCCTCGGCCACCACGTCCAGCCCCAGGCTCTGCGCCAGGGCGACGATGGTGCAGGCAATGGCGGCGTCGTTGGGGTCGGTGAGCACGTCGCGCACAAAGCTCTGGTCGATCTTGAGCTGATCGAGCGGTAGCCGCTTGAGGTAGCTGAGCGACGAGTAGCCGGTGCCAAAGTCGTCCAGCGAAAACCCCACGCCCCGCTGGCGCAGGGACTGCATCTTGGCAATGCTGTCTTCCACATCGTGCAGCAGCAGGCTCTCGGTCAGTTCGATCTTGAGCTGCTGGGGGGGCGCACCGGTTTCCGTCAAGGCCTGCCACACCTGGGCGACAAAGTCCGGGTCGCGGAACTCCTGCGCACTCACGTTCACGGCCACCGTCCAAAAGCGGGTGGTGGGCTGCTGGTGCCAGTGCGCGAGTTGGGTGCAGGCCATGCGCAGCACCTGCTGGCCTAGCGGCAGGATCAGCCCGGTTTGCTCGGCCAGCGGGATGAATTCGCCTGGCGACACCATGCCGCGCTGCGGGTGGCGCCAGCGCACCAGCGCCTCGGCGCCCAGCACCTGCCCACCCTCGTTGACCACCGGCTGGTAGTGCAGCAAAAACTCGTTGCGCTCAAGCCCCAAGCGGATATCGCCCTCCAGGGCCGAGCGTGCCGAGGCCGCAGCCTGCATCGCCGGGTCAAAAAAGCACAGCGTGTTGCGACCCTGGGCCTTGGCCTGGTACATGGCCAGGTCGGCACGCTTGAGCAGCTCTTGCACCGGCTGCGCCTGATCGCGAAACAAGGTGATGCCAATGCTGGGCGTGCTGTGCAGCACCGAGCCTTCCAGTGCGTAAGGCTTGTTCAGCTCCAGCCGCACCTTCTGGGCCACCAGCTCAGCCTCCACCGCCGCCTGCGTGGGGTCTTCGTGCAGGTCCTGCAGCACCAGCACAAATTCGTCGCCTCCCAGGCGGGCCACGGTGTCGCTGGCCCGCACGCTGGCGGTGATGCGCTGGGCCACTTGCACCAGCAACTGGTCGCCCCACTCATGGCCCAGGGTGTCGTTGATGCCCTTGAAGTTGTCCAGGTCCAGAAACAATAAGGCACCGTGCTTTCCGTCGCGCGCGCGGGAGGCTACGGCGCGCTCGAGCCGGTCCGTCAGCAGGCGCCGGTTGGGCAGGCCGGTGAGCTCGTCGTAAAACGCCAGGCGCTGGATTTCAGCCTCGGCCTTCTTGCGCTCGGTGATGTCGCGGGCAATGCCCCGGTAGCCAGCGAACTGCCCCTGGTCGTCGTAAAAAGGCTCGCCGCTGACCGACACGCACATCATCTCGCCCGAAGGGGTCTGGCGCTGGATTTCAAAGTCGTGGAACACCTCGCGGGCTTGCAGCTGGGCCCGATGCTCCACCCACAGCGTGTCGTTCACAAAGGTGTTGTCCAGCTCCCAGCGGGTGCGGCCATAAAAGGAGTTGTCCTGGATGCCGACGGCTTCGCTCGATCGCCCGTCCAGTCGCACAAAGCGCAGCTGCGCGTCCTGCTCCCAGTACCAGTCTGACGACAGGTGCGTGAGGCTGCGCCAGCGGGCTTCGCTTTGGCGCAAGGCCTCCACCGTGCCCAGGTAGTCCGTCACATCGGTGAAGGTGCGCACCCGGCCGCCGTCGGGCATGGTGCAGGTGCGCACCTCCAGGTAGCGGCCGCCCCGTGTGCGCCGCACATAGCTGTCGGGCACGCTGTGGCCGCGCCCCTGGGTGGCGTACTCGGCCTGTACATAGGCGCGGGCCGTGGCCTCGATCAGCTCGAACCCCATGCCAAAGTCCCCGCGCTCGGTCTGAAAGCGCACAATGTCTTCGTGGCTGGGCTGGTTGGCCAAAAAGGCCTCGGGCAGATCCAGCAACTCCAGGTAGCGCTGGTTGTAGACGCGGATCTTGCCGTCGGCATCGACCTTGACGATGCCCTGCGACACGCTGGCCAGGGTGGCGTGCAGTGCGTTGGACTTCTCGCACAGCAGCGCGCTGGTGCGCAGCAGTTCGGCATCCACCTTGCGCCGCTCTTCCTGGGCACGGCGCGCCATCTCCAACTGGCCTACGGTGCTCAGCAGCGGCTGCAGAAACTGGATGTCCGCTGGGGCGTAGCCATTGTTGCTGTTGGCCAGCACCACCATCGCCACCATATTTTGCGCGGCGTGGATGGGCAAGCCCATGCAGGTCCGCAGGGTGGGCAGACCTGGCGGCGGGGCCTGGCAGCGTGGGTCGGTGCTGGCGTCATTCACGATCAGCGGCTTTTCACTGGCCAGCACGGCGCCGATCAGCGAGGCGGGCTCGTCAAACACCATCGCGTCTTGCGAGCGCCGCACCGTCTGCATGCGTGTGGCCTCGTCCCAGCGGATGTCTGTCATTGCATGCACATGCAGGGCCGGGGCACGGCCGGGGGCGGGCTGCACATGGCCCACCATGCCAAAGCTGCTGCGGGTCAACTCCATCAGCTCTTCGAGCAGGGCGTCAAACGCCGCCTGGGGGCGCGCGCTGGCAATGAACACCGCCTGCGCCCGCGAAATGGCCTGCAGCAAACGGTGCTGGCGGTTCAGCATGGCCTCGGCAGAGCGGCGCGCGCGCGCGCTGGTGCTGCGCTCCAGCACGGCTTCAATCTGCGCGGGCAAGGCCAGCAGGTAGTTCAGTCCGGGGTCCTGCACCGCAAAGTCGGCAAAGCCGTGGCGCATGGCATGGGCGGCATGGCCCTCCTGGCCGGGCCTCACCAAGATTAGGGCTGGCACGCTGTGCAGGGTTTCCAGTACGTCATAGGCACCACCGTCGTCCACCTGCTGGGTGCACACCACAATGTCCACCGCCTGTTGGCGCAGGCGCTCGCGGGCGGCCTGCACGCTGCTGGTTACGTCCACCCGCCAGCCCAGCCAGGGGTCTGCCAGCGCAGTGACCAGCGCCTGGGCGTGTTCCCTATCGTTGTCAATCAAAAGGACGGTGATGGGCATGGACTGGGGTGGAGGGCAGGCAGCCAGGGGCGCGAGAACATCCGTTAGGACTTAGAACAGGTTCCTGCGCAAATCGGGAGGCAACAGCCACCTTTGCTTTGGGCTGAACGGCTTGCTTGTGCCCTGTTTTGCGTAAGTCATGTTCGGTATCCGCGCATCGTGCCTGCCATTGTGCAGAGAACGGGTCGACATGGCACACAATTTGGAACAATACGCCCCCTTCGTTGTGGCGCAGCGCCGCACAGCGTCTTTTCGATAGCGCCCTGGCGCCGGGTCTGACCGGCAGGGGCGCTTTTTCCCGTGTTTCAGGATTCACCTTGCGGCCTCAGGCCGTTTTTGCCATGCAGTCATTCAGCGTCAACCAGTACCTTCGTCAACACATCCGCACGGTGCCCGATTGGCCCGCGCCGGGCGTGCAATTTCGCGACATCACGCCGCTGCTGCAAGACCCCAAGGTGTTTCGCGTGTTGATCGATGCCTTTGTGCACCGCTACATGGACAAAGCGCTGCGCCCCGATGTGGTGGCAGGGCTGGACGCACGGGGCTTCATTCTGGGCGCCGTAGTGGCCTACGAATTGAACGTGGGTTTTGTGCCCATCCGCAAAAAGGGCAAGCTGCCCTTCACCACGGTGGAAGAAACCTACGAGCTGGAATACGGCAGCGCCACCGTGGAGTTGCACACCGATGCCGTCAAGCCCGGTGACCGCGTTCTGTTGATCGACGACCTGATCGCCACCGGCGGCACCATGATGGCCGGGCGCCGGCTGCTGGAGAAGCTGGGCGCGACGGTCACCGAGGGTGCGGCCATTGTCGATTTGCCCGAGCTGGGTGGCTCACAGCGCCTGCGGGACTCTGGCCTGCCGCTGTTCACGCTGGTGGATTTTGCCGGGCACTGAGCCGCATGAGCGCTGCCACCCGCTGCCACCTGCCCTCAAAGGTGGCAGCGGGCCTGCGGGTCATACAGGCCATCAGGCGCTCTCAGCCCATTGGGCCAGGCAATGCAACAGCCATTGGGCAAACAAGTGGGGGGTTTCTGGCGCGTGGTGGGATGGCATGGTTGCAGCCCCTTCAGGCAGGTTGCGCAGCTGCAGCGGGCAACTCCGCTGTCGGGTTGGCCGCCCCGTTGCGCGCCGCGCGGTCCCAGGCTTTTTCGTGGAAGAAAAACGCCACCGCTTGCACCGTGGGCTCCAGCAGGCTCAGCGTGAGCGACGCGAGCAGATTGCCCGTCACGGCGTAGGCCACCATGGCCGCCACGCAGATGTGGATGAGGTAGTAGCTGCCCGTTTTCATGAGCATGGTCTTGTTCTGGCGGGCGATGTGGCGGATGTGGGACATGGCGGGCTCCTTGGGAGTGTCGGGTGTACGGCTGGGACTGGTTCAAATGGTAGGCATTCTCAATAGCTAATGCCAATTGGCATTGGCTAAACAAAAGATAGTCACTATGAATAAGCGGGCGCGATGGCTCCGCAATGCCTGGTTACCGCTCGCCCCAAATCCATACGCCGCGTGCTCTTTCTTCGCAACACCCCCGTTGCTATGATGGTTCTCTTTTCAACAGCGCAAGCGCGCAAGCGCTACTGGGAGCACACATGGCCCTGATGGACTTCATCAAGAAACAGTTCATTGACATCATCCAGTGGACTGAAGACAGCGACGGCACCCTGGCGTGGCGCTTCCCGATGCGCGACATGGAAATCCAGAACGGCGGCACGCTCATCGTTCGCGAGTCGCAGATGGCGCTCTTCGTCAACGAAGGCAAAGTGGCCGACGTGTTTGGCCCCGGCACGCACAAGCTCACCACGCAGACGCTGCCCGTCCTGACCTACCTGAAGAACTGGGACAAGCTCTTTGAGTCGCCCTTCAAGAGCGACGTCTACTTCTTCAGCACCCGCCAGCAGATCGACCAGAAGTGGGGCACGCCCCAGCCCATCACCATCCGCGACAAGGACTTCGGTGCCGTGCGCCTGCGCGCCTTTGGTAACTACGCCTTCCGCGTGGCAGACCCCAAGCTGTTCCACACCGAAATCTCCGGCACGCGCGAGGAATACACCGTGGCCGAGGTGGACGGCCAACTGCGTGGCCTGGTGCTGCAAAACATCAGCAACGCCATCGCCAGCAGCGGCCTGCCCTTCCTGGATTTGGCGGCCAATCAGATCGCGTTTGCCGACGCGCTGGCCAAAGAGCTGCAACCCGCTTTTGCCAAGATCGGTCTGCTGCTCGAAGCCATGACCGTGCAGAACGTGTCGCTGCCCGAAGAGCTGCAAAAGATCCTCGACCAGAAGATTGGCATGGGCATGGTCGGCAACGACATGGCCAAGTTCATGCAGTACCAGACGGCGCAGGCCATCCCCAAATTTGCCGAAGGTGCGGGCAATGGCGGTGGTATTGCGGGCGACGCCATGGGCCTGGGCGCGGGCGTGGCGCTGGGCCAGGTGCTGGCGCAAAACCTGCAGCAGGGCCTGCAAGGCGGCGCGGCCCAGGCGGCCCCTGCTGCTGTACCCGCAGCCCCGGTGGGTGTGCGCGCCGACGAGGTGATGGCCACGCTGGAAAAGCTGGGCGACCTCAAGGCCAAGGGCATCCTCACGCAGGAAGAGTTCGACGCCAAGAAGGCAGAGCTGCTGAAAAAGCTGGTCTGACCGAATTTGCTATTAAATCAATAGCTGCTCGCGCTTGTTGAATGAGGGCTGGAGGCAATTTTTGCCTTCAGCCCTTGTTCGCAGGTGACGTCTACTCGCTCACCGCCTTCCCATCGCCTGCCCATGGCCACAGACCCAACCCAGCGCGCCTACCGCGCCCCTTGCCCCGGCTGCGGCGCGCCGGTGGAATTCAAGAGCGCGCAATCCACGCACGCCGTGTGCGGCTACTGCCAAAGCACCGTGGTGCGCAGTGGCGATGTGCTCACGCGCCTGGGCAAGATGGCCGAGCTGTTCGACGACCACAGCCCGCTGCAGCTCATGGCCAGTGGGCGCGCCAAGCTCGATGGCAAGGAGCAGCCCTTCACCCTCATCGGGCGGCTGCAGTACAAAACCGAGGCCGGGGTCTGGACCGAGTGGGTGGCGTTTTTGCAAGACGGCACCATGGCCAGCCTGGGCGAAGACAACGGCGCCTACGTCTTCACCCGCCAGATCAACCCAGGCCGCGAGCTGCCCGAGGCCAGCCGCTTTCGCCTGGGCGCCACCACGGCCATCAACGGCAAGAGCTACAGCGTGGCCTTCAGTGGCCGCGCTCAGCTGTTGTCGGCCCAGGGCGAGCTGCCCAAACTGCCGCCCCTGGGCCAGCCGTTTGACATGGTGGAGCTGCGCAGCGCCGACGGCGAAGTGCTCAGCATCGACTACGGCCACACCCCGCCCAATGTAGAACGCGGCACCTCGGTGCTGCTCGAAGACCTGCAACTGCAAGGCCTCAAGGACGCATCGGCCAAGGAAGAAAAAGGCCGCCAGTTCAACTGCCCGCATTGCGGCGCACCCGTGCAGGTACAGCTGTCCACTACCAAGAGCCTCACCTGCGGCTCGTGCGCCAGCCTCATCAACCTGGACAGTGGCGTGGGCGGCGAGCTGCGCGCTGCCGTGCAGGACGAGCCCGTGCAACCCATCATCCCGCTGGGCACCAAGGGGCAGCTGCAGGGCGTGCACTGGCAGGTGGTGGGCTTTCAGCACCGCATGGGCGTGGAGCCTGGCGACGACGAACACTTTGGCTGGAGCGAGTACCTGCTCTACAACCAAAAGCGCGGCTTTGCGTTTCTGGTCGACTCCGAAGAAGGCTGGAGCATGGTGCGCCCCACCACCGGCGCGCCGCAGCTGGCGTCCACCGGCCGCTCGGCCACGTACATGGGCACCAAGTACGACCTCAAGTACACCTACGAGGCCGAAACCACCTACGTGCTGGGCGAGTTCTACTGGCAGGTGAGCCGGGGCCAAAAAACCTCCAACCGCGACTTCGCCAGCAGCAAAGGCCTGCTATCGCTGGAGCAAAGCGCCAACGAGATCACCTGGTCGTCGGGCGACAAGCTCAGCAGTGACACGGTGGCCAAGGCCTTCAAGCTCGACGACAAGAAGGACGTGCTCCAGCGTGACGACACCGGTCCGTTCGTGGCCAAGTCGGGCATGGGCTGCGGCACCATCATCCTCATCGCGGTGGTCATCATCATCTTGCTCATCCTCATGAGCCGCTGCTCCAGCTGCGACCCCCGGGTCGAGAACTGCTCCTCATCGGGCTACCGCAGCTCGGGCGGCTCGTACGGAGGCTACTCCTCCGGCGGCGGGCACAAGTGACATGCACATGACATTGCAATGACATCGAAACAACCAGACTTTCACCGGAGAACCGCATGACCAAATTCGAATGGCTTCACCCCCTGTCCATCGGCGGCACGCTGCTGTATGCCCTGATGGGCATCATCATCTTCTGGGTGGCCTTCATCATCATCGACAAGATCACGCCCTACGACCTGTGGCGCGAAATCGTCGAAAAGCAAAACCAGGCCCTGGGCCTGGTGGTGGCCGCCATGTGCCTGGGCATCAGCATCATCGTGGCGGCAGCGATCCATTGACGTGTCGTTGGCGCGCAAGCCTGTGCGCTGTGCGGCTCCAATGTGTCGCCTGGGTAAATTATTAAATAATAATTGTTCTCGTTTGCATTAAGATGTGACGTTCAGTATTTGGCGCCTTCTGCAAAGAAGCGCGCGCTATTCAGGACGTTGACATGGCAATTGATTCCAGTACGGGCAGCAAGGCTGCCCGTTTTCCTTTGGGCCGCATGGGCGCGGCCCTTTTAGTGGGTTTTGGCTCTTGGGGCGGCCAGGCCCTGGCGCAGGACACTCCGCGCACGGCCGCAGAACTGCCGGCCGTGCAGGTCACGGGCGCGCAATATGACCCTGACGATGTGCGCCCCGAAGGCGTGACCACCGCCACCAAGACCTACATGGCGCCCAAAGACATTCCGCAGACCATCGACACGCTGGAAGTCAACAAGTACAAAAGCTACGGCATCAACGACCTGGCCACCATGCTCGATGGCGTGCCGGGCGTCAACACCAGCTACGACATGCGCGGCGAGGGCGTGATGATCCGGGGCTTTGCAGCGGACTCGGGCGATATCTACCGCGACGGCGTGCGCGAAAGTGGCCAGGTGCGCCGCAGCACCGCAAACGTCGAACGGATTGAAATCCTCAAAGGCCCCGCATCGGTGCTGTATGGCCGCAGCGCGGGCGGTGGGGTGATCAACTTGGTCAGCAAACAGGCCCGCTTTGATGCCAAGAGCAGCCTGACCCTGCGAGGCGGCTCGTGGGACAACTACGGTGGCACCCTCGACATCAACAAGGTCATCAACCCCAACGTGGCCGTGCGCCTGACGGCGGACCGCGAGCAGGCGCACAGCTTTCGCAGTGGCATCCGCAACAAGAACGAGATGGTGTCGCCCAGCATCACGGTGGACACACGTACCGGCCTGCGCTGGACGGGGCAGTACACCTACGACAACGTATGGCGCGTGCCCGACCGTGGGCCTGCCTACGATCAGTTGCCTGCGGGGGTGTCTATTCGGCAAGGGTTTGCGCAGCCTGGAGACTATGTGGAAGACCGCCTGCGCGTGCTCCGATCAGACCTGAGCTACGACTTCAATGCC
Organism: Acidovorax sp. 106; assembly: GCF_003663825.1. Classification (NCBI taxonomy): domain Bacteria; kingdom Pseudomonadati; phylum Pseudomonadota; class Betaproteobacteria; order Burkholderiales; family Comamonadaceae; genus Acidovorax; species Acidovorax sp. 106. Next base: position 1,509,879 of record NZ_RCCC01000001.1, on the reverse strand, counting down.
GCTTGGAGCCTGCGCTGGGTGGCCAGCAAGCGCGAGGCCAGCCAGGACTTTGATCACTACTTTGCAGGTACCTACTGCAACGCGCAGGGCCGTACATCGGCGGGCGTGGCTTGCTCCAACCCAGGCCGCGTACGCCAGAGCTACGCCTGGCAGGAAACCAGTAACAAGACGACGAACCACACCCTTGACCTCAGTGGCCGGATGGATGTGGTTGGCATGCGCCATGAATTGCTGGTGGGTCTGGAGCACAGCGAGGAGGTGCGCAACCCCCGTTTGTTCTCTACCGCCAACAGCAACGGGTTTGTCGATCCGTTCAATCCGGTGCTCAACGCAGTGCGCCCCGTTCAAGGCGCCCCGTCACAGCAAAATCTGCATGAGGCGCAAGCCAAAGCGCTGTACGCCCAAGACCTCATCCACCTTGCACCGCAATGGAAGTTGCTGGTCGGTGCCCGCTACGACAGTTTTGACTTCACGACTTTGAATCAGCTCACTGGGGCCCAGCGCACGACCAGCGGCGATTCTGTGAGCCCGCGCGCTGGCCTGGTCTGGCAGCCTGTGCGTGACCACAGCCTCTACACCTCCTACAGCAAGAGTTTCTCTCCCTATGGAGGGCGTGGGCTACTGAGTGTGTCCGTGGATCCCAATGCCGTGTTTGATGCGGAGCCTCAGCACTCGCGCCAGATCGAGGCTGGCGTCAAGAGCGATTGGCTGGATGGCAAGTTGTCCACCCAACTGGCGGTGTACCAGCTGGAGCACTACAACATCCGTTACCAGCCAGAGCCCGTGAACAACCCTCTGCTGTACATGGTGCGGGGCAAAGAACGCTCGCGCGGCATTGAGTGGAGTGCCGCAGGGCGCGTTGCGCCTTCGTGGTACGTGCGCGGTGGCATCGGTTTGATGAGCGCCAAGGTCGTGGAGGACCGCAGCGTGCCTGCCAACGAAGGCAAAACTTTGCGCGACACGGCCAAGCGCAACGGCAATCTGTTCGTGCGCTACGCGCCCGAGGGGGCCTGGTACGGAGAGTTGGGGGTCACGCACACCAGCAGCCGCTACACCAACGAGGCCAACACCACGCGCCTGCCTGGCTATACCCGCTGGGACGCCTTGATCGGTTGGCGCGCTGCCCCTTGGAGCGCCACCCTGGCCCTGTCCAACCTGCTGGACAAGGAATACTGGCGCTCTGCCAGCATGCCCGGTGCCCCGCGCAGCGTGCTGCTGAGCGTGAACTACCAGTTCTGAGCGCCTTGCCCCTGAGGGCGCCTGTGTGTAGCGTGGACGCCATACTGCCCGTTGCTGTCGGGGTTTGGCGGGCAGAGGCCAGGGCATTCACCCCCACAATACCGGGTTGATTTGTCAGGGCATTGCCTGGTCTTTCTCCCATGTCTTCCACCTCACACCCAGCGCCGGGCGCCGCAGCGCCTGAACGGCCCACCCCAGGCCCCCGCCCCATCGACGTTGCCCTGCTCATCAGCGTCTTCGTGGTGGCGGCCTGTGGCCTGCTTTACGAGCTGGCGGCGGGGGCGCTGGCGTCGTATGTGCTGGGCGATTCGGTGCTGCAGTTCTCTACCATCATCGGCACCTACCTGTTTGCCATGGGCGTGGGGTCGTGGCTGTCGCGGTACTTTGATCGGCAGCTGCCCGCGCATTTTTTGCGCATTGAGCTGCTGGTGGCGTTGATTGGCGGGGCGCTGCCTGCCACGCTGTTTCTGGCCAATGCGTATGCGCCGGGGGCCTTTCGGTTTTTGCTGTACGGCATGGTGCTCATGGTGGGCACGCTGGTGGGGCTGGAGATTCCGCTGGTCATGCGCATCCTCAAGCGCAACACCGCCCTCAAGGACCTGGTGTCGCAGGTGCTCACGTTTGATTACCTGGGCGCGCTGGCCGTGTCCATGGCCTTTCCGCTGCTGCTGGTGCCGCACCTGGGGCTTATTCGCACGGGGCTGCTGTTTGGGCTGATGAACGCGGCGGTGGCGCTGTGGGCGGTGTGGCTGTTTCGCGCGGAGCTGCGCCGCCTGCGGGCGCATGCGGTGGCCTGCGTGATGGTGCTGCTGGCGCTGCTGGCGGGCTTTGCCGGGGCCGACCACATCACCACCCTGGCCGAAGACAAGTTCTACCAGGACCGCGTGGTGTTCAGCACCGCATCGCCCTACCAGCGCATCGTGGTCACCCACGGCAAGGCCGGGCACCGGTTGTTCCTCAACGGCAACCTGCAGTTTGCCGAGCGTGACGAGTACCGCTACCACGAGGCCCTGGTGCACCCGGCCATGGCGGCGCACGGCCGTCCGAAGCGCGTGGCCGTGCTGGGCGGCGGGGACGGCATGGCGGTGCGCGAAATTCTCAAATACCCCTCGGTCGAATCCGTCACGCTGGTGGAGCTGGACCCGGCCATGACCCGCACCTTCACCGAGCACCCCACACTGGCGCGGCTGAACGGCGGCGCGCTGAAGAACCCCAAGGTGCACATCGTCAACACCGACGCCTTCCAGTGGCTGCAACAAGGGGAAGACACTTTTGACGTCATCGTGGTGGACTTCCCGGACCCGACCAACTTCTCCATCGGCAAGCTATACACCAACAGCTTCTATTCGCTGCTGGACAAACGCTTGTCGGCCAGCGGCTACGCCGTGGTGCAAACCACCTCGCCCCTGGTGGCGCGCCAGAGTTTTTGGACGGTGGTGGGCACCATCGAATCGGTGGGCTTGCGCACAGCCCCTTACCACGCCCATGTGCCCAGCTTTGGCGAGTGGGGCTACGTGCTGGCCAGCCGCCGCCCCTGGCGCATGCCCGATGCGCTGCCCGGTGGCTTGCAGTTCCTGAGCCCGCAAACGCTGCCGCTGCTGTTTGACTTTCCGCTGGACATGGCGCGGGTGCCTGCCGAGGTCAACCGCCTGTCCAACCAGGTGCTGGTGCACACCTACGAGCGCGAATGGGGCAAGGTGGTGGCGCACTGAGCCCCGCGGCTGGGCGCGGCGGGGAGCACGTGCCGTGGCCCCATGGGGTTCTAGGGGCGTCGCTCAGGCTTTGGCGATGCGCGGCCCGTATTGCCGCTACCATGCCAAAAAACAGGCGGTAACCGCTGGAAACAAGCGCCTTGGGCGCGGTTCACAAAACGCCCCTGGCGGCAGGGTGCCGCTCTGCTTTGCTGGGTTTTGTTCACCGCACCAGGCTCCGATCACACAGGTGGATTCCATGCTGGACCAATTTTTCATCAGCAACGCGCAGGTCTACCCCATGCTGTGGGCGCAGCACAACCCCTGGCTGGTGGCGCTGTCGGTGGTGATGGCGATGCTGGCCTCGGTGCTGGCGCTGCAGATGGCCGCCCTGGCGCGCCAGGCCGATGTGGGGCTCACGCGACAACTGGCGCGGGGCTCGGGGGCACTGGCGCTGGGCGGGGGCATCTGGTCCATGCACTTCATTGGCATGCTGGCCTTTGCGGTGTGCGCGCGGGGCCGGTTTGACGCCGTCACCACGGTGCTGTCCATGTTGCCCAGCGTGCTGGCCTCGTGGGTGGCGCTGGGGCTGTTGATGCGCCGTGAGATTGGCCGCCTGGCGCTGGTGGTGGGTGGGGTGTTTGTGGGTGCGGGCATTGGGGCCATGCATTACATCGGCATGGCGGCATCGCAGTGGGCCTCCGTCATGCGCTACGACCCCTGGGGCTTTGCCGCGTCGGTGCTGGTGGCGGTGCTGCTGGCCATCGTGGCGCTGTGGGTACGCTTTGGACTGGAGCGCGTGGTGCGCTGGCGCAGGCAGCGCCTGGACTGGGCGGCTGGCGCGGTGATGGGCCTGGCGATTGCAGGCATGCACTACACCGGCATGGCTGCGCTGCGCTTCATTGATGAACCCGACGAACTGGAGCTGCTGGCCGCTGCCGATGGCACGCCCTTGGCGTTAGGAATAGCCGGGGTGGCGGTGGTGATCGGGTTGCTGGTGGCCGCGGTCAATGCCGGTCTGCGCTACCGCCAGATGTTCATGAAGGTGCGCCAGAGCGAATCGCGCCTGCGGGCCATTGCCGACACGGCAGCAGATGGCATCGTGATGATCGACGCCCGGGGGCTGGTGCAGTCGTTCAACGCGGCGGCCGAGCGCATTCTGGGCTGGCACGCCAGCGAAGTGGTGGGTCAGAACGTGTCCATGCTCATGCCCGAGCCCGACCGCTCGCGCCACGATGGGTACCTGCAGCGCTATCTCAGCGGCCAGGGCGGCAGCATTGTGGGCTCCAGCAGCCGCGAGGTGCAGGCCCTGCGGCGCGATGGCAGCACCGTGCCCATTCGCCTGTCGGTGGGGCGCGTTCGGCTCGATGGTGATCCGGTGTTTGTGGGCTTCATCGGCGATCTGAGCCAGCGCCGCGCCATGGAGCAAGAGCTGCAACGCAGCGAACAGCGCCTGCGCTCCTTGATGGGCAACATCCCCGGGGTGACGTTTCGCTGCAGTTACGACGCGGACTGGACCATGCTGTTCGTCAGCGATGCCGTGACGGCCCTGACGGGCTGGCAACCGCAGGATTTTTTGGAGGGCCGCGTCAACTTTACGCAGCTCACCTTGCCCGAAGAAGTGCCCCGCCTGTGGGAAGAGGTGTCGTCCGCCGTCGCTCAGTGTCGGCCTTACCACGTTGAATTCCGCCTGCTGGACCGCCAGGGCCGCGTGCGCTCGGTGTCTGAAAGCGGACGCCCCGTGGTGGGCGACGATGGCCAGGTGCAGTGGATCGACGGCGTCATCATGGACATGACGGTCTTCAAAGAGCGCAACGCCGAGTTTGAAAGCACCGTGCGCGCCATTGACCGCGCCCTGGCGGTGGCCGAGTTTGACCTGCAGGGCAACGTGCTCACGGCCAATGCCAATTTTCGCGAACTCATGGGCTACCGGTTGGATGAAATCGTCGGCCTGCACCACCGCATGTTCTGCGAGAGCGCTTATGCGCAAAGCGCCGCCTACGACGAGTTCTGGCAGCAACTGCGCGATGGCAAACTGGACGGCGGCGAGTACCTGCGCCTGGGCAAAGACGGTCAGCGCATCTGGATCCAGGCCACCTATAACCCCATCTTTGATGCGCAGGGCCAGCCCTTCAAGGTGGTGAAATTTGCCACCGACCTGAGCGAGCGCCGCGCCATGGAGCAAGAGCTGCGCGCCGCCAAGGACCGCGCCGAGCAGGCCGCTGCCGCGCGCAGTACCTTCCTGGCCAACATGAGCCACGAAATCCGCACGCCCATGAACGCCATCATCGGCTTCACCGAAGCGCTGCTCGACACCCCCATGGAACCCCAGCAGCGCCGCCACCTGGGCACGGTGCAGCATTCGGCGCGTTCCATGCTGCGCCTGCTCAACGATATTTTGGACACCGCGAAGCTCGAAAAAGGCGCGGTAGAGCTGGAGATTGCCGACTTCTCGCTGCTGGAAGTGTGTGAGCAGATCCTGGCTTCGCTGCGCATCCACGCCGCCAAGAAGCTGCTGGAGCTGCAATGCCTGGCCACCGAGCAGGTGCCTACCTACCTGCGCGGCGATGCGCTGCGGCTGCAGCAGGTGCTGCTGAACCTGCTGGGCAACGCGCTCAAGTTCACCCAGCAAGGGCATGTGTTGCTGCGGCTGGACTACCAGGACGGCTCGCTGGTGATGGAGGTGGAGGACACCGGCATTGGCATCGCAGCCCAGCACCTGGACCGCATCTTCGACCCCTTTGCGCAGGCCGATGCGTCCACCACCCGCCAGTTTGGTGGCACAGGCCTGGGCACCACCATTTCCCGCCAACTCGTCGAGTTGATGGGCGGCACCATCGGCGTGCGCAGTACCCTGGGGGTGGGCACCACGTTCACCGTGCGCCTACCCCTGCCCATCGGCCAGGCCACCGAGGCCGTGGCCACCCCCAGCCACGCAGCACAACTGCCCCCGCTGCGCGTGCTGGCCGTGGACGATGTGCCCGCCAACATCGAGCTGCTGCAAATCCAGCTGGACCGTGGCCGCCACCAGGTCACCGTCGCGCGCGACGGCGAGGAGGCCGTGCAGGCGTACGCACAGGGGCGCTTTGATGTGGTGCTGATGGACCTGCAAATGCCCGGCATGGACGGCCTGGAGGCCACGCGCCGCATCCGCGCGTTTGAACAGGCGCAGCGCCGCAAGCCCGTGCCGGTGATTGCCTTGTCGGCCAGCGTGCTGGAGCAAGACCGCCGTAACGCCCGCGCTGCGGGCATGGACGGCTTTGCTAGCAAGCCCCTGGAGCCTGCACGGCTGTTCCGCGAGATCGCACGGGTGCTCAACCTGCAGCCCGATGCGGCCTCGGACTGGGGCGCACTCACTGCAGCGGCTGCGCTCAGCAGCCCAGCGGTGGTGCCAGCCCCTCAGGCGCAGGGCGTGATCGACTGGGAGCGCGGCACCCAGCTGTGGGGCCAGCGCGCGCTGCTGCGCGATGCCATTGCGCGCCTGGTGGGCGAGCACGAGGCCACCCCCGCAACACTGCAGACCCTGGTGGCCCAACGCGACCTGGACAGCGCGCGCGCCCTGGCCCACCGCCTGCGCGGGGCGGCGGCCAACCTGGCGCTGATGCCCCTGCAAACCCTGGCCCGGCGCATCGAAGAAGCCGCGCGTGCGATGGACCGCACCGCCTTGGTCCCGTTGGTGGCCGCACTGCCCGCCGCCCTGCTGGCCGTGCAGCAGGCCCTGGCCAGCGAGGCCGACGCAGCCGCAGCACCTGCCCCCGGCGTGGGCCAGCACGCACCGCTGGCGCCTGCGCAGCGCGCACAGGCCCTGGCGGCGGCGCAGGCCCTGGCACAGGGGCTGGCACGCTCTGAGCTGGCCCAGCCGCCTTTGGACTTGCTGGCGCAGCTGCTGCCCGGTGACGCCATGGAGCGACTGCAGGAAGCAATCGATACTTTTGACTTCGACCAGGCGCTGGTGCAGCTGCAGCAGCTGCGCACCCACTGGATCGACGAGCCCACGGAGACCCCCGCATGAAACAGGCCCCAGACCAGCGCCCCCGCCTGCTGCTGGTGGACGATGAGCCCACCAACCTGCAGGTACTGCGCCACGTTTTGCAAGCCGACTATCGCCTGCTGTTTGCCACCGAAGGCGAGCGCGCACTGCAGGTGGCGCGCGAGCAGCAGCCCGGCCTGGTGCTGCTGGACATCATGATGCCGAACATGGACGGCTACGCCGTGTGCCGCGCCCTCAAGGCCGACGCTGCCACTGCCCACATTCCCGTGATCTTCATCACCGCGCTCAGCGACAGCCAGGACGAAACGGCCGGTTTTGATGCAGGCGCGGTGGACTACATCACCAAGCCCGTCAGCCCGCCCGTGGTGCGCGCACGGGTGCGCACACACTTGTCGCTGGTGCGCATGGACGAGCTGCGCCAGACCCGCCTGCAGATCGTGCAACGCCTGGGCCGCGCGGCCGAGTACAAGGACAACGAGACCGGCCTGCACGTCATCCGCATGAGCCACTTTGCCCAGTTGCTGGCGCTGGCGGCGGGCTGCAGCCCCGCCTGGGCCGAAGACCTGCTCAATGCGGCGCCCATGCACGATGTGGGCAAGATCGGCATCCCCGACGCCGTGCTGCGCAAGCCCGGCCCGCTGGACGCTAGCGAGTGGGACACCATGCGCCGTCACCCCGAGATCGGCGCCGAGATCATTGGCCACCACCCCTCGGGCGTGCTGCACCTGGCCCGCGAGATCGCCCTGGCCCACCATGAGAAGTGGGACGGCAGCGGCTACCCCGGTGGGCTGGCGGGCGAGGCGATCCCGCTGTCCGCCCGCATCGTGGCCGTGGCCGACGTGTTCGACGCCCTCACCACCCGCCGCCCCTACAAAGCGCCCTGGCCCGTGCAAGAGGCCATGGACCACATCACCGCCCAGGCGGGCAAGCACTTTGACCCGGCCCTGGTGGCGCTGTTCATCCCGCTGTTGCCCCAGTTGCTAGACATCCGCGCCCGGTGGGCCGACTGACCATGCAAAGACGCCACTTTGTGACCGGGGCCGCCGCCTCGGTGGCCAGTCTGTCTGCGGCCTCGCTGCTCAGCGGCTGCCAGAGCCCGCCGCCTGCGCTCGAATACGCCTTTGCAGGCATCGACATGGAGCGCGGCCACACACTGCGCGACCTGTTGGCCCAGGGCACCTTGCCAGAGCCTGCCGTGGTGCGCCGTGCCCAGGTCATCATCGCCGGGGGCGGTGTGGCGGGGCTGGCCGCCGCGCGCAGCCTGCGCCTGGCCGGGGTGCACGACTTTGCCCTGCTGGAGTTGGAAGACACCGCAGGCGGCAACAGCCGGGCCGGTGCCGTGAACGGTGTGGCCTGCCCCCTGGGCGCGCACTACCTGCCCGTGCCCGGCGACCACGCGCCCGAGGTGCAAGACCTGCTCGAAGAACTGGGCCTGCGCCAGCGCGTGGCCGGGCGCTGGGAATACGGCGGCGAGGGTGGCCGCCACCTGTGCCACAGCCCGCAAGAGCGCCTGTACTTTGAGCACGAGTGGCAAGAAGGCCTGCTGCCCGTGCAAGGCGTGGGCGAATCCACCCTGGCCCAATACCGCCGCTTTGCCCAGGCGGTAGACGCCGCCAGCCGCGCCGCCCGCTTCACCATGCCGCTGTTTGCAGCATTGAACCCAAAAACCGGCCTGGCGCCCGCCCATCAAGCGCTGGATGCTATAACGTTTGAAGCATGGTTGCAGCAGCAGGGCCTGGACGACGCGCACCTGCGCTGGTACCTGGACTACTGCTGCCGCGACGACTACGGTGCAGGCATCGCCCGCGTATCGGCCTGGGCCGGGCTGCACTACTTTGCCAGCCGCCACGGCTTTCACGCGCCCGGCGAGGCCGTGGCCGAAGACCGCGAAGGCGTGCTCACCTGGCCCGAGGGCAACGGCTGGCTCACCCAGCAGCTCATGGCACCGCTGAAGGCCGCGGGCCAGTTGCGCACCGCCACCAGCGTGCTGCGCATTGCCGAAACCCGGCGCGGCGTGGAGGTGGACGCCTACAACCACCAAACCGGCAACGTGGAGCGCTGGCAGGCGCCGCGCTGCGTTGTGGCGCTGCCCGTGTTTGTGGCCGCCCGCGTGGTGCAAAACCCGCCAGCGTTCTTGGCCCAAGCGGCCCAGCGCCTGCAGTGGGCGCCCTGGCTGGTGGCCAACATCCACCTGGGCACGGCACTGACCGACCGCCCAGGCGCCGCCCCGGCGTGGGACAACGTCATCTACGGCGACACCAACCCCGGTGGCCTGGGCTATGTGGATGCCACACACCAAAAGCTCGACCCCCGCCCCGGCGCCACCGTGCTCACCTACTACCAGGCCCTGGGCGATGTGCCCGATGCGCGCCAGCAACTGGCCACCCACAGCGCCGAACACTGGGGCAGGGCGGCCCTGTCATCGCTGGCCGGGCCGCACCCCGACCTGCTGCAGCGCGCCACCCGCGTGCAGGTCACCCGCTACGGACACGCCATGTCCATCCCTGTGCCGGGCGGGCAGCAGTTTTTAAGCCAAATCGGGTTGCAGGGCGCACAGAGCAAGCGCAAACTGCTATTGAATGGAGAGCGCCAGCGCCCCATCCCCACCCCAGCCACCGCGCGGCTGGCCTTTGCGCACAGCGACTGGTCGGGCTACTCGGTGTTTGAAGAGGCTTTTACGCGGGGGCACGCGGCGGGGCTGTGGGGTTAGCGATGAAATAGCCCTCTAGCGCTTGTTAATGAAGCGCTGAAGGCTATTAAAAATATAGCAATTTGTTTGTAACTTCCCTGTGGCGATGCCGGTGCTCCACTGGCGTAGCACGCACCTATGGTGCGCCTGCGAACAGACGGCGGTGCCCCCGCGTGAGACAGTGGCTGCAGAGGCTGCTGCTCGGTGGCTTTCACCTTCTGAGGGTCATTTCCATGCGCCGCCAAATACCCCATGTCCAACGCCTTCGCCGCTCGCGCGGGCAGGTCGGTTCAGCCGCCCTTTGCGGTGGCGTGCTGGCCTTGCTGGCCCTGCAGGGCTGCCAGCGTGTGGACACCGCCACTGCCTGGGCGCCCGTCAGCCCGCAGGCGGGTGCCTACCTGGAAGACGGCGTGCTTACCTCGCGTGTGAAAGCGGCGCTGCTGCTCTCGCCCGTGCAAAACAGCGCCTACATTGGCGTGGATGCGCGCCAGGGCGTGGTCTTGCTCAGCGGGCGGGTGGACGATGCCACCCAGCGCGACCTGGCCGTGTTTGTGGCCCAAAGCGTGCGCGGCGTGCACAAGGTGAGCAGTTTCATCTTCGTTCCGGGCGTCGCCTACGCCGCGATGGACTATGGCAGGCACGATGAAGGGGTAGAGGCCGAGCAGGCCACCCCCGACGACTTCCCCGCACTCAGCAGCCCGTTGGCTGCAGACGACGCTGGCGGTCGGTCGTACAGCCCCACGGTTTCGCCCATGAGGGCCTTGGCCTACCGCGTCTTGGGCATCGGCAGCATCCAGGACGAGTTGCTCATCAAGCCTTGAGTGTGAAGAAGAGGCTGCAAGGGGCAAGGGGGAGGCATTGGCCCTTTCCATCCTGTGTCTCCTGCAAGCCCTTCCTCATCGCGTCCCTTCCCATTCAACGTGTTCAGTTCGCCATCCCCTCCAGCGCCTACGCACCCATGTGCATCAGGCGCTGATAGATGGCCTTGTCTGCCGCATAGCAACTGCAAGCCTCGGCCTCCAGCGCCTTGCGGTTGAGCACGGTCAGTTCACCCCGGTGGTACGAGATCAGCCCGCTGTCCTGGAACAGGCTGGCGGCCTCCGTCACCCCCACGCGGCGCACACCCAGCATCAGGGCCATGAATTCTTGCGTGAGGTGAAAAGTCTCGGTGCGCGAGCGGTCCTGGCTCATCAGCAGCCAGCGGGCCAGGCGCGGTGCGATCAGGTGGTAGCGCTGGCACGCAGCGGCCAGCGTTTGCTGGTGCAGCCGCACCAGCAGGCAGGCCTGCAGCAGCTTTTGCAGGGTGGGCAGGGCATCGCATTGCGCGCGCAGGTCAGTGGCCTCAATGCGCCAGCCGGCGCCCGCGCCTTGCACCAGCGCCCGCCAGGGTGTGGCGGCCAACCCCAGCACCAGTTCAGAGCCCAGCATGCTTTCGGCCCCCAGCATGCCGACCTCCAGCGCGGGGTGGCTGTCCACATCGATCACCAGCGACAAAAAGCCCTCGGTGGGAAAGTAAGCATGGCGCAGCGGCTGCCCGCGCACACTCAGCTCGGTGGACAGTGGCAGCTCGCACATCTCGCAGTGGCCCAGCAGTTGTTGGCGTGCTGCCTGCGGCAGTTGGCGAAGGAGTTTGTTTTCAGGGCGGTGCATGCAGTGCGCTTCACAAAGGAATCAGCGCAGTCCGAAGGGGCCGCAGCCTGAAGACTGCGCGGTGGACTGCCCGTTTCGCAATGCCGCAATGGCATCGTTGCATGGCAGCACCCCGTGCTGGTCTGCGCTCAGTGTGGGCGCTTGTGGGGGGCGTGACTGTCTGATACCGAACACAGAGCAGCAGGCAATGAGTTAGCTGGCGACACCCTTGGGCAGCAGCCGGTCGTACTCTTTTTTCACCACCTCGTAGCACTCGCAGGTGCGTGCTTCCAGACCGGGGCGGTCGCGCACGTTGATATGCCCCCGGGCGTAGCTGATGAGGCCAGCCTTTTGTAGCTTCATGGCAGCTTCGGTCACCCCTTCGCGGCGCACACCCAGCATGTTGGCGATCAGCTCTTGCGTCATCACCAGCTGGTTGCCTTGCAGCCGGTCCAGGCTCAGCAGCAGCCAGCGGCACAGTTGCTGGTCCAGCGAGTGGTGGCGGTTGCATACGGCGGTTTGCGCCATCTGGGTGATGAGGGCCTGGGTGTAGCGCAGCATCAGGTGCATGACAGGGCCCGAGCGCTCAAACTCTGCCTTGATGGCCTGGGCGCTGAGCCGGTAGCCCCGCCCGGCGCTTTGCACCACGGCTCGGCTGGGGGTGGAGCCGCCGCCCATGAAGATCGACACGCCCACTACGCCCTCATAGCCCACCACGGCAATCTCTGCCGATGCGCCGCTTTCCAGCACATACAGCAGCGACACGATGGCACTGGTGGGAAAGTACACATAGGGCATGTGAGCGCCGGATTCGTACAGCACCAGCCCGAGCGACAGGTCCACAGGCTCCAGCAGCGGCAACCAGCGCTGCATATCGGCTGCGGGCAGCGCGGCCAGCAGCTGGTTGTTCAGGGGGGAATCGGTGGTGTGAATAGCGGACCCCTTCGTCGTCGTGAGATGGCGTGGCGGTACGCCACAGGGGCGGCACCCCTCCCTGGCTGCCGCCACATTGCGCAAAGTCCAGTGTGCGATGCCGGGCCGCGCACAGTCTGTACGGTACCGCACATAGGGTAGGCCTGCCGCGAAAAGACCTTGGGATGTCCTGCATAACTCCCTGCGGACTGTGATGCACGGCTTCGGGCGGTCCACTGCGTTGCTTTTCTTGCCAATAGCACGGCTATTGGCTGCAAAAAGACGCCTTGTGGCCCATCCCGACCCGCACTATCACCGCCTCGCGAGGGTTATGCAGGACATCCCTTGCAGAGGCTCCTAGGCCGGAAACGACCCCGCCTTGTCCACCCGAGGGGGCGCGGGCTGGGGTCCGGTGCCAGGTGATTCCATTTCTAAAACACCCCTGACGTTGTTGCTTCGCCTTGCCGTGCTTCAGCACTGTCTGCGGCTTCGCGCCTAGTCCGGAATGATGTGGAAATGGAATTAGAGGGATGTAACGGAGCCCAGGGACTCATCCTGCGCGTTGGCCATCGCCGGGGCATACAGAGGGATCACAAAGCACGCACTGCCCGGCAGGTCTGCCCAGCGCAGCGGCTCGCCGGCCTGCAGCAGGCGGGCGCCTGCGGGGGCGTTGGGCGGCAGCAGGTACAGCGCCATGGTCGATGAGACCCTCACCAGCACCAGCCGCAGGGTGTGCTGGCCGCGCACCAGGGTGATTTCGGCACCCGGCCAGTCGTGCGGCATGCAGGGCGCCACAAACAGCTCGTGTGCGCTCATCTGCAGGCCCAGGATGGACTCCACCGCCGCCCGGTGCAGCCAACCCGCAGCGCCGGTGTACCAGCTCCAGCCGCCGCGCCCCACGTACGGTGGCTGGCTGTAGACGTCTGCCGCCATGACATAGGGCTCCACCCCGTACTGCGCGCCCCACACCGGGTGCCGCGCACGGTGGGCGGGGCTCAGGTAGGTGAAGTACCGGTAGGGCACCTGGGCTGCCTCGGCATTGCGGGGGTCTTGCACGCCCAGTGTGGCGGCGGCCATCAGCGCCCACACGCCCGCGTGGGCGTACTGGCCGCCGTTCTCGCGCACGCCCGGTGGGTAGGCCTGGATATAGCCCGCACTGGGCCGCGCCTGCACCAGCGGCGGTGCCAGCAACTGGATCAGCCCTGCACCCGGGTTGACCAAGTGTGTCTGCACGGCCTGCATGGCGCCATGCTGGCGCACTTGGCTGGCCTCACCAGACAGCACGGCCCAGGCTTGGGCAATGAGGTCAATGCGCCCCTCGGCCCGGGTGTGCGTGCCCAGGGGCGTGCCGTCGTCAAAAAAGGCGCGCAGGTACCAGTCGCCGTCCCACGCGGTGGTGGCCAGCGCCGCGCGCCAGCCGGCCAGGGCGTCGCCCCAGCGCTGCACGCGGGCCAAGTCGCCCTGCTGGCGGGCCAGCGCAATCCAGGCGCGGGTGATGGTGCACAGAAACCACCCCAGCCACACCGATTCGCCCTGCCCGCCATCGCCCACGCGGTTCATGCCGTCGTTCCAGTCGCCGCCCCCCATCAGCGGCAGGCCATGGGCACCCACGCGCAAGCTGTGGTCGATGGCGCGGGCGGCATGCTCGTACACGCTGGCCGTGGCACCGCTGGTGTGCGGGGTTTCGTACACATCCTCCGCCCCTTCGGGGATCTCGGCGCCTTGCAAAAAAGACACCTGCTCATTGAGCAGCGCACTGTCGGCGGTGTGCTGCAGGTAGTGCGCGCAGGCAAAGGGCAGCCACAGCAGGTCGTCTGAAAAATGCGTGCGCACGCCCGCGCCGCCCGGCGCGTGCCACCAGTGCTGCACATCGCCCGCCTCAAACTGGCGCGAAGCGCACAGCACGATCTGCGCGCGCAGCAGGCCCGGTTGGGCCCACACCAAGGCCATGGTGTCTTGCAGTTGGTCGCGGTAGCCCGTGGCACCGCCTGCCTGATAGAAGCCCGCCTTGGCGTACAGGCGCGAGGACACGGTTTGGTACAGCAGCCAGCGGTTGACCAGCACATCCAGCAGCGGGTCGGGCGTGCGCACCTGGGTGGCGCTCAGCAGGGTGTTCCAGTGCGCCAGCGTGGCTTGCTCGCGGGCGGCTGCGGCCACGCCTGCGGCCTGCTGGGCCAGTGCGCGGGCCGCGGCCTCGGTGGCGGCATAGCCCAGCAGGTACACCCGCGCAAACGAGGCCCCTGGGCGCAGCGTGACCAGGCGCGACAGCGCCGCGCACGGGTCCAACCCAAAGCCGCTGCGCTGGCCCAGTTGCAGCGGCAGCACCAAGCGGCCGCGTGCGTCCCAGAACTCGCTGCGGTCGCAGGTCCAGTCCATGCTGTCGTTCGACCGTTCCTCGGCCCCTGCCCCGGCCGATGCCTCGCAGAAAAACGCCGTACCCCCGCCCAGCCCAGCAGCCGCCTCGGTCTGGGTGCACAGCAGGCCCTGCAGCCGCTCGCCGGGCTGCGCCAGGGTATCGGCCTGTTCAAAGAAGGGCCGGGTGGTCAGTGTGGCGCGGTCGCTGCGCTTTTCGCCCAGCATCCACTCCACCATGGCCACGGTGCGCAAATGGGCACGCTGCGTGCCCAGGTTGGTCACCTGCACATGCACCTGCTTGACGGCGGTGGCTGCGTCCACACACCAGCGCACCACCACCTGCAGCGGCCCACGGCGGTGGGTGATGGTGGTGGTGCCCTGCGCGTGCTCCACGCGATAGGGCACGCCAGCACCCCAGGCCGAAGGCGTCAGGCTCCATACCTCGCGGGTGCGGCGGTCTTGCAGCAGCAGCCACTCGGCCGTGGGGTCTGCCACGGGGTCGTTCGACCAGGCCGTGAGCTGGTTCAGGCGGCTGTTGCCCGCCCAGGTGTTGCCCCCGCCGGTTTCAGACACCAGGGTGCCCAGGTGCGGGTTGGCCAGCACATTCACCCAGGGCCGGGTGGGCCGCAGCTGCGGCGACACCTCAAACCCGAACGTGCCGGTGACGGGCGCAAACTGCCCTACCGGCGCGGGCACGGCCCCGTGGGCTGCGTGGGTGGGCACGTCGTCGCAGGCGCCACCGCGCCAAAGGCTGGCACCCGCACCCAAGCCACCGCCTGCGCCCCCCCGCGCTGCGCCGTGCGCTGCCACCCAGGCCTTGACCTGGTGCATGAGTGCATGGCCGTCAGCCTGCAACGTGATGCGCGCCAGGCTGGCCAGGGTGCCCAGTTGCTCGGCCGACAACTCATCCAGCCGCAGCACCCGCAAGCTGGTCACCGCCGGGCCGGTGTGGGCCAGCAGGTCGGCGTCGTGGTGCTCGCGCAGCAGTGTCAGCTCGCGCTGCAGCGGCATCAGGTAAGAGTGGGGCTCGCTGCTGAGCACCACCAGGTCGCAGGTCACACCGCCGTGCGCCCATTCGCGCAGGGCCTGGGCCAGGGTGCGCAGCAGGCCCATGCCTTGGGGCGGCCCGGCGGTGACCAGCACCAGCGGCCGCTCTCCCGACAGGCCCAGCTGCCACAGCACGCGGCGGTCGCACACGCGCGAAGGGGCTTGCGGCATGCCCAGCACATGGGTGCCGGGCGCATCGACCTTGGGCAGTGTCAGCACCAAGGCGGTGGTCAGCACTTGCAGGGCGGGCAGGTAGTCGCGGTGCGGGCGGTGCGATGCCCACTGGATGCTGGCCAGCGTGGCCGACATGGCCGAGGCACGCTCCACATAGCTGGGCTGGCGGTACTTGTCCACGATGGCGCGCAGCGTCACGGCGTTGGGCGAGGCCGCCGTACCAAACGTGATGCACGCCTGCCCGCCGGGTTCCAGGCGCAGGCGCACTCCCAGGGCTGCCACAGGGTCCAGGCCCGTGTCCAGCACGGTGGGCTTGTTCGGTTCACTCGGATCTGTGGGCACGGGGTGCAGGTGCGCCAGGGGGCGGTCGGGGGTGTGGTTGCGGCCCAGCCAGTGCTGGCGGTCGGTCTGGTAGAGCAGGCCTTGCACTTGGCCCTCGGCATGGGCCACAAAGTGGGCGGCATGCAGCGTGGCTTCGGTTTGCAGGCGCGGGGTGCGTACAAAGTGCAGAGCCCGCTCGGTAGGCAGCCAGTGCGCGGTGATGAAGAGGTTGGAGAAGGCCGGATGGGCCTCGTCGGCGGCGTGGCTGGTCAGCGTGATGTCCAGCGCCGAGATCAGCTCCAGCTCCAGCGTCTCGGTGCCCAGGTTGCTCACCTCCACACGGCGCAGCTCAATGTCGTCCTCCGGGCTCACCCACACGGTGGTGTGCACCTTCAGGCCGGGCCACAGGGCGTCAAAGCACACACGGTCGGTGTGGAACACGCTGCGGTACACCGCTTTCGCATCGGGGGCGGGGTGGCTGGTGGTAGACACTGGCACGCCCCCTGCGGCGCGCACATAGATGAAGCTGCCGTGTTCGTCGCGCAGGGCGTCGTCACGCCAGCGGGTGATGCCGGTCTGGTGCCAGCGGCTCCATCCCGCGCCGTTGGGGCGCAGGGTCACGCTGTAGCGGCCGTTGCCCAGCAGGTGGGTGGGCTCCAGCGCCTGCGCACCGGGCACCACGGCGCGCACATGGTCGGGCGTTTTTTGCTGGCGGGTGTGCAGCGGCAGGCGCGGTGGTGCCAGGCGCAGCGAGGGCAGCTCGCGCGGTGCGCGCTCTTGCAGTAGCGGCAACACGGCCTCGATGCGGGCATGCGCCACACCCCAGCGCTGGGCCACCCCGCCCAGCAGCACATTGGCCAGCGCCACGATGGTCATGCCCTGGTGGTGGGCCATGTAGGTGTGCACCAGCGTGTAGGGCGCGCCGTGCGTCTGGCGCTCGGGGGTGAAGTCCAGAGCTTCGTAAAAGCCATAGCGCCCGCGTGCCGACAGGGCGGCCAGGGTGCGCAGGTTGCTGCAGGCCATGCCCGCATCCACCTGCGTGGCCAGGGCCGTGGCGTAGGGGGCAATCACCAGCTCGCCCACCGGTGCACGCCGCAGCGCCAGGCGCGGCACGCCCTGGGGGGCGTACTGGTAGGCCAGCGTGTGGTCGCGCCCGGCGTAGGCGCATTCAGAAATGCCCCAGGGCATGGGCAATGCGCCGCCTGTGGCGGGGTGCCGCAGGGCTTCGGCGCTGTGGGCCTGGGCTTGCGCCTGCACGTAGTCGCGGTGTTCGCGCAGGGCTGAACGGCCCGCCTCGCCCAGCGCGCTCAGGTGGGGCTCGGCCATCACCAGTGTGGGCATGAGGTACTCGAACATCGAGCCCGACCAGGACCGCAGCACGGCGCGGTGGCCGCTGGCAAAGAACGGGCGGCCCAGCGCTGCCCAGTGGCGCACGGGCACGTCGCCCTTGGCCACGGCCAGCAAGCTGGTGGTGCGCGACTCGGAGGCGAGCAGGTCATAGAACGATGCGTCCAGTTGCTGCTCTTCCACCCGGTAGCCAATGTGCAGCAGGTGCCGCCGTGGGTGGTACAGAAACCGGAAGTCGGCCTGCCACGCCAGTGCATCCAGCGCCTCGGCCACGGCCATCAGGCGCTGGGCGGCCATCTGCACGCCGCCGGGCTGCTGGGCGGCGGCGCGGTCGCGCTCGGCCGATTGCAGTGTGGCCAGGTGGTCTGCCAGCAGCCACAGCAGCTCGTCGTGCGCCGTGGGCGGCGTCTGCACGATGGCCGGGTTGTGCGGCAGCGCCATGCTGCGCAGCTCTTGCTGGGCGCGCGCCAGCAGGGCGTTGTAGGCGTCGCTTGATGCGGGGTCGGGTGTCGGGTCGGACGCTGGTTGCACGGGCTCTGCATTGGGCATGCCCAGCAACTGGCACAGCGCGCTTTGGTGCAACAGGCTGCGGGTGCCGTGCTGCAGCGAATCCAGCCAGGGCTGCAGCCGCGCCCGCGATGCACGCACGGCCAGCACGCTGGCGGCCGGGTTCAAGGGGCCTGAAGGGCTCACGGGGTCTTGCGCCAGTGCACTGCAGGCCTGGGCCACGGCGATCAGGTGGGCGCTGAGGTTGCCGCTGTCCACGGTAGAGACATAGCGCGGCAGCAGGGGCTGCAGCGTTTCGGTGTCGTACCAGTTCAGGAAGTGTCCCCGGTGGCGTTCCATGCCTTGCAGAGTGGCCAGGGTGGCCTCCAGGCGCTGCAAAAGGTCTTGCGTGCCGATCCAGCCAAACTCACGGGCGCAGGTGGCGCTGAGCAGGTACAGCCCGATGTTGGTGGGCGAGGTGCGGTGCGCCAGCATTTCGTAGGGGGCGGTTTGCAGGTTGTCGGGCGGCAGGTGGTGGTTGGTGGCGTCCACACAGCGCTCAAACAGCCGCCAGGTGTCGCGCGCCACGCCTTCGAGCAGCAGGCGGTCTGGCGCCGTCAGCGCCTGTGCGCTGCCACGTTGGCGGGCGGCGTTGGCGCCCCACACCAATAGCGGCGCCAGGGCCCACAGCGCCAGCAGCGGCCACGCCAGTGCGGGCGGCACGCCGTGCGCGGCAGTAGTAAGCCCCAGCCCGCTGGCCAGGTCCCCTGCCCACAGGACAGCCGCAGTGGCCAAGGCCAGCCATGGCGCCAGGGTGTGGCGGCGTACGGTGGGGCCCAGGCGGGTGACCAGGTTGTTCTGGGCGGTTTCGGCAGTGGTCCATTGCAGCAGGTTCAAGCGACTGGCGGCCTGGCGGTGCACCGTGCGCACCACGGCGTCGGTCATCAGCCAAGCCTGCTGGGGCAGCAGCGCCAGGTGCCACACGCCACTGGCTAGCGCGCGCAGCACGTCGGCGCCTGCGGCGTGGGCAAAGCGCAGGCCTACCAGCCCAAAGCGGGCGGGCACGCCGCCGGCCAGCGCGCCCATCAGCGGCGCGGCCATGTGGGCCGCCAGCACCACGGCCAAGGTGGCGGCCAGGGGCAGCCCCACGCCCGCAAAAGACAGCCACAGCAGCAGCAGCGAGGCCGGGGCCAGCAGCGAGCGGCGCAGGTTGTCGGCCATCTTCCAGCGGTGGATGGGCGACAGGCCCCAGCGCCGGGCCTGCCGCAAAAAGGGCCACAGCTGCCAGTCGCCCCGCGTCCAGCGGTGCAGGCGGGCGGCGGCGCTGTCGCTGTGCTCGGGCTCGGCTTCGACCAGCGTGACATCGCTCACCACGGCGCAGCGCGCCAGGGCGCCTTCCAGCAGGTCGTGGCTGAGCACCTGGTCAGCGGGCAGGCGCCCGCCCAGCACCGCGTGCACCGTGGCCACGTGCAGCAGGCCCTTGCCGGTGAAGCTGCCCTCGGCAAACACGTCCTGGTACACGTCCGAGGTCATGGCGCTGTAGGGGTCCAGCCCCTGTTGCCCGGCAAACAGCCACTGCCACAGGGTGGCGTGGCGCTGCACGGGCAGCGGCGCCAGCACGCGCGGCTGCAAGATGCCGTAGCCGTGCACCACACGCAGGCCGCTGGCGTCGAGGCGGGGCTGGTTTTGCGGGTGTTCGGCCACGCCCACCAGGCTGCGCAGGCGCCCTGGGGGCAGTAGCGTGTCGCTGTCGAGCGTGAGCACGTAGCGCGTGTCTGCGGCCAGTTGCGACAGGGGCCCCAGCGGCAGGAAGGCGCCAGGCATTTCGGTGGCCAGCTCGGCCACCAGTTGTTCGAGCTTGCCGCGCTTGCGCTCCCAGCCCATCCATTGCTGCTGCGTGGCGCTGTAGGTGCGGGCGCGGTGCAGCAGCACAAAGCGGGGGGGCTGGCCTGCTGGCACGGGGTGTTGGGCGTTCAGGGCCTGCAGCTGTGCGCAGGCCTGTGCCAACAGCGCGGCGTCTGCGGGCAGGGTGGGGCTTGGGGCGTCCACGTCGTCGCTCAGCAGGGCAAACTGTGCATACGGCTCAGGGTTGGCCAGGTAGTGCAAGTGCATGCGGTGGGCCAGTCGCGCAATGGCGCCGGGGCTGCTGAGCATGGCGGGCACGGCCACCAGCACGCGCGCGGTGGGCGGTATGCCGCTAGGCAGCAGGTAGCGCGGCATGTAGCTGGGGCGAATGGATTCGCCCACCAGCCGGTTGACCACCGCCACCACGATCTCGGACGCCGGCAGGAGCAGCAGCAACGCCACGCCAGCGAAGCTCCCCAGTCCCATCAGCCAGGCCAGGTCTGCGCCTCCTGCTGCCATGTCCGAGCCCATGAAGGCCGCTGGCGGGGGGAAAGTGCCAGGGGCCATGGCCTCAAAGGCATGCCACAGCGGTGCCACCCACCAGGCCAGCAGGGCCAGCGTGCCCGCCAACAGCGAGCCCAGGTACCAGGGCACGCGCAGGGTGCGCACAGCGGCGTGCCACAGCGCAGCGGCGGTGATGGCGTGGTGGCGCACGCCCAGGGCCTGCTCCAGCGCGGCGCGGCCCGGCCCTTGCAGCCAGTAGCCTGCGAGGGCGCTGTGCTGGGCACCGTGCAGGGTGTCGCAGGGCGCGGCGGCATCCACGCCCGCACCCGCCCCGCTGCCCATGTGTGCTATCAACGTTTGCGCCACGGCCGACTCGCCGCAGTGGCTGCGGGCCGACAGGCGCTCAATGCCATGCAGCGTGGTGTTGCGCGTGGCCTCGTCTTCTGCCGCAAACACGGGCGACTGCAGCATGGCGCGCAGCACCAGGCTGGTCTGCCCCACGATGTCGCTCCAGTCGGCCGCGCCAATGAGCCGCAGCGCCGTGACCGCGTTGCCCATGCTGAGCTGGTCTGCAGCCTGGTTGATCTGCTGCTGGGTTTGCAGCGCGGCCAAGTCGGGCACGGCACCCGCCAGCCACTGCTGCACGGGCCACTGGGGCGCTGCCGTGGCCTGTGCCCCACTTGCCGGGCTTGCCCGGCGCCCCGCCATGGCTTGCGCCAAGTGCACCAAAAACACGGGCCCCACGCCGCGCCGTTCCATGGCGGACCAGGCGGCTTCAAGGGTGGGCACTGTGAGGTCGTTGCAGCGGGCCGCACACAGGCTGGCCAGCTCTTGCGCGGCCTTGTGGCTGGCCAGCCGCTCTGCCAGGCGGCGCAGGTTTTCAATCAGCACCACCCGCAGCGTGGTGGGCAGCGCCCACAGCTCGCCCTGGCTCAGTTCACAGGTCTCCTGGTAGGCGTTCAGAAAATGCACCAGCAAGGGCTCGTCAAACGCGCTGTCGGTGTGCGCCACAAACGACCAAGCCACGCCGTACACGCGCGGCAGCCCCACCAGCGGGGCGTTTTGCAGCACGGGCAGCGAGCGGTAGTAGCGCGGCGGGAGCCCGGCGTGGATCTCTTTGAGCTGGCTCTCGATCAGGTGGAAGTTGTCAAACAGCCATTCGGCGGCGGGGCTGATGGTGTGCTCTTCATGGGGCGCATCAAAGAGGTAGCGGTGGGCCGAGCGCAGCGCGCGGATGTTGCTTTGCAGCCGGGGGTAGAACGTGGTGCGTCCAAACGGGGCCTTGCGTGCGCGGTGTGTGTTGCCCAGGTGCCTACCGTGCTCCTCAAAGCGCGCCAGGCCAAACACCTCGGCGCGCACCGGCTCCAGCACTGCGCCAGCGCGTGCGTCCAGCATGCGCTCCATCGCGGCCGACACCCAGGGCCACTGCGCGCGCAGCCCCCGGCGCGCCGCGCTCACAGCGCCAGCGATACCGCACCCACCAGCAGCGTGATGACCAGCACCACCGTGACCACATGCTCGGCCACCATGGCCTGCAGCCACAGCGCGCCCGTGAGCAGGCTGTCCATCGGCCCGCGCAAGGCGCCGCAGTGTTGCAGGTGCTCGCCCAGGTGGGACAACTCCAGCAGCGACACATCTGCAGGCTGCCCCGCGCAGGCGGTGTCCCAGGCGCAGGTTTTGGGGTGGGTGGGATGGGTCATGGCGGCCTCCTGTGGCGGGTGAACGGCACGGCAACGGTGCTGCCATGCGCTGTCTCACTTGTACCGACCGGGTGCCAGGGCGTCTGTGCGTTGACGAACACAACCCCGGCGCCATGCGCTGTCCACCGCACCTGGAACAGCATCAAAGGCTTCAGCAAAAATAGGCTCCAGCGCTTGATTTACATGCGCTGGCAGCTATCAAAAATGTAGTGTTTCAAGGCGATACACCGTCAGGGCAACGGGGAGTGAAGGAGGGTGCCCACTTCGCCGCCTGGCCCGCCTGCGCCGCGCTGTCACGCCATGGCACTCGGTCTGTCATACCGCCGTCACAGCGCGTGGGCAAGCTCTCGCTTGTCTTCATCTTGTTGTGTTTTTGGACTGTCATGCCCGTTCTGTCTGCATCCTCCATCGTCTCCCGCATCGCCGCCAACATGGCCCACGTGGCCCACGCCAGCAATGCCACCGCCATGGCCCTGTTGGCCGTCACCGCACGCGCCTGGGCGCTGCCCGTGGCTCAGCCTGCCGCCAGCGCGCTGGCCAAGTGATCCACCCACGCCCGCACCCGGCTGGGTAAAAACCGGTTGGGCGGGTACAGCAACCACGCTGTGCCTGAATAGGCCGTGTCGTGCCGCCAGGCGGTCAGCACCCGCACCAGCGCGCCGCTGGCCAGGGCCGCTTGCGCTGCAAAGCCCGGCAGGCTGGCAATGCCCAGGCCCGCAATGGCCGCCTCGCGCCGCATCTCGCTGTGGTTGACCACGTATCGCCCGTGCACTGACACGGTGGCTTGTTCCCCATCCTGCAGCGGTTTTGGGCCTGCCGGGTCTTTTCTCTTTCCCTTGGTTGGCACCACGCGCTGCGTGAACCGCCAGCGTCGGTCGCTGGGGTCTTCGCCCAGGTAAATGCAGTCGTGCGCGGCCAGCTCGCCCGGGTGCTGGGGCGTGCCACGGCGCGCCAGGTAGCCGGGGCTGGCGCACACGATGTGCTCCACCACCTCCAACGGGCGGCCCGCCAGCCCGGGTGGCGGCGTGTCGGTGATGCGAATGGCCAAGTCCACGTCTTCGGCAAACAGGTCCACCACCCGGTCGGTCACGACCAGCTGCACATCGACCTGTGGGTGCGCCGCCAAAAACGGGGGCACCAGTGGGTGGATGCGCTGGCGCCCATAGGCCTTGGGCACGCTCATGCGCACCAGCCCCTGCGGGGTGTGGGTGTGCTGGTCGGCCAGTTGCAGCACCTCGCGGGCGGCGCTGTCCAATGCCTGGCAGCGGGTGTAGGCGGCGTGGCCTGCTTCGGTCAGCCGCAGCTTTCGGGTGGTGCGCTCGAGCAGGCGCACCTGCAGCAAGCCCTCTAGCCGCGCCACCTGCCGACTCACCGCCGACGGCGTGGTGCCCAGCGCCCGCGCCGCGCCAGAAAAACTGCCCGCCTCCACCACCCGTGCAAACACGGCCATGTCGGCGAGGTGCGCCAAGTGCGCTACGGGTGCCAAGGCTTCATTTGTGCGCATGAGGAACAAATGTTGTTCTGAAAGGCGGGATTATCAGCACTGTTGTGCCTATTTACCATCGTCGGCATGAACTCTCCTGCCGCCGTGCAACGCGCTCCCTCTCTGGCTGCCGCCCCATCCCCCCTGCTGCGCGGTGCCGACCTAGCCCTGCTGCTGGTGGCCATCGTCTGGGGCACCAGCTACGGCGTGGCCAAGGGGGCGCTGGCGTTTTACCCGGTGCTGGGCTTTTTGGCCGTGCGCTTCTTGCTCACCACGGCCTTGCTGGCGCCCGCGGCGCTGCGTGGCACCACGGGCGCGCAGCGGTGGGGCGCGCTGCGCAAGGGGCTGCCCCTCGGGGCTTTGTTGCTGTCCATCTTTGTGTGCGAGACCTATGGCGTGGCCCACACGCCCGCCAGCCGCGCCGCCTTCCTCATCAGCCTGTGCGTGGTCTTCACCCCCGTGGCCGAATGGGCGCTGATGGGCCAGCGCCCCGCACGGGCCGTGTGGGTGTGCGTGGCTGTGTCGCTGTGCGGTGCGCTGCTGCTGGCCGGTGGCTGGCAGGGCGGCTGGAACGGGGGCGACGCCCTCATGCTGGCCGCCGCCGTGCTGCGCGCCGTCATGGCCTGTGCCACCGCGCGGGCGGCCCGCCACATCTCGTCCAGCGCAGCACCCGGTGCCGCGCCAGTGCCCGTGCTGCTGCTCACCACCGTGCAGTCGGCGGTGGTGGGCCTGGGCACCCTGGCCCTGGGCTGGGCGCTGCTGCCGCAAGGCCTGCCGCCCCTGCCGACTTGGGCCGCCGCCAGCACCTTCTGGTGGGCCACTGCCTACCTCGTGCTGGGCTGCACCGTGTTCGCCCTGGTGGCGCAAAACTGGGCCCTCCAACACACCAGCCCCAGCCGCGTGGGCCTGCTCACCGGCACCGAGCCCGCCTGGGGTGCGCTGTTCGCGGTGCTGTGGCTGGGCGAAAGCCTGGGGCTGCAAGGCTGGGTCGGCGGAGCGCTGGTGGTGGGGGCTGCGCTGTGGATGGCGCGGCGGTGAGGGGCACTGCCGGGTATAGTTTTCACTGACCCTTGACCGGTGCCTGCGGCACCGACCCAAGACCCGCAACGTTATTTGAGGACGCCCTTGCAACGCGACGCTTTGACGGTTACTGACCGATTGCAGTACGGCCTGATTGCTCTGGCATTTGGCGCGGTGATTGGTGCCGTTGCCGCCGTGGCGGCGCTTGGTTTGTTTGCATCATTGGGTGCGGTGCGCCCGTTCAATCTGTGGATGATTGGATTCAGTGCACTCTTCTTTTTGGGCCTCGGTTGCCTACGGGGCTCTGAGGCCGCAGACACGGTGGCTGACGCGCTGGCGGCCACGGGGCTGATCGTGTGGGCTGCGTTTGGCTCGTTGGGCGGTGGCGCGGGCGTGGACGGTCGAGTGAGTTGGCGACCTGGGCTTGGGTGGGTCTTTTTCTACATTGGTGCAATGGCTTTGTTGGCCGTGTGCATCTGATGTGGTGGTGCACGCCGTGCTCGCCATAGAGAGGCCAAGATGATGGGTTGGGAGTTCGCTTTCGTTCTTGTGTGGCTGCTGCTTCCTCCTCTTGTTTTAGCGAGCACCGCTTTAGTCTTACTCTGTCGAAGGCCTGCTCGTCGCACTGTGTCCCATACGGTGGGTGCGGTGACGATTTTGGTAGTGTTTTCCTTCTCTTTGGCTTTCGCGTTCGTCGCTTTGGGCCCTCCTGGCCCAGGGCCGAGCCTAGGCCTGCGCGACGAGCCAGTTATGTGGGCGCCATTCGCGTTCATTGCGGTTGCTTTGGCTTTTCCCCTAGCGGCTTGGTGGGCTTCTCGACGGCCAACGGTCGTTGAGAAGGAGCATGTAGGACAGGCCGTGCCATGAGGCCGTCGCAGCCCCGTGTGCATCACGGGTTCATGCTCTTGCAGCGCGGTGGATAAGGCTGTGTCCGCCACACCCGAGCCACTTCCCGGCAAGACTGATTACGCCTTTATTTTGTGCACCCTTTTCGCCGTGTCAGCTCTCTTCTCTTTGAATCGCATGGCTGCCGGCACCGCTCTTGCTAGCGCCGCCCTGTCTACCGTCTTCACCGCCCACGCTGTGATACCCGACATGAACGTGGTTGCCGCCCCCGCCCATGCACCGGCCGCGCTGCGCGAGGGCGGGCCCTGGTTCACCCGCGCGCAGCGGGTGTGCCCGGCGGGGCCGGCTCAAGGGCAGGTGATTTTTGCGAGCTGCGTGCCAGCACCCGCGGCGGCAGGCAGCTTGGCTTTGATGCAGGCGGCCGGGTCTGGCGTGTAGCTGTAGGGGATGCCCACGGGGAACGTCGCCGTGGTCGTCCAGTCCGATGCATCTTTGGTGGGCTTGGAGTCGCTGGCCACCCAGGTGATGCCGTATTTCGAAAAGTCCGCAGGCGAGAGGATGTTGTTGTTCCTCAGCTCCCAATAGCCGATCTGGCTGCTGTCGCGCGAGGTCACCGGGTTCTTAGAATTTTCGAAGTAGTTCGACTCGATGAGCGAGTACCCCTGCATGCGAATGTTGGCCCCCGAGGTGACGAGGTTGGAGAAAAGGTTGTTGTAGATGTGGGTGTAGCCGCCCCGCTGCAGCGGCACGCGCGAGCCAACATTGTTGTAGTAGTTGTGGTGGAACGTGATGAAGCGGTCGCTGATGTCGCTGTCGCTGGACCCAATCAGGCCCACCTTGTGGTGGTCGTACACCTTGTTGTACGAGTAAGTGATGTGGTGAGCGCCGGCCTTGTTGTCCAGCAGCCCGTCAAATTCCAAATCGCCTGCCCCTGAGCATTCCTTCATGGAACTGAACAGGGTGTTGTGATCGATCCAGATGTTTGCTGGCGACTTGCCGCCCTGGCCCTCAATGCCGATCGCATCGATCGACCCGGGAAGCAGGCCGATGGTCATGTTGCGGATGATGATGTTGTTCGAATCGGCTTTGATGGCGATCCCGAAGTTGGCACCAGAGCCGTCAGCACCCTCGATCGTGACGTTGCTTTTGGCTTTGATCTCCACGATGGCGCCAGCAGGAGCTTTCCATTGTGTGCAGCTGTCCGTGATTTTTGAAAAGTCAAACTGCCCTGTGTAGCGGATTACCAATCCACCCGTGCCGCTGTAGGCGTTGATGAGTGTTTGCATCTCTGCCGCAGTCGCTGCCGTCACGGCGGCTTTGCTGCCACCGCCAGTCACCAGACCCGCAAAGCCGCCAGAGTGACTAGGCGTGGCTGGAGCTGGAGCTGGAGCTGGAGCTGGAGCTGGAGCTGGAGCTGGAGCTGGAGCTGGAGCTGGAGCTGGAGCTGGAGCTGGAGCTGGAGCTGGAGCCGGAGCCGGAGCCGGAGCCGGAGCTGGAGCTGGAGCTGGAGCCGGAGCCGGAGCCGGAGCCGGAGCCGGAGCTGGCTTAGGTGCCGGAGCGCCCACAGGCGCAGGTGCTGGGCTGGCGGTTGGTGCAGGTGCAGGTGCTGGTGCAGGTGCTGGTGCAGGTGCTGGTGCTGGTGCTGGTGCTGGTGCTGGTGCTGGTGCTGGTGCTGGTGCAGGTGCTGGTGCAGGTGCAGGTGCAGGTGCAGGTGCAGGTGCAGGTGCAGGGGTCGGGGTCGGGGTCGGGGTTGCCGTGGGAGCGGGCGCCGGCGCGGGGCTTGGTGAAGCTACGGGCGCTGGCGCTGGCTCTCCCACAGGACTCGGGGCGGGCGTGGTCGGTACAGCGGTGACCGGGGGGGTGGCCGGAGTCGTGTTGGTGGTGCTCCCGTCCCCTGAGGATTCGGACCCGCCGCACCCGGCCAATATCAGCAAGGCCGCAGCAACCGTTGCGCGGTGTAGCGCGGGGCTGAGGTCTTTGCGAGCGACGGCTTTGCGCTGGAAAAAGTGATGTGACGCGACCATTTTGTTAATAAGTTGACAATTTTGTAAATTTTTGAGCCTGCTGCGGGGTCGCAGCCTTGTTGCATTTCTGTTTGCAACGAGAACTATTCGCATACCTTGGGCGCTCTACCAGCGCAATATCGGTGCCATTCGCCGTGAAAGATTGTTAGCAAATGCATCCACCCCGACTTCCACTCCGACATCTGCCTTGAAGGCAACGTCAGCGTGTTTGCCTGCTGTGGTGAACCTGCGGCAAACCCCGCGTGTGGGCTGCTCATAGCGGATGCCGTGGCGCAGGAACAGCCCGGCGCCCCGTTGCAATAAACCATGCGAAAGCGCCGCAAGGGGGCACGGTACGTGGCCCGGGGTACAAGGCGCGGCATCAAGCGCGGTGCTGCTCCCCGTCATAGCCGCGTCACACGGTCCCGGCAAGGTTGCGCCTTTCATTTTGTGCACCCACTGCCACCATGTTTTCCAACACGCCTGCTCTGCTCACCCTGAATCGCCTGGCCGCCAGCGCGGCTTTGGCTTGTGCGGCCTTGTCGCCTGCCCACGCCCAGCAAGCTTTCCCCGCCACGCTGGCGGGTCACGCCGTGATGCCTGCCATGACGGTGATTGCCGCCCCCGCCGATGCACCGGCCGATCTGCGCCATGCGGGCAAGTTCACCACCGCGCAGCGTGTGGAAAAGCTCGGCTCGGTGGCGGGCTTGTCCGCTGGGCGCCCCACGGGCATTGGCCTGCCGTTTGATGGCCAGCCGCTGCAAGGGCACTCGGGCATCAAGCGCATGCCTGACGGCAGCTTTTGGCTGCTGACTGACAACGGCGCGGGCTCCAAGGCGAATTCGCCGGACTTCATGCTGCACCTGAGCCACTACACAGTGGATTTCAAGAGCGGCCAGTTCAGCCGCCAAAAGACCATCTTCCTGCACGACCCCGACAAGAAGGTGCCTTTCCGCATCACGCAAGAGGGCACCGACAAGCGCTACCTGACGGGCGCGGACTTTGACCCCGAGAGCTTTCAGTTTGCGGGCGGTGCGCTGTGGATTGGCGACGAGTTTGGCCCCTTCCTCATCAAGGCCGATTTGAACGGCAAGGTGCTGGCGGTGTTCGAGACCAAGGTGGACGGCAAAGTGGTGCGCTCGCCCGACGCGCCCGGCGTGCTGATGCCCGGCGCGCCGGATGCCAAGCCCACCGCGTTCGATGTGAAGCGCTCCAAGGGCTTTGAAGGCATGGCCGCCAGCAAGGACGGCAGCAAGCTCTACGCCCTGCTCGAAGGCGCGCTGTGGAACGACGCCGCCAAGGCCTACGAGAACGTGGGTGGCAAGCAGTACTTGCGCGTGCTCGAATTCGATGTGAAGACCGAGCAATGGACGGGCCGCCACTGGAAGTACGTGCTGGAGGCCAACCACCACGCGATTGGCGACTTCAACATGATCGACCCGACGATGGGCCTCATCATCGAGCGCGACAATGGCGAAGGCACGGCTGAGAAGGCCTGCCCCACCGGCCAGCAACGCACCGATTGCTTCCACGACCTGGCGCAGTTCAAGCGCGTCTACAAGGTGGAACTCAGCGATGCCAACGTGGGCGGCGAGATCCGCAAGGTGGGCTACATCGACCTGATGAATATCCAAGACCCGCAGCGCCTGGCCAAGAAGCCGCTCAACAACGGTGTGCTCACCTTCCCGTTCTTCACCATTGAAAACGTGGACGTGGTGGACGACAAGCACATCGTGGTGGGCAACGACAACAACCTGCCTTTCAGCTCCAGCCGCGACCCGAACAAGGCGGACGACAACGAGCTGGTGCTGCTGCAGGTAGAGGGGCTGCTCAAGGCGCGTTGAAGCTGCGCTAGCGGTACCTTGGCCTTGCAGTCGGGGTGCTGGGGTGCCGCAAGGCTCTAAACAAAACACCCGGGGTCAGCATTGCGGGCCCTGGGTGCTTTGGCTTGCGTGTTGAATGAATGGATCGCTGAAAAGTGCTCAGCCCAGCCAGTCCTTCTTGGGCACCTTGTCGGCCTTGTTTTCCACCGGGTTGGCCGTGAGGTACTGGGGCGCGTACTGGCGCAAAAACTCTTTGGCTTTGTCTTGGCGGGCCGTGAGCCAGGCGTCGTAGGCGCCTTCGTTCAGGATGGCGGGCATGCTTTTTTCGCTGCCCGGTTGCTGGTAGCGGTTGAGCAGCGCGTGGTTGTTGGCGTTCACCGTCAGCAGCGCGTAGCTGATGATGACTTCGCCGTCGGCACCCTGCCAGCGCGCCCACAGGCCCGCCACGCCCATGGGCTTGCCGTCCACTCGGGAAATGCGCGTGGGCACGGCTTTGCCGGTGCGGTAGTCGTCGGCATAAAACGACTGCATGGGCACGATGCAGCGCTGGCCCTGCAGCCACGCTTCGCGAAACGCTGTGCCGGTGGATGCCAAATCAGACTTGGCCGTGACCAGCTTGGGCGCGCGCAGTTTCGCGTCAGACGCGGACTTGACCCAGTGTGGCACCAGCCCCCATTGCGCGGGCACCAGCACGCGGGTGGTGTCTGCCTTGGCCGCAGGTGCGTCGGTAGGGGCGCCCTCCGTGGCTTCAGTGGCCTCAGCGGTTGTTGCGGGCTGCGCTGCGAACGGGGCCAGCGGGGTCGATGGCAGGGGCGACAGCAGCGCCTCAGCCGTCGCCTGGTGCACGATGAAGCAACCCGGCTTGCGCGGCCACAGCAGCCGCTCGCCCAGCGCGACGGGGGGCTCCACGCCAAAGGCCTCGCGGTAGGTGTCTTCGTGGCGCAGGGTTTCGTACTGGGTGGTCATGGGGCGGATCGTACCGTGGAATGGCGGGGATTTGAATAAAAATGCCTTCTGGCGCTTATCTAATAAGCGCTAGAAGCTATGAAAATAATAGCATTTTGGTGCGGGGTAAGTGCGTGCAGCGCCCTTGCGATGACATGCGTCAAGCCGGGTGTCGCCTGCGTTCTGACAGGGGCAGGCGTGGTTTTCACAATGCCCGCATGGACTTCAATCCCTCCCCCCTGGCGCGGCAGTGGTGCGATCGGCTCAACGCCTTTATCGACCACTACGTGCTGCCCTACAACGCCGCCTGGCACGCGGCCGTTCAGGCGGGCGACTACCCGCCGCCGTTCCTCGAAGACCTCAAGGCCCTCGCCCGCGAAGAGGGGCTGTGGAACCTGTTTTTGCCCACGCTGTGCGATGACGAGCCCGGCACGCGCCTGTCCAACCTAGACTACGCACCGCTGGCCGAAGCCATGGGCCGCCTGCCCTGGACGGCCGAGGTGTTCAATTGCAGCGCCCCCGACACCGGCAACATCGAGTTGCTGCACCGCTTTGCCAGCCCCACGCAGCGCGCGCAGTGGCTGCAGCCGCTGCTGCACGGCCAGTGCCGGTCGGCCTTCGCGATGAGCGAGCCGGACGTGGCATCGTCCGACCCCACCAACCTGCAGACCACGGTGCGCCGCGACAACGCGGGCCGCAGCGGCGCAGCGGGCGACACCCTGGTGCTCAACGGCCGCAAATGGTTCATCACTGGCGCGGCGCACCCGCAGTGCCAATTGCTCATCGTGCTGTGCCGCAATGCCGATGGGGAGGAGGACGCCAGCTCCCACAGCCATGACCTCCACCGCTGTCACAGCATGGTGCTGGTGCCTCTGGACACGCCGGGGGTGGAGGTGGTGCGCAACATCCGTGTGCTGCACCACCACGCGCCCGAGGGGCATTGCGAGATTCGCATGCACAACGTGCGCGTGCCCGCCACCGCCTTGCTGGGGGCATGGGGGCAGGGCTTTGCCATGGCGCAGGCGCGCCTGGGGCCGGGGCGGGTGCACCACTGCATGCGCACCATCGGCCAGTGCGAGCTGGCCCTGCAACTGGCCGCTGAGCGCGCGCTGGAGCGCCACGCCTTTGGCAAGCCGCTGTCTGAACAAGCCAATGTGCAAGAGTGGCTGGCCGACTCGCGCATCGAGATCGACCAGGCGCGCTGGCTGGTGTTGCACACGGCCTGGCTGCTGGACCAAGGCCAGCACGGAGAAGAAAGCGGGGGAAAAATGGGGCAAGACACGGGATCAGGCGCTGGGCAAGAAGCGGCCAACGCCCGGCAGGTGCGCGCCCAGGTGGCGGCCATCAAGGTGGTGGCAGCGCGGCTGCAGCAGCGCGTCGTGGACCGGGCCATGCAGATTTTTGGCGCCATGGGCCTGTCGCCCGATACGCCACTGGCCGCCTTCTGGACCTGGGGCCGCGCCCTGCGCCTGATGGACGGGCCCGACGAGGTGCACCTGCGCACCGTGGCCCGGCAGGTGCTGGCGCAGGCGCGCGAGGGCCTGGGCAGCCACACGGCTTACTTCACCACGCCCGAGCAGCTGGCGGCCCTGCCGCGCCTGCAGGCTTGAGAACCTGTTCCAAAAAGACTTGGAACAGGTTCTCCGTGGCTTGGGCTGGGCCCGGCCAGCCCGGGGCGACATGCTTTACGCGCGCAAAAACTGCCCCAGCACGCCCATCAGGTCGCTGCTGTTGCCCAGGCCGCCCTGGGGCACCTGGCCTTGGGGCGTGAGCTGGTCCACCAAGCCGGGCAGCAGGTGGCTGAGCTGTTGCGCTACATCGGCCGGGGCTGCGCCCACCTGGCTGCCCAGTTGCGACAGGGTGCTTTGGCCCAGCACGCCGGCCAGTTGCTCGCCCGAGATCGGCAGGTTGGTGCCCGTGCCAATCCACGACTGCAGCACATTACCCAGCCCGGCTTGCTGAAAGCGCTCTACCAGCCCCGCCAGCCCGCCGTGCGCGCCGTCGTTGCCCAGCAGGGACAGCACGGCTTGCACCAGCTGCGGGTTTTGGGCGGCCATGCCCAGCAGCCCGCCCAGGCCGCCGCCTGCGGCAGTGCCTCCGGATTGGCCTGCGTTGTTCAAAACTGCGCCGACGACTGAATCTAGTAAACCCATGGTGCTGCTCCCTCTGAAACCGTTGAAAAGGCCGGCGGCGTGGCCCGCCGCTGCGCGGCACGGGCTGAGGGCCGGTCCAGGCCCTGGTGCCGCGTGTGTCTGCAGTGTGCCGCAAACCACCTGGGGCTTGTTGGGCGAATGGTCAACTTGTGCAAACTGGCGTGGCTGGTTGATTCAGCCTCTTTGACTTTGAAATATCCGCTCGGGCCCATGCCGAATCCATAGCGGACTGCGCAGGCAGAGGGCCGCTGTCTGGGCTCTTTGAGCTGTTCTTCGAGCCGTTTCTAACTGCTGCTAGCTGCTCTTTGAACAGGTTCTTAGCCGCAGCTGCCCAGCGTCTTACCCGCCATGGCGGGGCGCAGGGTGGCCAGCCACTGCTGGCGCTGGGCGTCGGTCACGGCTGGCAGTTTGAGCATGAAGCCGGGGGCGGCCTGGCGCTCCAGAATGACGCGCGCTGTGCGCACGCCTTGGGCGTTCAGGGCCGTCAGGCCCCGCTGTGCAGCCTCTTCGGTGGAAAAGCGGCCCAGCGACAGGCCCAGCTCCAGCATGCCGCCTGCGCGGTCAAAGTCCACTTTGCGGGCCCGCAGCTCGGCGCGTTTCTTGTCCAGCGTGTCCTGGTCGTCAAAGCGGCCCATGTAGATCATCCAGCGCCCGGTGATGGGCGTGGGCTCCAGCGTCCAGCTGCCCTGGGGCAGGCTGGCGGCGGCGGTGCGCAGGGCCGCCGCCTGCTTTTCGTCAAACACACCGGCCTGCAGGCATTCGCCCGCATCGGCGGCCGGGGCGGCTGCGGCCGTGGCAGAGGCCCCTGCATCGGCCGCAGTCGCCGGTGGGGCGGGCGGCGTGGGGGCGGCCGTGGTGCCTTGCGTGCGCAGCACTTTCAGGGTCTCGGGGCGGATCTGCTGCTGCACGCGCAGGGGCTCGGCCTGCTCGGGCTGGGCCAGGCCTGCGCTGCGCAGCCAGCCCTGGGTGTAGGCGTAGTAACCGGCATTGGCCAGCAGCAGGGCGATGACGGCAAGGCGCAGCATGGGTGAGGGCTTCTCTCGGTTCAGTTCAAGGTGGTGTCACAGCGGGGCGGCCACCACGGCAGGGCGCACGCTGATCTCGGCACTGGTCACGGCCTGCATGCCCTGGGCGGTGTGCACCAGCAGCGCGCCGTCTTCGCCCACGCCGTGGGCGGTGCCGGTCTGGCCGTCGCTCAGCGTCACGGGGCGGCCCTGCAGCACATCACGCGCAGCAAAGCGGGGCTGCACGGGTGCAAAGCCGCAGGCTTCAAAACCCTGCAGCATGGCCACCAGCGGCGGCACGATGCGCAGCAGGGCGGTGGGCGCATCCAGGCCCGGCTCCACGTCTTGCAGGCAGCCGGGGGGCATGCTCATGCCCTCGGCGCTGCGGGGCTGCACATTGATGCCAATGCCCACCACCACGTAGCGGGCGGCGGTGCCATGCTGGCTGGTGCCTTGGGTGGCCTGTGCGGCCTGGGGCGATACAAAGCTGGCGGTCTCCACCAAAATGCCGCCCAGCTTGCGGTCGCCACTCAGCCACAGGTCGTTGGGCCACTTCAGGCCAATGCGGGGGCTGTGGCCGGGCTGCAGCGGGGGCAGGGTGGGCTGCAGGCTCTCGGCCACGCTCACGCCCACAGCCAGCGACAGGCCGGACCAATCCTTGGGCGCCATGGGCAGGCCCAAGGACAACATCAACGACGCGCCAACGTCGCTCTGCCACACCCGGCCCAGGCGGCCGCGTCCAGCGGTTTGCTGCTCGGCCACCAGCAGCGTGGGCTCGGTCTGCCCGGCGCGGGCGCGGCGCATCAGCTCGGTGTTGGTCGAATCGATGCTGGGCAGTACCTCCACCGTGAAGCCCGGCAGCAGCGGGGCCACGGCCTCCCAGACGGCCTCGGCGGGCCAGCGGATGGGGGCGGTCATGCCTTGCCGCCCTTGGGAGCCTTGGCTTTGCCCCGTGCAGCGCGGGGCTCTGGCGGGGGCAGGTCAGGCATGGGCGGGCGCCAGCCGCGCTTGGGGGCCAGCAGCGTGCCACGGCAGGTGGCGGCGCCACACCAGCAGGGGTATTCGGCCTTCAGCTTGGGGGTGTAGCGCTCTTCAATGATCAGGCCGTAGTCGTAGTTCAACTCCTCGCCCGCCTTGATATTGCGCAGCGCGGTGATGAAAATGCGGCCGTCCTGCTCGTCGGCGAAGCAATTGGGATCGCAGCTGTGGTTGATCCAGCGCGCCGAGTTGCCGCCGTAGTTGGCGTCGATCACCCGGTCTTCGTCCACATGGAAGTAAAACGTGTGGTTGGGCTGGCTGGGGTCGTGGGGGTGGCGGTCTTGCGCTTCTTGCCAGCTGATGATTTCGCCGGTGTATTCCACCAGCACCTCGCCAGCGGCGATGTCCTGCAGGGCAAAAACACCCCTGCCGTGCACGCCCGAGCGCCGGGTCTGGATGCGGCGGCCGGAGTGGGCGTTGGGGTCGGCAGGCGTTGCATTGCGGGCCATGGCAAAAACTCTGTTAACTTGATGGTGCACACATGTGTGTGCGTGCGCGTGTATGCGTGTGCATGCGCGTGAGAGCCGAATTGTAGAAGCGCCCGCACCCCGGGCAACCAGAACGACTGGCGAGAGCCCCAAAATGACCAAGACCCTGGTAATTGCAGAAAAACCCTCAGTGGCGCAGGACATCGTGCGCGCCCTGACCCCCGTGGCTGGCAAGTTTGACAAGCACGAAGACCACTTCGAGAACGACCGCTATGTAGTCACCAGCGCCGTGGGCCACCTGGTAGAGATCCAGGCCCCCGAGCAGTTTGATGTGAAG
The DNA here is from genome assembly GCF_003663825.1 of Acidovorax sp. 106. Classification (NCBI taxonomy): domain Bacteria; kingdom Pseudomonadati; phylum Pseudomonadota; class Betaproteobacteria; order Burkholderiales; family Comamonadaceae; genus Acidovorax; species Acidovorax sp. 106. Next base: position 1,474,869 of record NZ_RCCC01000001.1, on the reverse strand, counting down.
CGCGGCAAGTGGAGCTTTGCCCATCTGCCCGTGATCCCGCCGTACTTTGACTTGAAGCCCGTCGACAAGACCAAGAGCCGCCTGAATGCGGTGGTCAAGCAGGCCAAGCGCAAGGACGTGACCCAACTCATCAACGCCTGTGACGCGGGTCGCGAGGGCGAGCTGATCTTCCGTTTGATCGAGCAATACGCCGGTGGCAGCAAGCCGCTGGGCAAACCCGTCAAGCGCCTGTGGCTGCAGTCCATGACGCCCCAGGCCATCCGCGACGGCTTCGACGCGCTGCGCACCGAGCAGCAGATGGCGGGCCTGGCCAGCGCGGCGCGCAGCCGCTCTGAGGCCGACTGGCTGGTCGGCATCAACGGCACCCGCGCCATGACGGCGTTTAACTCGCGCGACGGTGGGTTCTTCTTGACCACCGTGGGCCGGGTGCAGACGCCCACCCTGTCGCTGGTGGTGGAGCGCGAGGAAAAGATCCGCAAGTTCATCAGCCGCGACTATTGGGAAATCCACGCCACCTTTGGAGCCCAGGCCGGTGAATACCCTGCCAAGTGGTTCGACCCCAAGTGGAAGAAAAGCGAAGACGTCGAAGCCCGCGCCGACCGCGTCTGGTCTGCCGCCGAGGCACAGTCAATAGCCAACGCCGTGCGCGGCAAGCAGGCCACGGTCACTGAAGAGAGCAAGCCCACCACCCAGGCATCGCCCCTGCTGTTTGACCTGACCAGCCTGCAGCGCGAGGCCAACGGCAAATTCGGCTTCAGCGCCAAGACCACGCTGGCCCTGGCGCAAAGCCTGTACGAACGCCACAAGGCCCTGACCTACCCGCGTACCGACTCGCGCGCGCTGCCCGAGGACTATTTGCCCGTCGCCAAGCAGACGTTTGAGATGCTGGCCGACAGCGGCATGCGCCACCTGGCGCCGCACGCGCTCACCGCGCTGAACAACAACTACGTGCGCCCGTCCAAGCGCATCTTCGACAACAGCAAGGTGAGTGACCACTTTGCCATCATCCCCACGCTGCAGGCACCGAGCGGCCTGAGCGAGGCCGAACAAAAGCTGTACGACCTGGTCGTGCGCCGCTTCATGGCGGTGTTCTTCCCAAGCGCTGAGTACACCGTCACCACCCGCATCAGCACCGTCGCGCCCCACAGCTTCAAGACTGAAGGCAAGGTGCTGGTCAAGCCCGGCTGGCTGGCCATCTACGGCAAGGAAGCGGCCGAAGAAGTCGAAGGCGGCAAGGACGGTGACAAGGGCCAGAACCTGGTGCCCGTCAAACCCGGCGAAAGCGTCAACACCCTGGCCGTAGACCCCAAGGGCCTCAAGACCAAGCCGCCCGCTCGCTACTCTGAAGCCACGCTGCTGGGTGCGATGGAAAGCGCGGGCAAGCAGATCGACGACGAAGAACTGCGCTCTGCGATGCAAGAGAAGGGCCTGGGCACGCCAGCCACGCGCGCGGCCACCATCGAAGGCTTGCTGACTGAAAAGTACATGCTGCGCGAAGGCCGCGAGATCATCCCCACGGCCAAGGCCTTCCAGCTGATGACGCTGCTGCGCGGGCTGGAGGTGGAAGAACTCTGCCGCGCCGACCTGACCGGCGAATGGGAGTTCAAGCTCTCGCAAATGGAAAAGGGCCTGCTCAGCCGCGAAGACTTCATGGCGGGCATTGCCACCATGACCGAGCGCATGGTCAAGAAGGCCAAGGAATACGACCGCGACACCATCCCCGGCGACTACGCCACGCTCGAATCGCCTTGCCCCAACTGCGGCGGCGTGGTGAAGGAAAACTACCGGCGCTTTGCCTGCGTGGGCAAGGCAGGCAGCGAGCCCTGCGGCTTCAGCTTCGGCAAATCACCCGCAGGCCGCACGTTTGAAACCGCCGAGGCCAACGCCCTGCTGCGCGACAAGAAGATCGGCCCGCTGGAGGGCTTTCGCTCCAAGGCGGGCTGGCCCTTCACGTCTGAGATCGTCATCAAGTACGACGACGAGGCGCACAACTACAAGCTCGAATTCGACTTTGGCGACGACAAGAAGGGCGAAGAGTCTGGCGAGATCGTTGAGTTTGAAGACGCCGCGCTCGGCCCTTGCCCCATCTGCGGATCGGACGTGCACGAGCACGGCAGCAACTACGTGTGCAGCAAGGCCGTGCCCACCGCCGCGCAGCCCACACCGAGCTGCACGTTCAAGAGCGGCAAAATCATCCTGCAGCAGCCCGTGGAGCGCGAGCAGATGCACAAGCTGCTCGAAACTGGCAAGACCGACCTGCTCGACAAGTTTGTGAGCATGCGCACGCGCCGCAACTTCAAGGCCCACCTGGCGTGGGACAAAGAGGCGGGCAAGGTCAACTTTGAGTTTGCGCCATCCAAGTTCCCACCCCGCCCTGGGGCTGCGGCCAAAACCGCCGCCGCCAAGGCAGGCAAGACCACCGCAGCTGCCAAAAAAGCCCCTGCCAAAAAGGCAGCAGCCAAAACCACCGCCGCCAAAGCCCCGCGCAAGGCCGCCGCAGGCAAGGCCCCCAGCGCCGCCCTGGCCGCTGTGATTGGCGCCGAACCCGTGGCACGCCCCGAGGCCGTCAAGAAGATGTGGGAATACATCAAGACCCACAACCTGCAAGACCCCAAGGACAAGCGCACCATCGTCGCCGACGACAAGCTGCGCGCCGTGTTTGGCAAAGACAGCGCGGGCATGTTCGAGCTGGCGGGCATTCTGGGCAACCACTTGGGTGGCGACGCATGACCGCGCAGGCCTGCGCACGGGCCTGGCTGCTGTGCGCGGCCTTGGGCCTGCTCGCAGGCTGCGCGGGCACGCCCTCGACCGGGGGCGATGCCTCTGGCCCCTTGTACAAACGCAGCAGCGGCAGCAATAGCAGCAGTGGCCCCCAGGGCAACGCTGTGACGGACGTGGGCGGTGGCAGCAGCGGCGTCACCGTCTATGGCGAGATTGACGTGGGCGTGGGTCGGCGGCGCTGACCTTCGCGCGCTGCCCACAGAGTTTGCACGCAACCCGCGCCCTGTACAGGGGGCGCCGGTGCACGTTCGATCCGTCAGGGACTGAGCCGCAGCCCGAGCCTGAACCGATTGGGTTGAGCCTGTCGAAGCCAGGGCACGGGCGGTGCGCTGCAACAGGCCCCGAATGAAAGGTTGTGTCGATTTTTTGAATGCCCACCGGCATGCCCGGCATACCCGGTAAGAGGACCCCCGTTGGCCACCGTTCACCCCTACCAACCCAAGCACATCACCCCCACCGACGAGCAAGTCGCTGTGCAGATGTCTGCCGAGCGCACGCTCATCATCGAGGCCAACGCAGGCGCCGCCAAAACCACCACGCTGGCGCTGCGCATGGCCCAGGCGTGGACCACCGGCATGCCGCCCGAGCGCTGCCTGGCCCTCACTTACACCGACACCGCCTGCCAGGCCTTGCAGGCCGCGCTGCGCAAAATCGGCCTGCCCGCGCCCGTGGTTCAGCGTTTTCGCATTGCCAGCTTTGACGCCTTTTGCGCCGCCATGCTGCAAGAGCCCTATGCCCCGCCGGTAGAGCAGATCGACACCATGGAGGCCCTGCGCCCCTACGTGTGGGAGGCCGTGCAGCGCGTGGAGGCCAACGAATACGAGCGCTGGCCCGAAGAACTGCAACTGCCCAGCGCGGGCGATGCGGGCTTTATCGAAGACTTTCTGGCCATGGCCCTGTGGCTCAAGGGCACGCTCAAAGACGACCTGGAGCGTGACGACGGCCCGGCCACGCCCGACTATGCGGGCGACCTGGGGCTGGGCTACACGCAGCTCAAGGTGTTCCGCGCGTACGAACGCATCCGCCGCCGCGAGCTGGCTGAGCAGCCGCTGTTTCGCGGCCCCTATGACGCCACCTACGACCTGGCCCGCCGCCTGCTCGAAGGCGACACCCCCGCCACCCTGCCGCACTGGCCGCGCAATGTGCAGATGGTGCTGGTGGACGAGATGCACGACATGAACGCCGCCTCGTTCCGCGTGCTGCGCGAGCTGCTCGACTCCACCCAGTGCCAGTTCTGCGGCGTTGGCGACCGCGACCAGGTCATCTACGGTGCGCACGGGGCCGATGCGGTGTTCATGGGCGACGCCATTACCGCGCACACCGGCCGCCCGGTGGTGCGACTGCCCCTCACGCCCAGCCACCGCTTTGGCCGCAAGCTGGCCATCAAGGCCGGGCGTTTGGCAGACAAGCCCTACGGCTCGCTGGCTGCGCACGACACCGCCGTGCAACTGCTGGGCTACGACGACGAGGCCGAGTGTGTGGACCTGATCGCCCACCAGGTGCAGCAGTGGCGCACCGCCACGCGCGGCAAGATGGCCGGGCTGGCCGTGCTGCTGCGCCACCCGGGCCAGTCCATCGCTATCGAAAACCGCCTGCTGGCCGACGGCGTGCCCTACACCATCAGCGGTTTTGAAAGCTACCTGCTGCGCCCCGAAGTGCTGCTGGTGCGCGGCCTGCTGGCCGTGGCCACCGACAACTTCGACAGCGTGACCGAGCCGCGCACCCGAGAAAAGCTCATGCGCGCCCTGGTCTTCTTCTGCGGCGCCCGCATCGTGGTGAAGGGGCGCGAGCACGAATCGCAGCACGACCTGCTGGCCGACGCCATTCGCAGCGTGACGGACAACCCGCTGTTCTTAGAGAGCTTCTTCACCAACCAGATCGTGCCCAACGTCGAGCCCGCCATGCAGCGGCGCCTGCGCAACGCCCTGAAGGTGGCCAAGGAAGCCCACGGCCCCGACACCCTGGCCCGCCTGCTGGAGGCCCTGCAGATCGAGGCCGTGGTGCGCGAGGTGTTTGTCTCGCGCCAGCGCCGCGCCGACGCCCTGGCCAACCTGGCGGGCCTGAGCCACGCCGCCCAGGCCTTTGGCAGCGCGCGCGACTACTTCCTGCACCTGAACGCCGCCGAGCAGCGCCAGCGCGAGCTGCGCAGCACCGCCAGCCTGGTGCTGGCCCACATTGGCCATGTGAAGGGGCTGGAGTTTGAGCATGTGCTCATCCCGTACCTGGAGCAAGGCGCCTTCCCCGACCCGCAGGCGCCCTTTGCGCAAGAAAAGAACACCTTGTATGTGGGCATGACCCGCGCCCGCCAGCAGCTCACCCTGCTGTCGCACCGCCTGCGCCCCAGCGTGTTTGTGGAGCAACTGGGTTACGCCGCCAGCCCCAAGGCCACAGCCGCTGCCAATGCTGCGGACGCAGGCGACACAGCCGTGCCTGGCGCCCGCACTGCAGCGACCTGAGCCGCATCCCACCGCACACCACACCGGAGCCCACACCATGCGCAGCCCCCGCCAACGCGCCTTCTGGACCTTGTTGACCGTGCTGCTGCTGGCCGCCGCCATCGCCGCGTGGTGGACGCGCGACCAATGGGCAGGGCTGGTGCAGCCCTGGGCCGAGCAGGCCTGGCGCAAAGCCACCCGCCCAGGCGCAGACACCTTGTCCCAGGACCGCAAGGCGGCTTCCGCTAACGCAGGCGGTGCAGGCAGTGCCGGTAGCGGCGCATCGGCCCCCGTGGCACCCACCCCCCGCAAATGCGTGCAGCAAGGCCGCACCATTTACACCGACCAACCCTGCCCACCCGGCAGCCAAGAGCAACTGCTGGACGGCGGCGCTGTGACCACGCTGCCTCGGTAAGGCGGCTGGTCTCCAGCGGGGAAGGGCCGCGCGCACACCGCTCCGCGCCGCCCTGTCCGGTTGGCGTCAGCCCCATCGCGCAATGTCACCGCGATGTCACTGTGCGTCCCTAGAGTCGCGCGTTTTTCTCACCACGGAATCACGCCATGAAAGCCCTCACCTCCCTCGCCGCCGTTTGCTTGTCTGCCCTGGTCCTTGCCGGTTGCGGCGGCAGCGATGACGCGCCCGCACAGCCCCAGGTCATTGCCCACCGGGGCGCCAGCGGCTACCTGCCCGAGCACACCCTGGGTGGCTACGAGCTGGCCATCCGCATGGGAGTCGACTTCATCGAGCCCGACCTGCAGATCACCAAAGACGGCGCACTGGTCGCCATCCACGACGACACCTTGAACCGCACCACCAATGTGGCCACGCTGTTTGCGCAGCGCAACGGCGGCTACAAGGTGGCCGACTTCACCCTGGCCGAGATCAAGACCCTGACGGTGATCCCCACCGGCACGGGCAAGACCAGCTACCCCGGCTTCACCCCCAGCGCCGCCAACCCCTTCACGGTGCCCACCTTCCAAGAGGTGGTGGACTTTGCCAAGAAGCAAAGCAACGCCGTGGGCCGCGAAGTGGGCATCTACCCCGAGGCCAAGCAGGCCGACCCGGTGATGGAAGACGGCATCTTGAAGACGCTCAACGCCAACGGCTACAACGCTGGCAGCAAGCTCTTCATCCAATCCTTCAGCGACGCCACTTTGCGCAGCATGCGCGCCAAGCAAATCGCGCAGAACAACAAAATGCCGCAAATTTTGCTGGGCGTGGCTACCAAGGCGGCCGATGGCTCGCTGCGCATGGGCGTGGTGGGTGGCACCAGTGTGACCACCCTCACGCTGCAAGAAGTGGCGGGCTTCACCGAAGGCGTGGGCGTGCTCATCAACAACACTACCTACCCCCTGACCAAGGCCTTTATCGACCAGGCCCACGCCGCTGGCCTGAAGGTGCACGGCTGGACCTTTGCCCAGGCCGACGCCACCCTGGCGGCCACCGAGTTCCGCCAGTTCCTGGACATGGGCATGGACGGCATGTTTGCCAACTACCCCGACCTGGCCGTCGCCGCGCGCAATACGTACGTGCAAGGCAAGTAAGGCCGCCAGGGCGCCCCAGGGGTTTACGGTCCTGGGGCTGTTGGTGCACCATTTGCTTCAATTTTTATAGCGGCCAGCGCTTTTGTATAAAGCGCTGGCCGCTTTTTCCATGCCCAATCCCTATCGCGCAATGAAGCGCAGCAAAAGGGGTTGAGAACGCAATAAAAAATGTTGCTTGAATGTCATATGGAAATATTTAGTTACGGGATTTGGTTAACAATCCAGCCTCTCGCATTCCGTCATTGGTGTTAACCCTAGGAGCCTGTCGGGCTTGGAGCGTCGATCAGCGAAAGTTGGCCCCAGCGAGGACAGTTTTTGCCGTATTTGCAGCCCCATAGCCCAGCTATAGGGCAAAAAGACGGTGAAAAATGGACCGCTGCGGTCAATTTGCAGCCGACGATTTCCAAGTCCGACAGGCTCCTAGCTGGGTGTCTGCTTCGGCGGGTCGCGTTTTTCCTGATTTGTTTCCAACCCGTCTAGTCCCCCTGGGGCCCCCCTCTCTATGCGACTGAAAACCAAACTGACATTGGCCCTGATCCTGATGTGGCTCGGGCTGTTCTTGCTCGGTGCGTGGGCTGCGTTCCATGCCCGCTCGGTGGTCACCGACGAGCGGCAGGCCGCCGTCAACCATGTGGTGGACCTGGGCTACAGCCTGGTGGAGTCTTACGCCGCTGAAGTAGCCGCCGGGCGCCTGGAGCTGCCCGCCGCCAAAGAGCAGGCGCTGGCCCGGCTGTCCAAGCTGCGGTTTGACAACGGCAAGAACTTCCTCTTCGTCATCGACTCGGCCCCGCTGATGCTCATGCACCCCACGGGCGGCAGCCTCATTGGCACCAACGTGGGCGACCGCAAAGACCCCGACGGCGTGGCCTACTACCGCGAGTTGGCCGCCATGGGCCAGAAGGCCGGCCAGGGCTTTGTCTCGTACCAGGCGGGCGTGACAAAGCCTGACGGCACGGTCGAGCGCATGCCCAAGATCACCTACGTGCGCTACAACAAGGCGTGGGACTGGCACATCATGGCGGGCGTGCTGGTGGGCGACATCCAGGCCTCCTTCTACAAAACCATCACCAAGCTGCTGGCCATCGTGCTGGTGCTGGGCGGCATCATCCATGCGTCCATGCTGCTCATCATCCGCAGCGTCACGGGCAGCCTGGGTGGCGAGCCTGCACAGGCCGGTGACGTGGCCAGCCGCATTGCCGATGGCGACCTCACGGTGGCGGTACCCGTCTCGGGCAACAACCCACACAGCCTGATGGCCGCCATGCACACCATGCAAACCCGCCTGGCGGGGCTCATTGGCAACATCCGCAACGGCACCGAAGAAATCCGCCACGCCGCCAGCGAAATCGCCTCAGGCAACCTCGACCTGTCTTCGCGCACCGAATCACAAGCCTCTTCGCTGCAGGAAACCGCCGCCAGCATGGAGCAGCTGACCAGCACCGTCACACAAAACGCCGACAACGCCCACCGCGCTGGCGAGCTGGTGCACAACGCCGCCGCCATTGCCGAGCGCGGCGGCGCTGTGATGGGCAACGTGGTGGACACCATGCGCGGCATCAGCGACAGCTCCAACCGCATCTCAGAAATCATTGGCGTCATCGACTCCATCGCCTTCCAGACCAACATCCTGGCGCTGAACGCTGCCGTGGAAGCCGCCCGCGCGGGCGAACAAGGCCGTGGCTTTGCCGTGGTGGCCAGCGAAGTGCGCAGCCTGGCCGGGCGCAGTGCCCAGGCGGCCAAAGAGATCAAGGGCCTGATCGACACGTCTGCCGACAAAGTGCGCGAAGGCTCGGGCCTGGTCGACCGCGCGGGCAGCACCATGACCGAAATCGTCGCCGCCGTGCAGCAGGTGCGCGTCATCATTGAAGAGATCACCGCCGCATCGCAAGAGCAGCGCGCAGGCATCCACCAGGTCAACCAGGCCGTGGCCCAGATCGACCAGGTCACCCAAGAAAACGCCGCCCTGGTCGAAGAATCGGCCGCCGTGGCCAACGCCCTGAACGACCAGGCCCGCCAACTGGCCGAGCTGGTGGCTGTGTTCCGGGTGCCCGGCGCCAGCGCGCAAATGGGCGCAAGCCAGGGCACTGGTGCCCTGGGCCAGCCCGGCCGGGGCCAAGAGCCCACCCTGCGTCTGACGTGATGTTGGTCTGAGGCCGCATGGGCTTGCGGCGCAGCTCAGCGCACTGGGCGGGCCATGGCGCCCGCCTATCTCTCTTGCAGCCCTGCGCACACTACGCACCACACACCATGCGGCGGGTTTGCGTTGCGCATCTGGTGGGTCGGTGTCGGCCCCTATTGCCTGCGCCGCCCAGCTTGCCCACCATGGCCTCACCCATGCCCCACCACACCGTTGGCATTCCATCCGGCCACCCGTTCCAGCCCAAGGGTTTCACGATGCACCTCCACCTGACTCCTTCGCCCGCACCTGTCCGCATGGCCGCCCCTGCGGCCATTGCCATCACGGCCCACCGCCCCCAGGCCACCTTGCAGGCCCGGTGGCTGGCACCCCGCAACGCCCTCGCCAGCCTGTGGGTGGGCGGCTGGCTGGCTGGCGCGCTGGCCCTGTGCGTCGCAGCCCCCGTGCAGGCCCAGGTCACGCAGTTTGAGGTGCTGGCCACCGAAGCCCCGGCCCTGCAGGCCCGCAGCTTTGGCGAGCGCGGCACCGCCCGCAAAATCACCGCCCGCGCCACCTTTGCGGTAGACCCCGCAGACCCGCGCAACGCCGCCATTGCCGACATCGCCCTGGCCCCGCGCAACGCCGCAGGCCGCGTCACCGGCGTGGCCGACGTCGTCATCCTGCAGCCCCAGCGCCCCAACGGCACCCTGCTCATCGAAACCCCCAACCGGGGCCGCAAGCTCATCGGCCCCGGGTTTGACGACGCCCCCACCAGCTACGGCCGCCTGAGCGAGCCCGCCGACGCAGGCGCAGGCTTCTTGCTGGCCCAGGGCTACACCCTGGCGTGGATCGGCTGGCAGGGCGACCTGCCCGCCAGCGGCGGCCAAGGCGCCGCTGCGTTGGGCCTGAACGTGCCCACGCTGCCGGGCGTCACCGGCCCCTCACGCGACGAATGGGTCTTCACCCCCAAGCAGACCGAGGCCGAGCAGACCGTCAAGCTCGCCTACCCCGCCGCCACGCGTGAAGGCGCCCAGCTCACCGTGCGCGCCCGCGTGCAAGACGCGCGCACCCAGCCCGCAGGCCTGGCATGGCGGTTTGTGGACGACCAGACCATCGCCATCACCCGCCCAGCCCATCCACCGGCAGACGCCATCTACGAATTCACCTACACCGCCCGGGGTGCCAAGGTCATGGGCCTGGGCTTTGCCGCGCTGCGCGACATTGCCCACTTCTTGCGGCACGACACCAGCGCCGCCAACCCCCTGGCTGCAGGCGGCCAGCCCACCATGCAAACCCTGCTGGGCACCGGCATCTCGCAGTCAGGCCGCGTGCTGCGCGACTTTGTCTACCTGGGCTTTAACGAAAGCGCCGACCACCGGCCCGTGTACGACGGCCTCCTGCTGCAAATCCCCGGCGGGCGCCGCAGCTACACCAACGCCCGCTTTGCCCAGCCCGCCCGCAACCCCGGCCCCAACAGCGACGACCTGTACCCCGTAGACCAGTTCCCCATGGCCTACGCCACCAGCACCGACACGCAAACCGGCCGCACCGACGGCCTGCTGCAACGCTGCACCGCCACCCGCACCTGCCCGCTCATCATGCAGGTCGACTCGGAATACGAAATGTGGGCATCGCACGGCAGCCAAAGCGTGACCGACCCCCAGGCCCAGCACCTGCCCCTGCCCGCCAACGTGCGCGCCTACCTGGTGGCAGGCACCCCGCACTTCGCCGCGTTTGACGCCCTGGCCAAGCCCGAGGCAGGCTGCCTGCTGCCCACATCGCCCATCTACGTCGGCCCGCTCATGCGCGCCCTGCTCACCGGCATGAACGACTGGGTGCGCCACGGCACCGAGCCACCGGCCAGCCACTACCCCACCGTTGCCGACGGCACCCTGGTGCCCGCTGACCACACCAGCTACCCTGGCCAATACCAAGGCCTGCGTGCGCTGCTGGGCTACCAGGGCTACGCCACCCCATCGTGGCGCACCGACAGCGCCAGCGGCCTGCCCACCGTGCTGGGCCACTACCCCGTGCTGGTGCCCCGCACCGACGCCGACGGCCTGGCCCTGGGCACCGTGCGCCTGCCCGCCGTGGCCGTGCCCCGCGCCACCTACGTGGGCTGGAACGCCAAGACCACCGCCCCCATCGACCCCCTGAACCCCTCCGGCATCTGCACCCAGCAAGGCAGCACCTTGCGCCTGGCCGCCACCCGCGCAGAACGCCTGGCCCGCAAAGACCCCCGCCCCTCCATCGCAGAGCGCTACCCCACGCCAGACGACTACACCGCCGCCGTGCGCGCCGCCGCCTGGCGCCTGGAGCAACAACGCCTGCTGCTGCCCGCCGACGCCCAAGCCGCCGTGCGCGCTGCCGAGGCAGGCACCCTGGCCCGCCTGCCCTGAGCGCGTCGCGGGCCAACCCGGTTCGGTTCGACCCTGAAGGGGTAGGGGCCTGGCCTGGTGCCTCCACTGGGCCTACCCGTGTCCTGCCGCAGCACGGGCATGGCCGTCATTGATGGCATTCATTTGCTATCAATAAAATAGCGCCTCGCGCTTGCTCCGTAATCCCTGCAGTCCCTTTTGGTCCCCAATGTGACCCCAATGCGCCCCCCGTGCGCCTGGCTTGCGCCTGCGTCCATGGCTGGCGTGCGTTGGTGCACCAATCCGGGATGTCTGCTGGGCAGGGTCGCAAAACCCCTTCACCGCCCCGGCTCAAACCGCACCCCCGCCCAGCGGCGCGCACGCCCTGCCGATAATGAGTCGCGTTAGTAACAAAGTGTTGCAAACCGTGCCCTGCACCTGCCTGCGTCCTGCGGGGCCGGGGTTGCGCCCCACCGGCGCGCCGGGCGCGGGTCCGTCTGTTTTGGTGGCAAGGAGCCTTTGTATGTTTGACCGAATGTCTGTTGCCAAACGCCTGTACCTGGGCTTTGGGTTAATCCTCGCCGTGCTGGCCCTCGTCACGGTGATGGGCGTGTGGAAGGTGCTCATCATCGAATCTGCGCTGTCTGCCAACAGCCAAGAGCACGCGCTCATCCAGCGCTACGCCATCAACTTCCGGGGCTCGGCGCACGACCGCGCCATTGCTGTGCGCGACCTCGCCCTGGCTGGCACCCCCGCAGAAATCGACAAAGAGGTAGCGCTCATCGCCGAGCTGGCCAAGTTCTACGCAGACTCTGCCGCCCCGCTCGAAAAACTCGCAGGCCAGTCGGCCGACAAAGCCGTGCTGGGCAGCCTGTACGCCGCCATCAAAACCATCGAAGCCCAGGCGGTTGCCACAACGCAAAACGTGGTCAGCCAAGCCAAAGCGGGCGATCTGGTCGCGGCGCGCAAAACCCTGTGGGAGCAAGCCAAACCCCAGTACGTGCAATGGCTGGCCGCCATCAACAAACTCATCGACTTTGAAGAAGATCGCCTGCAGGCCGCCAACCGCCTAGCGCTAGATCAAGCGGCGGGCTCTTTGCCCATCATGCTCACCGCACTGGTCGTCGCGCTGATCGGCGGCGCCGTGCTGGCCGTGGCCATCTCGCGCAGCATCTTGCGCCAGCTGGGGGCCGAGCCCACCGCCCTGGGCGCCATTGCCCAGCGCGTGGCCCAGGGCGACCTGCAGTCCTTCACCGTCGACACGGCCGCTGCGCCCTCCAGCGTGGTGGCATCGCTGGCCAGCATGCAAAGCAGCCTCGCGCAAGTCGTGTCTGAAGTGCGCCAGGCGTCTGACGCCATCGCCCTGGGCTCGTCCGACATTGCCAGCGGCAGCGCAGACCTCTCGCACCGCACCGACCAGCAAGCCCAGCACCTGCAAAGCACCTCGGCCTCCATGCAAGACATGACCGAATCCGTGCGCACCAACGCCGAAGCCGCCCAGCAAGCCGCCCAGCTCGCCACCACCGCCCGGGGCGCGGCAGAGCGCGGCGGCGACGCCATGCGCGGCGTTATCGGCACCATGAACGAGATCACCACCAGCTCGCAAAAAATCGCCGACATCATCGGCGTCATCGACTCCATCGCCTTCCAGACCAACATCCTGGCTCTCAACGCAGCGGTAGAAGCCGCCCGCGCGGGTGAGCAGGGCCGGGGCTTTGCCGTGGTGGCCAGCGAAGTGCGCAGCCTGGCCCAGCGCAGCGCCACCGCAGCGCGCGAAATCAAAAACCTCATCCAGGCCAGCGTGCAAACCGTAGGCACCGGCTCGCGCTTAGTTGAAGGCGTGGGCCTGACCATGGACGAAATCGTCAGCCACGTGCGCCAGGTCGCCACCCTGATTCAAGAGATCAGCAACTCCACCAGCAACCAAACCGTAGGCATCGCCCAGGTTAGCGGCGCCGTGGGCGAGCTAGACCAAACCACCCAAGACAACGCCCAACTCGTGCAACACAGCGCCCACGCCGCAGACGCCCTGAACCTGCGCGCCAAGCAACTGGCCGAAGTGGTGCGCGTCTTCAAGCTCGACGCCAGCCACGCCACCACCCAGCAAGCCACCCAGGCACCACAACCCGCCCCCCACCGCCCGGCCATGCACCCCGCAACGCTTGCTGGCCGTGCCCCCAAGCAGTTGCGTTAGTGAGTAGCGTCGGTGGGCTGAAGACCTGCCAACACCCGTTCGGGCTGAGCCTGTCGAAGCCTTGCGTAGCACTCGCAGCCATGAAGGTTGCGGGTGCTACTAAAAATATAGCTGCCTGCGCTTGCTGAATAAGCGCCAGGGCCATATTCATTCATATCATCTTACAGCCACCTACTGGCTTTGGCAGTTGCACAAATCACTCTCTGAATCTACAGTGCGTTAACAATTGCGTACATATTCAGAGAGAGACTGCCCCCGCATGGCGACATTGATACCAGCCCTGGGTGCGTGCCTGCCACGCATGACCAGTGGAGAAAAACGCCTGGCTGAGAGGCTGGAAGACAAACTCGACGACGACTACCTGCTTTGGTACGACGTGCCCGTCGGCCCGCAGCAACTGCACCCCGACTTCATCGTGCTGCATCCCAGCCGGGGCTTGCTGATTCTGGAGGTCAAAGACTTCCGCCTGAGCACCATCGTGCAGGCTGACAAGGAAGACTGGACGATTCTGGACGCCGCCAGCGGTGAGCCCAAGATCATTCAGTCCCCCTTCGCCCAGGCCCGCAACTACGCCCATGCGGTGCTCGATGCCCTGCGCGCCGACAAGCGCCTGGTGCACCCCGATGGCCGCCGCCAGGGCGAAGTGGTGTTTGCCTGGAGCTACGGCGTGGTGCTGCCCAACATCACGCGCAAGCAGTTCACCGAGGCGCAGTTGGGCCAGGCCATTGCGCCCCACTGCGTTATCTGCAGCGACGAGATGACCGACAGCGTGGAGCCCGAAGCCTTTCAGAGCCGCCTGTGGGAGATGTTCCCCTACGAGCGCTACCACACGCTCACCCTGCCGCAGATCGACCGCGTGCGCTGGATTCTCTTTCCGCAGGTGCGCATCCCTGAGCAGGCCAGCCTGTTCGACGAGGCCGACATGCAGGCCGAAGTGCCCGACATGCTGCGCGTGATGGACCTGCAGCAAGAGCAACTGGCCCGCAGCCTGGGCGACGGCCACCGCATCATCCACGGCGTGGCGGGTTCAGGCAAAACCATGGTGCTGGGCTACCGCGCCGAATACCTGGCCCGCGCCCACGCCGCAGGCAAGCCCGTGCTGGTGCTCTGCTACAACGAGCCGCTGGCCGTCAAGCTCGCCGCCACTATGGCCGCCAAGGGCCTGAGCGATCGCGTGCACTGCGTCCACTTCCACAAATGGGCCCGCGCCCAGCTGGTGGCCTATGGGCAGGCCTTGCCCGCAGACAACCAGAGCGTGGACGCCAAGATGGCCGACATGGTCCAGCGCGTCATCACCGGCGTGGACCGGGGCCACATCCCCACCGGCCAATACCTGGCCGTGCTCATCGACGAAGGCCACGACTTTGCGCCCGAATGGCTCAAGCTCGTCACCCAAATGGTGGACCCCACCACCAACAGCCTGCTGGTGCTGTACGACGACGCGCAAAGCATCTACGAGCGCGGCCGCAAAAAGAACTTCAGCTTCAAAAGCGTGGGCATCCAGGCGCAGGGCCGCACCACCATCCTCAAGATCAACTACCGCAACACGCGGCAGATTCTACAAACCGCCAACGCCATCGCGGGCGACCTGCTCACCGCCGAAGACCGCGACGACGACGGCATCCCCCTCGTCAAACCCGTGAGCTGCGGCCGCGACGGCCCCGAGCCCATCGTCATCAACCTGCCCACCCTGCCTGAGCAGGCCACCAAGATCGCCGAGCTGCTGCAAGGCGCGCATGCGGACGGCTTTGCCTGGGGCGACATGGCTGTGCTGTGCCGCGATACCAAGGCGCGCGACCTGTGCGCCAGCACCCTCGCCAAACGCGGCGTGCCCGTGCAAAACCGCTTGGGGCCGGGCGACTATGACCCGTTGGCCAACAGCGTGAAGGTCATGACCATGAAGGTCAGCAAGGGGCTGGAATTTCCGGTGGTGGCGATACCGGGGGTGGAGCGGCTGGGGGCAGAGGCTACCGATGCGGGAGAGAGCGCGCAGGCGCTGTCAGAGGCTGAGATGCTGGCGCGCAGGGAGGCGGCGCGGGTGTTGTATGTGGCGGCGACCAGGGCTACGCAGAGGTTGGTGCTGGGGTGCGTTTGAGAGCTGCCAACACAACCTCTTGGCGTTGTTTTCCCGCCTTGTCTTGCTCGTACGGCCTGCGACGGAACGCCTACGGTAGCCAACTGCTGGAGCAACTGAGCCTACAGCTCTCGCGAGAGTTTGGCCGAGGTTTTGACGCCCGCAACCTGCGCCGCATGGTGCAGTTTGCCCTGGCCTTCCCGCAGCGCGAGATTGGCGCGACGCTGTCGCGACAAGTTAGCTGGAGCCATCTGGTGCGTGATCTCTATGCGACGGGCAATGCGTGCGGCGAAATGCTCGTCCTGCGCGCAGACACCGAAACGCGCGACCTGAGAGCCTGCTTCCTGGCGCAACGCAAGCTGCCGGTAGAGAACCGGCTGGGCTCTGGCGACTTTGACCCCATCAGCAACAAGATCAATGCGATGACCATGAGGGTTAGCAAGGGTCTGGAATTCCCCGTGGTGGCGCTACCCGGCGTGAGGCATATGCCTGCGCCCGGGGGCGCGCGAGAAGGAAGCGGCGCGGGTGTTTTATGTGGCGGCGACTCGGACAACGCAGAGGTTGGTAGTTGCTTGAGTCGGAATGGTGCTTTTGGGCAGATATTTAGCAAATAGAAAGAAAAATATCTTGGCAAGAATGATCCCTGCGGACGGACCGCAAGACACGGAAAGCTCAGCGGAAGTGTCTGTTTACTATCTTTTAAAAAGAGGCTTATCAGATGATTTTACGGTCATCCATAGCCTCCCATGGCTCGCTGCGGCTGCCACGGAAATCAATGGTAATAGTGCACCGACAGGTGAAATTGATTTTCTCGTTTTGCATGCAAGACTAGGAATTTTGGCGCTCGAAGTGAAGGGAGGGAAATACAAAGTTCAGGGCCTCAAATTTGTTCACACAACCAAGAATTTTTCCATATCGCCAATTTCCCAAGTGCGGAAAAATATTCACGGCCTTGCTACTTGGCTTGGTGCAGACCCTTCTCTGCGCTGGAAAATTCATTATGGATTGATATTTCCTAACAGCGATTTTAACGATTCACTCGTAAGTACTGCGCTCACGGATGTGACAACTAATCCTCCACAAAAAATTTTTGTAGATAGGCAAGATTTTTCAGAACTTGCTAGTCGCGTCAATGAAATCATGGAGTATTGGTTCGGCGCCTTGAAACAAAAAGCTTTGGGTACAAATCGATTGCAGAAGATTATTGATGCAATTTGCCCGGACTTCGATGGAACTCCGCAATGGGGATCTCGCGTTGCCTATGATAAGAAAATGTGGTTAAAGCTAACAGCGGAACAAACGGTAGTCGTAAATGCAACCGCCAAAAAATTCAGGTCGCTGGTTACTGGCTGGCCTGGCACGGGAAAAACCATTATTGCAACTGAAGTTGCTCGGCAAAAATTATCTGAAGGCAAGAAAGTTCTATTCTTAACCTTCAATAAACTTTTGTCTGAGCATGTACAAACCCAACTAGGTGATAACGTAAATTTAACTGTGCTCACTTGGCATAGTTTCTGCGCAAAGTTTGCTCGTTCCAATAGAAAGGAAGGTGAACGAAGTGATGATTGGCTTGAAGCAGGTTGTCTACGCGACTTCAAAGAAGCAGTTAACCAAAAAAACACGCCCCACTACGACATTATGCTTATCGATGAGGCTCAGACATTTCGAGCTGACTGGATAAATTCCATATGCCAATGGCATGAGGGTGAAATTGCGGTATTTTGCGATGCCACACAAGTCTTCTCATTTGAGCGAGATCGAATCTCTCTGAACGATTTGTGCCATGAGCTGAATATTCCACAACCCTTTGTTTTGACTATTCCACTTCGCTCTCCCAAAGCGATATTTGACAGATTGCGGGAAGTTCGACCACCCAATCATCAAACATATTCCCCCAGAGAGTTGGAACTGGACTCACTTCAAGAGAAGCTAGTTGTAAACATGGACGAGGCTCTCATGACAACTCTCTCCGAACTGGCAAGGACAGGGCTCAGTTCGTCAGATATTGCAGTGCTTTCAAAGTTTGGTTGGCAAACGCCAGGAAAACAAGCCAATGGAATATTTGAAACAGTTTCGCGATTTAGAGGGCTTGAGGCATCCGTTGTTGTCATATGCCACGCAGAGAAGATGGATGATCTAGAGCTTTTCAGCGCGTATTCCAGGGCAACGAGCGTATGTATAGCCCTCTATGACGCGGAAACATTGGGTGCAAAAGCACCTGAGTCCGGATTTCAGCAAGTTATTCTCAGCTCGCCTAGAAATGCAAAAGATGCGCAGATTGCTTATCAAAGCGCCCAAACCCGTGGCGTGCTCGACACTAATCTGAAACCTCAGTGGTACCCGTTTAATACCATTGATATCGGGTGGTGTTCCTCCTGGGGTGGGTGGCTAATTGCGCGAGGAAAATTACGTGTTTTGGCGGACTTATGGATGGATTATTTGCTAATGCATCACCCGTGGCCAGTTTTTATTTGGTCCGAGGAAGCAATCCGGGAAGTTGAGTTTTATCAACCTGAAGATCAACAATATTTGAATTTCTACAACCCTCTTGAAACATTGCGGTGTGAAACCTGTAACAAGGTGACTCCGCAAAAAAGAATAGTTCAGAGGCCTTGCTTATGTTTATTTTGCAGTGGATTCCATGTTAACACCTTGATGCCACAACCAGATCTCATTGAAAAACTTCGTGAACTGGATATTGTTACTTCTCTACCACCCAATGTCAGAACGGCAGAGCAATTAAAAAACCTTCCTCTTTCGCTGGCCGCCGTCGCGCTTGCAAAATATGCGAATGAGAATTCCCGGAGAGATGGAGTACTGAATTCGAGTGTTAATTTTGGATCAGGCGTCTATAGGGCTGCGATGGCATTTGTCTATTCGCATATAGTGTTGCTTTCGGAAAATAAAACAATCGACGCTACTGCTCTAGCGCAAAGGACATATAGCAGTTACACACCACCTGAAGGACTATCTCAAAAGGAATGGAAGATTCTGATTGATCGTGCACTATCAGTTTGCTACAACAATCGAAAGCTAGTTGAAAAAGTAAGCAAAGGCGTCTACAAACCTATTTCCAAGACTCAGTCCGAGTAGTCGAATATTATTTTGATAGGAAACCCTGCGATAACTCGTACCAACCAAGTCCAAAATAGTAGGGCATCTTGTTTGGCAACTTCAACAAGTTACATGCTCGTATCACTAATTGCAGTTCTCAAGGTCTTTTACCCTTTTGATAGGCGCCAGTATGCTCAAGCAGCAACTAGCCAAACCAGCGAGAAAAGCCCCAATCTCCCATGCACGAAATCATCTGCCCCCACTGCAGCAAAGCCTTCAAGGTTGACGAGGCGGGGTATGCCGACGTCCTCAAG
Organism: Acidovorax sp. 106; assembly: GCF_003663825.1. NCBI lineage: Bacteria > Pseudomonadati > Pseudomonadota > Betaproteobacteria > Burkholderiales > Comamonadaceae > Acidovorax > Acidovorax sp. 106. Next base: position 1,455,999 of record NZ_RCCC01000001.1, on the reverse strand, counting down.
CAGGTGCGCGATGGCGAGTTTGAGTAGCAGTCGCTCGAGCGGCTGGAGCTGGCCGAGCGGGAAAAAGGCGATGCGCATGGTTCCTTTCGTCACCAAATCGCGCTGGCCTGTCGCTTTTGGAAGAAGCGCGCCCACGACTGGGCCTCGCTGGCGTGTTTGGCATGAAGGCATATGTGATGGAAGGGCTGAAGTTGCGCATTTCGGTATGTTTTGTGTTTTCTGCTTTTTTACCGAAAACTGAATCAAAACAATGGTTTAAATGCATGGTGGATGCCTGTTTTGTGTAGTGCGGAGCATGCTTGTCGCTCAACACAGCGCGATTGCGCTACAACCCATTTCTTCCACCTTGATGAGCATTGGCACCCCACCCATGGCAACCGCCCCCCATCCTCGGCCTCAGCCACCTCACCTTCATCGTCCGCGACGTAGACCGCACCGCCCGCCTGTTCTGCGAAGGCCTGGGCGCAATGGGATGTCCTGCATAACTCCCTGCGGACGCTGACAGCACGGCTTCGGGCGGTCCACTGCGTTGCTTTTCTTGCCAATAGCTGGGCTATTGGCTGCAAAAAGACGCCTTGTGGCCCATCCCGATCCGCACTATCACCGCCTCGCGAGGGTCATGCAGGACATCCCAAGCGGTGTACGACAGCCAGGGCCGCAACTTCTCGCTCTCGCGCGAGAAGTTTGTGTTGCTGGGCGGGCTGTGGCTGGCGTTCATGCAGGGGGAACCATCGGCTGAACGCACCTATCGCCACGTTGCCTTTGCCGTGGCTGACGAGGATTTGCCCGCTTGCGAGGCGCGGCTGCGGGCGCTGGGCGCAGAGGTGAAGCCGCCCCGCCCACGGGTGGAGGGCGAGGGGCAGTCGCTGTACTTCTACGACTTTGACAACCACCTGTTTGAGCTGCACACCGGCACGCTGGAGCAGCGGTTGGCGCGGTATGCGCAGGGGTAGGTGCTGAGGTAGGCGGTGGGGGTTAGGCCTGCGGCATTGCCGTCAGGTCGGTGCGCTGTTTCTAATCGCCGCGTTCTGTGCGGTGAATAACGCCGCAAAACGGGTGAAGCGCGGATGCGGAAGCGGTTTTTGCTGCGTTTTTGATAGCTGTCTGCGCCTATTTCTATTGCGCTAGAGGCCAATTTGGCCTTCAACATTCGCCGCGTCGGACTTGAGCAGACCGCGCAGGGCCTTCTGGCGCACGCCTCGTTTGCGCAGGGGGCTTGATAGGGCCGTGATTGGCGCGATTTCAACGATCGCGCCTCGTTCTTGCTGAATTGCGCCACAATCGCGCCATGAAGCCCGAAATCGCGCCAGCGCCATATCCGCCGCATCCGACAGTTCCGCCGCTGGCGTCCCCCTTGCTGCAAAGCATTCAAGGCGCCCCCGACGGACTCGGTTTGGCGCAGTTGTTGGCGTTGCACCCTGATGTGTCGCGCCGCACGGCCCAGCGGTTGCTGGCGGGGTGGGTGGCCGGGGGGCATATCGTGGCGGTTGGCCAGGCGCGCGCGCGGCGGTATGTGGCAAGTGCGCAGGCCGCCAGCGCCAACAGGTCGAACGCGGCGAACTTGGCGAACAGGGCGCAAGGCACGGCGGACCACTTCCCTGCCACCATCCCTTTGTCTGCCGACAGCCGCGACGTGCTGGACTATGTGGACCAGCCTCTGTCGTCGCGCAAGCCCGTAGGGTATCAGCGCGATTTTCTGCAGGCGTACGAGCCCAACCTGACTTGGTATCTGCCTGCTCCGCTGCGCCGCCAGTTACACAACATGGGGCACACGGCGCAGGCTGGTGAGCCCGCAGGCACTTACAGCCGCGCCATCCTGAACCGGCTGCTCATCGACCTGTCGTGGGCGTCCAGCCAGCTGGAGGGCAACACCTATTCGCGGCTGGATACGCGGGCGTTGATTGAGCACGGGCAGGTGGCACACGGCAAGGCGGCCACAGAGACGCAAATGATCCTGAACCACAAGACCGCCATCGAGTGGCTGGTGGAGAGCGTGGAGCGGCAGGGCAGTGCGAGCGCGGCCGGGTTTGACCGCTACACGCTGCTGAACCTGCACGCTGCGTTGTCTGAAAACCTGTTGCCCAACCCGGCGGACGAAGGGCGCGTGCGCCAGCACATCGTAGAGATTGGCAAGAGCGTGTTTCGCCCCTTGTCGGTGCCGCAGCAAATCGACGAGGCATTGGCCATGCTGCTGACGAAGGCCAGCCAGATTGGCGACCCGTTCGAGCAGGCGTTTTTTATGCTGGTGCACGTGCCGTATTTGCAACCCTTTGCCGACATCAACAAGCGCACCTCGCGGCTCATCGCCAACTTGCCGTTGTTTCGCGCCAACCTGTGCCCGTTGACCTTTGTGGATGTGCCCGAGGCCGCCTACAGCCGCGCGGTGTTGGGCGTGTACGAGTTGACCCGCGTGGAGCTGCTGCGCGACGTGTTTGTGTGGGCGTACGAGCGCTCTACGCAGGAGTACCTGGCCATCAAACAAGACCTGGCCGAGCCCGACCCCGTTCGCCTGGCCTACCGCGATGTGATCAAGCAGACCGTTCACGCGGTGGTGATGCGCCCGGGTGAGGATGCCATGCCTTTGATGGCCCAGGCAGTGGCCGCCCGGGTGCCCGAGCCTGACCGTGCCGCTGTGTTGTCCATCACGGTGGATGAACTGCGCCGCCTGCACGAAGGCGTGTTGGCGCGCTACGGGTTGCGGCCCTCGGAGTTTGCAGCGTGGAAGGCGCAGGCTGCAGATTGAGAGCGGCTCACAAAACACCCTTGGCGTCGTTGTTCCGTCTTGTCGTACCTCACGTACTGCCTGCGACGCAACGCCTAGCCAAGGCCGCTGCGCTGAGTTTTGTGAGCCGCGCTAGCTACTAAATTAATAGCATTTAGCGCTTTTGGTACGGGCGCTAGAGGCCAATTGGGCCTGATGAGGTGCCTGCCCAGACAAGACCGTTTGCCCCAGGCCTGTCGAAGGGCTGTGCGCCAAAGCGCCCTGGCTTCGACAAGCTCAGCCCGAACGGTTGGGGCAAATGGGAGGCGTGTCGCTCATCAAGCCATTTGGTCTCAAACATTCGCCGAATCCGCCTCCGCCTCGGGCCACAGCTGCGGAAACATGAAGCGCAGCGCGTGCTGCGGCAGGCCAAAGCGCACTTTGCCTTGGGGCGAGTCGGACTTGAGCAGGCCGCGTTTGACCAGTGCGCCCAGTGCGTCGGTGGCGCCTCGGTCGCTCATGCCCAGCATGGCTTTGAATTCGCCGCGCGGCATGTCTTCGCCACTTAAGAACAGGTAGTGCAGGCCGCGCAGGGCCTCTTGGCGCACGCCTTGTTTGAGCACGGTGGCTTCAAACACCAGGCAGGCTTCGATGCGGGATTTGATGGCATCAAAGTCCAGCAGGCCGGCCATGAAGCGCACTTGGTCCAGGCAGGTGTCGAGCACGTAGTCGGCCCACGCAATGAGGGCTTGCTCGCTCAGGTTGCCGCGCCCGTCCAGGTCGCCACGGCGCAGGCTGTCGGCGTCGGCCAGCAGCGCGTAATAGCGCTCGGTGCTGCGCGCAAAGCCGCGCAGGGGCGACCACAGCCCGCCGGTGTAGCCCATGGCCGTGAGCCAGGTGTGGGTGTGCAGCCGCATAACGCGCCCATTGCCATCGACAAAGGGGTGCACCCAGCCCAGCCGCTGGTGCGCGCAGGCCAGCGCTACCAAAGCTGCCTCGCCACGGCGCACGCCACCATAAAAAGCCGCCCAGCGCTGCAGAAACAGGGGCACGGTGGCATGCGCTGGCGCTACATGCTGGCCCACGCGCACATCGCGCTGGCGCAGTGCACCGGGGGCGATGGGCTCTTGCTCTGATGTGAACAGGTCGGCGGCGGGCAGGTGGGCAAACAGGGTGTGGTGAATGTCTTGTAGTGCCTCTGGCGCATACAGCCTGGCCGCGCCTTCAGGCCCGGCGTAGCGGTGTTCCAGCGCCTGCTCGGCTTCGATGTGGGCGATGGCCAGGCGCTGCTTGGCGGCCAGCGCAGCATCCTTGGAGAAGTCTTGCCGCAGGGCTTGATCGATCTCGTGCGGGCGGGTGTGCTGCCCCTCAATGCGGTTGGTGTAGTAGGAGTTCATGCTGCGCAGCAGGCTGCGCAGCTCTGGCGGCACACGGGTGCCCGCCAGGGTGGTGGCCAGCCGAGACAGGTCATGCGCTTTGGCCAGCAGGGGTTCCATGCGGGCGTCTGCTGGCAGCAGAGGTTCGAACTGATGGGCTTCGGTGTACATCCGACTATTTTGCCAAGATTAATGTGTTTGTAACTATATGATTTGAAATTGATTTTCTTTTATTTGTCTAACTTTTTTGCCAAGATTATTGCCTGTGGTGGCGGCACCAGTGATAACCGGCCGGGTGGCCACAAGCTCTGCGTTTTGTAGCGCCCGCCCAAGGTGGGGTCGTTTTCGTTGTTGATACGGCCCTTTGAAGCTTCAAAAACCGTTCAGGCTGAGCTTGTCGAAGCCCTTTGACACGCTCAGGGCGTGCGGTTCACACGTCACCGTTCCGCACCCATCGTTATTTTCCAAAATGCCGTTTACCGATAGAAGTGAACAAATCAATGGAGCAACCATGATCACGGGGCCGATGCCTGCGCTGGATCTGCCTTGCAGTCAATTGCTTCTCTTTTGGTAGCTGCTAGCGCACAGCCTATAAGCGCTAGCGGCCTATTTGGCATGCAATATGGCGTTGCGTTTAGCGGCAGTGGCAGTGGCGGCGACTGTCGGCATTCCGCCTTCAGGCATGCAGGTCGGCAGGCACACGCCTGCCGCTACCATCATCGCTGTGCATTGCTGCATGACAAAAAGGATTCCACCATGGTGTTTGCCAAGACAAGAACCACGCTGCGGCGGCTGGCTGCGGGGCTGCTGCCAGCGCTGGCGGTGGGGGCGGCTGCGCTATCGGGCGGCAGCGCCGGTGCGATGGCGCTGGCAAGCCATGGCAACACCCTCATCTTGTCGGGCCCGGTCATCGGTGGGGATCTGGCGATGGTGAAGGACGCTTTTGCCGCCAACCCCAAGATCGACCTGGTGGTGTTGCGCAACTCGCATGGGGGCGATGCCTGGACAGGCTACCGGGTGGGTGAGCTGCTGCGCGAGGCGGGGGTGACGACGGCAGTGTCGGGCTACTGCATTTCCTCGTGTTCGCGTATGTTTTTGGGCGGCAAGCAGCGCGTGTTTACCAACGACTACCCGGCCGACCGCACCTATGTGGGCTTCCACGGGCACTACAACGCGCAAGGTAATCTGGACCCACAGGCTGTGAGCCAAGGCGGGCTGTACGCCTGGACACTGAAGCACTCGGACGGCAAGGCCGACCCAGCGCTGGTCAAGCGCTGGATTGCGATCGAGAAGAACAGGGGCGCGGCCAACTTCTTCCACCCCGATGTGGCGCCCGCGCTGGGGCACAGCGTGTTTTTCTGCGATGGGCTGCAGGCGCAAAAGGTCACCAGCTGCGAGGCGCTGGGCACCCATGCGCTGGAGCGCGGCGTGATCACCGACGAGCGCCGCATCGCCAGCCCTGACCAGGACGCGCTGCCCGAGAAGCAGCGCGCGCGCCAGTTCCCCGCCAGTGGCTATGCGGCGCTGGACGCCTCGCACAAGCTGCCCCTGGATGCGCCGGCGGGTCTGGAGCAATACCAGCGCTACCTGCTGGCGTCGCTACCCCGCGCGTTTGCGGTGGCGCCTACCCGTAAGCACTGGGCCTGGGTGGCGGGCGGCGCGGACGATGTGAATGCGCAAGCCCTCAAGCGCTGTGAAGAACGGGCCCAGCAGGCTTGCGTGCTGTACAGCGTGGACGACAACGTGGTCTACAAATAGCTTGCCGCCATGGGCTATAGATTCGGCCCTTTGAGGCTTCAAAAACCATTCGGGCTGAGCGCTTCGAAGCGCGGCGCGGGGCTTCGGCGTGCTCAACCCGCTCAGCCCAAACGGCTTGGGCAAACTGCAGGCGTGTAGCCCATCAAGCAATGTGGCCGCAACCATTCGCCAAATTTGCATGGCACAACTTGCCCCCGGAGCCTGCCAGTGCCCGGCTGGGCACTCCGCCTCAGATCTTGATGAACTGGCTGGCCGACAACGCGCCAAACGGCAGCTCTGACAGGCGGCCGCCCACGGCCAGCGTGCCCAGGTCCACCGGGAAGTAGCCAATGGCGTCCAGCACCTTGCGCACTTCGGCCTTGGCGGCTGCGTCGTCACCCGCGTAGAACATGGCGCGTTGGCCGCCAGAGACCTGGGGCTGGGCCAGCACGTTCACGTCCAGGTGGTTGAACGCCTTGACCACACGGGCGCCGGGCACAAATTCGCTGAACACTTCGCTGGACGAGCGGCCGCCCAGGTCAATGGCCTTGATGCCGTAGGCCGCCAGCGGGTTGCTGGGGTCTTTGGCGGCGGGCGAGTTGGGGTCCAGAAACTCCACGGGGTTGGTGCCGTCGATGACGATGCGGCCGTTCCACGCGGGCAGGCTACCCAGGGCCTGGCCAAGGTCTTCCCAGCGCACGGCGATGAGCACGATGTCTGCGGCGGCAGCTTCAGCCACGGTGCCCGCTTTGATGGTGGGGCCCAGTTCAGCCACCAGCGTGGCCAAAGATTCCGGGCCGCGCCGGGTGGAAATGGTGGCCGACAGGCCTTTGCTGGCCAATGCGCGTGCCACGTTAGAGCCGAGACCGCCAGAGCCGATGATGCCGATGTTCATGATGTTTTCCTTGGTAAATAAGTGAAGTGGGTGGAGGGAAAGGGAACGGAAAGGGAACGGGAAGTGAAAGTAAGGAGAGCGGGAACGGGAAAGTGAAAAGTCGAATGTGGAAAGGGGGGATGAAAGGGGTTAACCCAGCCGCCCGGCTTGGCGCAGTTGCCCGGCAATGCGGCGGATTTCTGTCTCGCCCTGCGCCAGGGTGGCCGCGCTGGTGTGCACCGAATAGCGGCCCATGACCAGCTCATGCGGGTGTGGCACGGCAGAGCCCAGCACAAAGCTGGTGGCTTCGGTGGCCACACATTCAATGCTTTGGCCGGAGGGCTCAAACGCCACCAGCTCGCCGGCGGCAATGGCTTCGCCCGCCGTCAGCGCGCCGGTGGCTATGGCCGCCCACGCTACGGTGTGGTCGGTGGGCGGGGTGTAGGTCCAGCGTTCGCCCTGGGCCAGGCGCACGGCCAGGTAGGTCATGCCTTCGGGCGCCGCCACGGGGCTGTGCGCTGGGCCGTAGGCACCCATCAGCACGCGCACCGGGCCCACCTGCGGCACCAGCTCGGGGGCCAGGTACTGGCTTTGGGCGGGGGCGTTTTCTAGCGCGGCGGGCAGCGCCACCCACAGCTGAAAGCCCACGCCCGGTGCATCGCCCACGGGGGCGCCGGTGTGCCATACGCCGTTGCCGGCACGCATCCATTCCACACCGCCCGCAGGCAGCAGGCCCGCTTGGCCGGTGCTGTCTTCGTAGCGCACATCGCCTTGCGACAAGAACGTGACGGTGGCAATGCCCGAGTGGGGGTGCATGCCAAAGCCCTGCTGCGCTGCGCCGGGCGTGAAATGCACCAGGTCCAAAAAGATGAAGGGCTTGAGCGCCTGGCCCAGGTCGCCAGGGCTCATGAGGCGGGTGATGGGGCCGTGCGTGGTGCCCCGGGTGCGGTGGGCGATGGCGCGGGGGGCGGTAGCGGGTGCAGACATCAGGGGTACCTTGGAGGTGTTGAAGTAATGCCTGTAGCTTAAAAATTCATCGATTGATTGACTAGATAGCGCAATATGATTGCACTCGTCCATAAACGGAAGGAATGTGCCCATGCTGGACCTGAACGACGTGGCCATCTTTGTGCAGGTGGTGCGCTGCGGCAGCTTTGCCGAGGCCTCGCGCCGCCTGGGTGTGCCGCCCAATACGCTGAGCCGCCGGGTGCAGCAGCTCGAAGCGCAGCTGGGCACGCGGCTCATGCAACGCTCTACCCGCAACCTCACGCTCACCAGCGCGGGGCAGGTGTTTCTGGAGCGCTGCAGCGGCGCGGTGGAAGGGCTGATGGACGCGGGCGAGGAGTTGCTGGCCGTGAACCAGGAGCCCAGCGGCCTGGTGCGGGTGGCGGCCCCGGCCGACTTTCTGGACTTTTTTGCGATGGAGTGGCTGACCGAGTTCTTGGTCGCACACCCCAAGGTGCGGGTGGACTTTGTGCTGAGCGACGGCCGCGCCGACCTGATTGCAGACCGTATTGACGTGGCGTTTCGGGGCGGCATTTTGGAAGACTCGGGCCTGTTTGCCCGCAAGGTGCTGGATGCGGGCAGCGACGGCTTGGTGGCCAGCCCGGCCTACATCGCCCGCCGGGGTGTGCCCGCCACGCTGCAAGACCTGGCCCACCACGACTGCCTGGTGTTTGGCCACCCCAGCGGCAAGGCCACCTGGCGCGTGACGGGGCCAGACAACGCCCCGGCCGAGGTGCAGGTGTCAGGCCGCTTCAGTGGCAACACGGCGCAGGGCCTGCGCAAGGCCGCGCTGGCGGGCCTGGGCATTGCGCTGCTGCCCTCTACGCTGACGCAGCGCGACCTGCGCGAGGGCCTGCTGGTGCCCGTGCTGCCCCAGTACCACCAGCGCGGCCACGGCGTGCACATGGTCTACCCCAGCCGACGCTACCTGCCTTTGGCGGTGTCCGCGTTCATTGACCTGGTCATCAGCAAGATGGGCGCGATGCAGGAACTGCCGCCGCAGGGGGAGGGTTGATAAGGCATGAGGTCACTGGAGTCGTTCACGCTGAGCTTGTCGAAGCGCCGCGCAAGGCTTCGACAGGCTCAGCCCGAACGGGTATGAGTGGTCACGAGGCCCAGCGGTTTAAAGGGCGCAGTGCGGCCTTGGTGCGGGCCTGGCGCGGGCCTATTGATCCGACACGAACCTACTGGAACCGTTCACGCTGAGCTTGTCGAAGCGCTGCGCAAGGCTTCGACAGGCTCAGCTCGAACGGGTATGGGTGTCACGAAGCCCGACGGTTTAAAGGGCACAGTGCGGGCCTGCTGCGGGCCTCTTGATCCGGCACGAACTACTCAAACCGTTCACGCTGAGCTTGTCGAAGCGCTGCGCGAGGCTTCGACAGGCTCAGCCCGAACGGGGATGGGGGTCACGAGGCCCAACGGTTTCAAGGGCATGGTTCGGGCCTGGGGCGGCCCGCTGCGCGCCTATTCATCCGGCGCGAACCTACTCAAACCGTTCACGCTGAGCCTGTCGAAGCGCTGCGCAAGGCATCGACAGGCTCAGCCCGAACGGATACTTCTGGTGGCTGCCCTACACCACCAGCCGCGAGTGCCCGACGCCCCCACCCTTCACCACGCGGATCTGCGCTGGGATGCGCTCCTTCAGCGCCTCTACGTGGCTGATGATGCCGATCATCTTGCCGCTGGCGTTGAGCGAATCGAGCGCCGTCAGCGCCACCTCCAGCGTGTCGCCGTCCAGCGAGCCAAAGCCTTCGTCCAGAAATAGCGAGTCGATGGAGGTCTTGTGGCTCACCAAGTCAGACAGCGCCAGGGCCAATGCCAAGCTGACCAGAAAGCCTTCGCCGCCCGACAGGGTGCGCGTGTCGCGTGCCACGTCGCCTTGCCAGGCGTCCACGATCTCCAGTTCCAGCTCGCCGGTCGATTTGCGGCGCAGCAGGTAGCGGCCATGCAGGCGCAGCAGGTGCTGGTTGGCCAGTTGCAGCAGGTGGTCGAGCGTGAGGCCCTGGGCGAACTTGCGGAATTTGTCGCCCTTGGCAGAGCCGATCAGCGCGTCCAGCCGCTGCCACACATCGGTGTCGGCCGTCTGCGCGCTGATTTGTGCGAACAGGGCTTGCTGTTGGGTGCGCTGCTGCGCGTCTTGGGCCAGCAGGGCGCGGTGGGCGCCGATCTGTTCGCTCAAGGCGCTGCGCTGCGCTTCCAGATCTGCGAGGCGGGCGGTCAGCTCGTCCAGTGTGTTTGGCGTGAGGGCCTGCGCCTGCAGCGCTGCGTGGCGGGCCTGTGCGGCTTGCAGCAGGGCGTCGGCGCGTTGCTGTGCGGCCAGCAACGCGTCCTTTAGGGCGGCCAAGCGCTGGCGTTCGGGCTCGGGCAGCAAGGCGGCTTCAAAGGCGGGCAGGTCGGCAAATGGGCTGGCCTGCAGTGCCGTGTGCCATGCCTGGGCCGCCGCTTGCAGGTCAGCGGTTTGCTGGGCCAGCGTGGCTTGCGCCTGGGCCTGGCGGCCCTCTAACGCGGCCAGGGTGCGCTGTAGGCGGTCAATGGCGTCGATGCTGGCTTGCAGGGCGGCGGGGGCGTCGTCGTCGCGGGTTTCGTCCCACAGGTCTCGCTCGTCGGCGTGCACGTCGGCATCGGTGGCGTTCGCGTTAGCGTTGGGGCCCTGCGCTGCGGCGGTGGTGTCTGTAGCGCCGTGCGCAGACGCCTGCAGCGCAGCGCAGCGCTGCGCCCATTGCTGGGCCTGGGCTTGCGCGGCGTCGCATTGCGCCTGCAGCCGCGTGATGCTGTGGGCCAGCGCCTGCAGCTCGGCCTGGGTGTCGCGCCAGCGCTGCCATTCGGCTTCGCGCGCTTGCAGCCAGGGGGCGGGGTTGGCGGGCAGCTCGTAGCCTGCGGCGTGCAGGGCGGTTTGCAGTTGGGCCTGCAGAGCGGTGCCTTCGGCCTCGGTGGCGGCAAGCGTGTTGGCCAGCGCGGCGTGGCGCGCCTGGGCTTCGGCTGCGGCCTGCTGCTGCAGTGCCAGCTGGTGCGTGGCGGCGTGCAGGGCCTGGTCGCACTGGGTGGCTGTGGCCTGGGCTTGCTGCACGCGCTGGGCTGCGGCCTCGGCGCGGTGCAGGGCGCCTTCCAGTTGGGCCAGCGTGGCTTGCGCGGCGCTGTGGCCTGTGGCGATGCGGTCGGCGTGCTGCCAGTCCTCAGGGTGCAGCGCGTTCGGTGTGTCCTGTGTGTTCAGAGGCGCAATGCAGGCGGCCCAGTCGGCCTCCCACTGCGTGATGCGCTGGTCGGTGGCGCGCTGCTGCTCCAGGCGTTCGGCCAGCCGGGTTTGGCTGGTGGTCAGCGCTTGGTTGATTGCCAGCCCCCGCTCGGTCACCGCTTCTAGCTCAGCCTGCTTGTGCTGCAGCGCGGCCTCGGTGGCGGATACGTCCAGCGCCTGGTAAGCCTCGATGGCGGGGTGCTCCGTGCCGCCGCACAGCGGGCAGGGCTGGCCGGGTTGCAGGGCGTGGCGGTGCTGGTCCAGGCTTTGGATGCGGCGCTCTTGCTCCAGCAGTTGGCGCTTGTCGGCCACCTGTTCCTTCAGGCTGTTGTACTGGGCGCGCAGGGTTTGGCGCGTGGCTTCGTGCTCGGCCGCGGTGGTGTGCAGGCGCTGCGCTTCAGCCGCCAGGGCGGTGTGCTGCTCGGCCAGTTCGCGCCGTTGCTGCGCCTGCTGCTGGACTTGCTGCCACGCGGCGACATGGCCTTGGGCGTGTTGCCAGCGCTCGCGCAGCGTGGCGATGCTGTGGCCGCCCAGCGTGTCGGCGTGGTCTGCCTGTGCGGCGTGCAATGCGGCGGCGGCAGCGGCCTGGGCGTGTGTGGCGCCCTCCACCTGGATGCTTTGGGTGACGACCTGCTCGCTGCGCTGGGCGACGGTGGCCTGCAGCGTTTGCAGGGCCTGCTGCTGCTCGGCCCGCAGCGCATGCAGCGTTTGCTGCTGCGCAAACTGCTGGCGCCATGCGCCCAGGCGTTCGCCCAGGTGCGCGTGCTGGGCGTGGGTGGCGCAGTAGTCTGCGTGGCGCTGCTGTGCAGCCTGGGCCTGCGCCAGTGCGGCCTGCGCGGCCCGGGCCACGCGCTGGGCCAGCGCGGCGGCGGTGTGGTGGTGTTGCGTGTGCAGTGCTCCTTCCTGCTGGTGCTGGGCCTGCAGCGTGGCCAGCAGGGCATGGCTGGCCTGGCAGGCGGCCTGCGCCTGCTGCCAGGCGGCGTGCGGCGCGCGCAGGGCCTGGGCGGGCTCGCTGTCGGCCAGGCGTTGCAGGTCTGGGGCGGCGGCTTGCAGTGCGGCGCTGGCTTGTCGCTGGCCGGTGGCGGCGTCTGCCACGGCCTGCGCGCCTTGCGCCAGGTCGATGTGCCACTGGCGCTGCGCGCTGGTGGTGGCCTGGGCTTGCTGCACGGTGGTCAGCGTTTGGGTCCAGCCGTCTACTTCGGCCTGCATGGCGGCGATGCGCTCGGCGGGCAGCAGCTCCACGCCGTCGGCGCGGGCTTGGAGCTGGCCCAGTTGCTCGCGGGCATCGCGCGCTTGCTCAAACACGCGGCGGGAGATTTCGCCGTAGATGTCGGTGCCGGTCAGTTCTTCCAGCAGCTCGGCGCGGTCGTTGGCACTGGCGTTGAGGAAGGCCGCAAACTGCCCCTGCGCCAGCAGCATGGACCGCGTGAAGCGCCCAAAGTCCAGGCCCGTGATGTCGGCCACGCGCCGCAGCTTGTCATTGGTCTGGCTGCTGAGGATGGTGCCCAGGCCGGTGGCCGGGTCGACCTGGGCCAGCTCGACCTTGGGGTCTTGCAGGGCGCCGTCCACCTTGTCGCGGGCGCGGCGCTGGCTCCAGAAGGCGCGGTACACGGTGCCCTTCACTTCAAACTCCACCTCGGCCAGGCAGTCGGCGGTGTGGCGTGTCATGAGGTCGTTGGCTGATTTGGAGACGCTACTGAGGCGCGGCGTCTGGTGGTACAGCGCCAGGCAGATGGCGTCGAGCAGCGTGGACTTGCCCGCGCCCGTGGGGCCGGTGATGGCGAACAGGCTGTTCTCGGTGAACGGCGGCTGGGTGAAGTCGATGGCCCACTCGCCCTTGAGCGAGTTCAGGTTTTTCAGGCGCAGCTTCAGTATCTTCATGCCGCGCCGCCTTCGGTGATGCCTTGCACGACGGTGCGGTAGCGCTGCTCCAGCGCCTGCTGCAGCTCGGGCGCCAGAGCTTCGGCGGCCAGGCGGCGGGCAAACACGTCGTGGGGGCTCAGCTCGTCCAGCGTCTCCTGGGTGGCCGACTGCAGCGCGGCAGCGGCGCTGGTGCGCTGGCGGCGCACGCGCAGCACCTCCACGGGCAGGCCCAGCACCATGGCGTTGATGCGCTCGGGCAGGTCTTGCAGGTAGTCGTCTTCGGCCACGGTCACCTCCAGCCAGGCGGGCTGCTCGGCCGTGCCTTCCAACGCGGCGGCGGTGATGGCGCTGGGCAGCGTCGCTAGGTTGCCGGCCACCGAGATCAGCGCCTGAAAGCGCGGCACGGGCAGCGCAGTGACGGCGGCCAGGCCGGTGGCGTCCAGGTCCACCAGCAGCACTTCTTTTTGCTGCTTGGCTTCGTCAAACCCCAGCGGTATGGGCGAGCCGCAGTAGCGGATGTGATCGAGCCCGCCCACCTTTTGCGGCTGGTGGATGTGGCCCAGGGCGATGTAGTCCACGGGCGGAAACGCGGCGGTGGGAAACGCGTCGAGCGAGCCCACATAAATCTCGCGCACCGAGTCGTTGCTGCTTGCCCCCACGGTGGTGAGGTGGCCGGTGGCGATGAGCGGCACCACTCGGCCCAGCGCCTGCTGTAACTGCGCTTGCCGGGCGCGGCCTGCATCCACCACCGCCTGGTAATAGGCCTGGAGGGCTGCTTGCAGGGACTGTTGCTTGTCCTGCGCGCTTTGCCCCGCCTGGCTTTGCCACACATCGCGCGGGCGGATGAAGGGCACGGCGCAGACGATGCAACCGGGCTCGCCAGCGCCAGCGCTTTCTCCGCGCCGGGGCAACACCACCACATGGTCTGCGGGCTCGTTCACAGAAGCCACCACGGAGGCGTTCAGCACCGCCAGCAGCGCGCGGCTTTCGCCCAGTGTGGCGACCGAGTCATGGTTGCCGCCCAGCAGCAGCAGCGCCACGCCTGCGCGGTGCAGGCTCACCACCAAGTGGCTGTACAGCTCGCGGGCGTAGCTGGGGGGCGCGCCGGTGTCAAAGATGTCGCCGGCAATCAGCACCGCGTCCACCGCGTGCGTATCGACCTGCACCAGCAGCCAGTCGATCAGCGCCTGGTGTTCGGCCTGGCGGCTCTTGCCCATGAAGTGCTGGCCCAGGTGCCAGTCGGAGGTGTGGAGGATGCGCATGGGGCGGGAGGTTGTGGTGGGGCGGTGGTGTGGCCAAAGCGGGGCCTGAAGCCTGCCGCCAGAGTGGTTGAAAATACTATGGTTTTAATAGCTTTCAGCGCTTATAAATAAAGCGCTGCAGGCCTATTTCACTTTATATCTCTGCCCATTCCGCCAGCTTGCGTTGCAGGTCTTCTTTGCTGGGCAGGTAGAGCTGGTATTCCTTGGCGTGGATGTTGGCGTCTTTGGGCAGGGTTATCTCCACCAGTGCCTCGTGCTTTTTCTTGCACAGCACGATGCCGACCGTGGCTGCTTCGGTGTCGGTTTTGACGTAGCGGTCAAAGTAGTTGACGTACATCTGCATCTGTCCCAAGTCCTGGTGCGTGAGTTTGCCCAGCTTGAGGTCGATGAGCACATAGCAGCGCAGCAAGCGGTTGTAGAAGACCAGGTCTACAAAAAAGTGCTCGTCATCGAACGTGAAGCGCTTTTGTCGTGCTTCGAACAGAAAGCCTTTGCCTAGCTCCAACAGGAAGCGCTCAATCTGGCTGATGATGGCGGCCTCCAGGTCGGACTCGGAAAAACGGGCCTGCTCGGACAGGCCCAGGAACTCCAGCACCAAGGGCTCCTTGAGCAAGTCGCTGGCGCGGCTGACGGTTTGCCCTTGCTGCGCCAGTTGGCGGATACCTTCTGGGTCGCGGCTCAGGGCCAGTCGTTCGTAGAGTCCGCTCTGAAACTGGCGCCGCAAATCCCGCAAAGTCCAGTTTTGCTGGGTGGATTCGATCTCGTAGAAGCTGCGTTCCTCGGCTTTCTGGATGCCCAGCAGAAAGACATAGTGAGACCAGCTGAGTGTGAAGGGGCGTTTGCTGGTGTCTGTGCCCAATAAGCCAGACAGTGTCTGACCTATGGTTCCAGGCGTGTGAAGCACAGAAAGGTCAGACAGCGTCTGACCTATTCGGGGGGAGTACAGCACATAGAACTGCCGCATGAGCTTGAGGTTGGTGACGGAAAAGCCGCTTCCAAACTCGGTGCTTAAGCGTTCGGCCAATTGCTTGAGTACGGCCTTGCCGTATTCCGCACGATCCTCACCCTGCTGCTCAAACTCGACAATGTGCCGCCCAATCTCGAAATTGGTGTGCACCTGCACCAGATCGACACCCCGCGCAATGGTGTTGCGGGCCGATTCGATGAGCGAGCGGATGCGGGTGAACAGCGCAGAGGTGGGGTTGGCAGCAACGGGAGCGGTGCGGGGCGTTTTCGGCATGCCTGAATCCTCGGTAGCGGGGCAAAGGGTGCAAAGGGCGCGAAAAGCTGGATTTTTACACAGTGTTTTGGGCGTATGCACCACGCCTGCGCTGGCTTGCCGCTGCACGCTGCCCTTGCCGCGAGCGCAGGGCTGCGCACGTCAACGCGCTGGCTGTGCGGCGCCTTCTGCTTCGGTGTGTGTTGCCAGTTTCGCTGCCCGCCGCCCCGACCACAGCCCCTCGGCCGTGTACAGCGCCAGCGCTACCCAGATCAGCACAAAGCCCACGGCGCGCGGGCCGGCGAAGGTTTCGCCGTAGAGGAACACGCCCATCAGCGCCAGGATGGACGGGGTGATGTACTGCAAGAACCCCATGGTGGACAGCGGCACGCGCCGCGCGCCTGCGGCAAACAGCAGCAGCGGGATGGCGGTGACAGGGCCGCTGAGCACAAAGAACATCCAGGTGTGCGCGTCGTGCGCAGGCCAGGCGCCCAGGGCGCCTGCTGCACTTGATGGGCCTGCAGCGCCCATGCCCAGGCCGCCCCACAGCAAGGCCACCAGGGCCAGTGGGGCCAGCAGCATGGTTTCCAGCGACATGCCCTCCAGCGCGCCCAGCGTGGCTGTTTTGCGCATCAGGCCGTAAAAGCCAAACGTCATGGCGATCAGCAGCGCCAGCCACGGCACATGGCCCGATTGCACCGCCATCCACAGCACGCCACTGGCGGCCAGGGCAAAGGCTGCCCACTGGGCTTTGCGCGGGCGTTCGTGCAAAAAGGCAAAGCCCAGCGCCACGTTGATGAGCGGCAGGATGAAGTAGCCCAGGCTGGCGTCCAGCACATGCCCGTTGTTCACCGCCCAGATGTAGCTGAGCCAGTTGCCCGCCAGCAGCAGCGCCGACACCGCAAACTTGCCCACCAGGGCCGGGCTGCGGCGCACGTCGCCCAGCCAGGCAAAGCGGCGAAGCACCGCCAGCACGATGAGCACAAACACCAGCGACCACACCATGCGGTGCAGCACCACTTCCAGCGCCGTGGCGGCCTGCAGTTGCTTGAAGAACAGGGGGAACAGGCCCCACAAGACATAGGCCGACAGGCCGTAGAGGATGCCGCTGGACATGGAGAAGTGGGTGAGGTGTGTGACAGAAAAGGTGCATTCATGCCGGGCAGTGCAGGTTCCGCTTCGGTACCGCATCGGTCCCGCTTCCGGTTCGCTTTGGTGCCTGCTTCGGCACCCGCTTCGGCGGCTGCTGGGCAAGGGGCTGCACGGTATCACGAACCGACCCAGCGCACGCTGTACACGCGGTGGGCGGGGGAGAGCCGGGGAAGCCGGGCGGCACGGCGTTGGCCGCTGCAGTCACAATGCGCAGCGGCAGGCTTGGTGCTTGCTATTGCGGCCCTGGGGCCGGCAGATACCTTGTGGGTTGATCTTTGGGCCGGGCCCCCCCGGTGCTGCACCATGCATATTCCGTCCATCCGTTCCGTAGGTGTGTTTGCCATGCTGGCTTTGCTGTCTTCTTTGCTGGGCGCCAAGACCGCGCCGGATGCGTTCCCTCGCCTGTCGGACAACACCGCAGGCTCTGCCACGCTGGAGGTGCGCAAGCTGCTGCACGGCCAAGTCGATGGTCTGTTTGTCGTGCCGCGCACACGGCAGGTGGTGGCCGCAGCGGGCGGGTACTTCTGGAAGTTCACCGACCAGGGGGTGCTGCTGGACTCGGTGTATGCGCGCGGCGGCATGTATGCCTCGGGGCTGATGTTTTCGCCCGAAGGCTATGTGGACTGGGTCTTCACCGGCCACGCGCAGCGCAAGCCCTACGGCCCGCAGGTCGATGGCAATGGCCTGACTCCCGCGCAGGTGGTGGCCGCGCTGCAGCAGGCCGAGGTGGTCGAGTTTGCCAAGAACGACCAGGGCGCCTGGGCCTACCTGTGGCAAGGCGGCAAGGCCTGGAAGATGGACGTCAGCCGCCACCGTGAGCTGGTGGACACCTCGTGCCGACGCCACAGCCGCGTGCTCGAAGCGCTGCGTTGGCCCGCCACATGCTTCAAGGGGCTGGCACCCGCCCCCGCGCTGTGGACCGAGGTCGAGCCCGGCAGCTTTGAAGGCTACGGCCAGCCACAGCCGCGCGCAGAGGTGGTGGGCTTTGACCGGCGCAAGTACCACTTGGAGGAGGGGTTGAGCGGGCAGTTGTTCGGAGCCACGGTGGGCGTGCTCCTCAAGTCCATGGGCGTGCCCGGCTCGTTGCCTGGACGCTACTGGTTTGGCGATGCACACACCCGCGTGCGTGTGGGCCCGGGCAGCAACGATGTGGTGCAGTTCAAGGCGTTTGTGCCGTACGAAGACGGCAAATACCGCTTTCTGTACAACATGCAGTGGTGGGAGCCCGCCGCCGCGCTGCCTGGTGCCAACTCTTTGGCCAGCCCTTTGTTTAGCGTGCACCTGCGTGCCTATGCCGAGCGCGCAGGCGAGACCGAGCTGCGCAAGTACTACGAAAAAGACGTGGGCCTGTATGCGGTGCGCCCGCGCGGCGTGGCCGATGTGCCGCAGGCCCAGCGCACCGCGCCCGCCTGGCGCCCGGTGTTTGAGGGGCCCTCCACCCGCCACGTGGCGGTGCAGGGTACGGTGGAGTTTGACCCGGCCCCCACCACCGCTGCGGGCCAGAGCGTGGCCGCCTTGCTTCCCGCCCACCAGTGGCTGCGCCCGCCGCTGCTGCGGACCATGCCCGACATGCCGCCCGTCGTGCCCGTGAATGCGCTGTGGCCCGCCCTGCATCAGCTGCCATCGGTCATCACCGCGCGCTGGCATGTGCCCGGTGACGACGATGGCTATGCGGTGCTGCGCATCACCCTGCAGCCCGCGCAGGTGCAGGCTGCCATGGCCCGCGTGCAGGCGCACCCGCAGGGCCAGGCCAGCCAGGGCGCACGCGCCCGGCGCGGCCCCCCGCCAGACCCCGCCCCGCTGGAGCTGCTGCTGCGCCTGCCCCCCGGCGCTGCCGGGGCCACCCGCATCGACCCGGCCCTGGTGGAGCAACTGCAGGTGCTGGTGCGCAGCCCCGCCCCCGGCGCTCGCAACGCGCCCCCGCCGCTGGAGGTGCCGCTGGCGCAGGTGCAATGGGAATGGGTGGTGCGCCCCGCCGTACCGCCCGTGCGCGTGTCGAGCCCGGTGGGCGAGGCACCACCCCCGCCGCCCGCCTATCTGGCCTTGATGAAGCCGCTGGAGGCTGCCAAAGAGACCGCCGTGCCCAAAGGCGCGGCAGGCTTGTCTGCCTTCTTGCAGCAGGCCCAGGCCCTGGTGCAGCACCCACAATATGCCGAGAACGCGCCATCGCTGGCGCCGCGCATCACGGAGGCCTATGCCGACGTGCTCAACCGCTTTAACAACCTGCGCCAGCTCGGTTCGTCGGCCACGCTGGTGCGTCATTACCTGGCGCAGGTGCACCCGCACACCAGCACCGTGCAGGCCGACAGCAGCCTGGCCTACAACCAGGGCGTGATTGCCAGCCAGGCGCTGGCCTTTGCCATCCACATGCCCGAGCACCGCGACCTTTTGGACGCCGTGATGACTCAGCTGCTGGCCCCGCCGTTTGATGTGCAGCAGCAGCGCAATGGCACGCTGGCCTACAACCTGGCCTGCTACCACGCGGTTCAGGGCGACAAGCCCCGCCTGCTGCAGGCCGCCAGCGCAGCCAGCCGTCTGGGCAAGCCACGCGCGCAATTCATGGCCGACACCGACTTTGAGCGCTATTGGCAGGATGCCGATTTCTTGCAGGCGCTCCAGCCCGCACAGTGATCCTGACGCCTACCGCCAAGGCGCGGCTTGGGGATTTGCCAGCAGCCACCGTTCAGGGTTGCGTTCACCCACGCCCCGCCCTGGTGGGGCAACGGTTTGCTGATGGCGCCGTGTGCTCCTATTTGCCGCTTTGCCACGCGACCAGGGTAGCCTGGGCGCATTCGTGCATCACGGTCAGTGCGCGTTGGGTGGCTTCTGAGCCGATGACGAAGGGGTTGGCGGCACGGCGGCGCGCAGGGTGCCCGCTGTGCCCGGCCTGCTGCACCCGTGCCAACTTCTCCACCGCCTGGTCATAACCGCTGTGGTTGGAGATGAACACGTCCACGTTTTGCGCACGGGCCACATCGCGCACGCGGGCCGTGGCATCGATGTAGGTCTGCAGCCGTTCCATGCGGTGTCGCCCAGCCGCAGCGCCACGCCTGCGTGGTGCAGGCGCACCACCAAGTGGCTGTGCAGCGTGCCGGTGTCAAAAATATCGCCCGCAATCAGCACCGCATCTTCCGCGTGCGCATCGACCTGCCCCGCAGCCTGTCAATCAGCGCCTGGTGCTCGGCCTGGCGGCTCTTGCCCATGAAGTGCTGGCCCAGGTGCTAGTCGGAGGTGTGGAGTATGCGCATTGGGCAGGGGTGGGTGCTTTTATTTTGATAGCTGGTAGCGCTTGCCAGATAAGCGCTAGCGTCCCATTTGACCTGATTTTTCTAGGCGCTCTGCCCAGTGGCATGCGCCGTCGCCAGGTCTGAGCGCGGCGCGGTCGTGTGTGGGCGCCGCCTCTCAACGGGTTTGTCGGCGGGCTGGTGGATGTGATGTCGGATGTGGTGGCGGGGTTCGCCCTCTGGCCCCTCTCCCGCGATGGGCGAGCGGCGGAGGGCCATGGGGGCGCTGCGCCAGTCCACGCACCGCTCCAGCCTCACCGGCTCGCTTGCTGCGCCATGGCCATGACCTCTCAGGTCATCGCTTCGCCGCGCTGCTTTTTCTACAGTCACTGTCGCGCGCCAGAAGCCAGGGTTGAACGCACCTCAGCCCCGCAGGCTGCAAGGAGGCTTCTGCCGTGCCCCATCTGGAGCCATCTTGAACAAAAGGAAACCCCCATGCCAGCCTATGCCATTGGCCTGCTGACCGATCTGCAATTCGGCCCCGACATCGTGACCTATCTGCAGCGCATCGATGCGACCCTCACGCCCTTTGGTGGCGCGTTTCTGGCGCATGGCGCGCGGGCTGAGACCAAGGAGGGCACGTTCGACGGCGATTGCATCATCATCCGCTTCCCCTCCCTGCAGCAAGCCCGTGCCTGGTATGACTCGCCCGCCTATACCGCGCTGATACCGCTGCGCGCGCAGCACGCGCGGTCCACGGTGTTTCTGCTGGAGGGGGTGGATGGCGCCGACTATCGCGCGGATTCGTTGTTGGAAAAACTGGGCGTGAAGGCCTGAGCGGCCCGCACTGTAGACGTGCCCACTGCGCACGCAGTGCAACGTGCGCAGCCACAGGGTGGCGCTACCGCTTGTTTCGGGTGGGGTGGACGCGTTCGGTGCCCAGCGCCTCGGTCAACGTGGCCATGGACAGGGTGGCAAGGACCACCCGCCCGTGGCAGCCGCATTGCCAGACGGAAAGACGGACTTACTGACTGGCAGGGACTGCGGCGTCAGTCCTTCAAGGGAGAAATCCCTTGAACGGGGCCGATCAACCGTTCAAACAGGCTTTTGAGCCGCTCCACGCGGGCGCGGTCACGCATAAAGGCCAGAAAGTCGGTCGGACTGGTGTTGTACTGGTCCATGGTTTTGAAGCCTGCGGGTGGCGCAACATCTTTGCGCAGCGGGAACTGGCGCGGCGTGGCGTTCACGGGCAAGGAGAGCATCCAGCTCATATACAGCTTGGCAGCAGCAGGGTGCTTTGCTCCTTTGAAAATGGCGCCCGTCTGGGCCCAGGTCAGAAAGGGGTCTTGCGTAGGCAGCACAAAGCGGATGTTGGCGCTCTCGGCGGGGACGAATGTGCCCGACGTTCCTGTCGAGATGGCGTATTTGCCGGCCTCCACGGCGTCGCGGGGCGTTTGCGTGCCGCGCACCCATTGGACGCCGTTGTCCTTGAGCTTCTGGATGAACTCAATGCCGTATTTCTGGATGATCTTGTCAAAAACATAGAGCACAGCGTCATCGTCGTGCGGGTAGGCGATGATGATCTTGTCTTTGAATTCGGGCTTGAGGAAGTCCGCATAGTCGCGCGGCGCGTTGGCCTCGGACACCATGTTCTTGTTGTAGCTGTTCGCAAACGTCAGCATGAACAGGCCGGTGAAGCGGCCCTGGGGGTCTTTGTAGGCGGTAGGAATCTGATCCCAGCCAATCGGCTTGTAGGACGCCAGCAGTCCCCGCTCAGCCCAGTTGTCAAAATCATGCAGGGTTTGCAGGTGGGCAACGTCCACCTTCAGATCCTTGCGTAGCAGTTCTTCTTCGATGCGGGCATCGTGGTACTTGCTCAAGTCCACCACGAGGTTGAGTTTCATGCCCGGGAACTGACGCTCAAACGCAGCCTTGATACCAAAGCCCTGGGTCACTTCATCCCCACCTGCGTACACCGTCAACTGCCCGCCTTCTTGAATGGCGGCCTTGTAGAGGTCTTGCAGAGCCTGCCCGTTGCCATCCCGCTCCACCGGTGCGGCGGTTGCAGCGGGCGACGTTGTGGCGGCGGGCGCGGCAGCAGGAGAGGCGGTGGTCTGCGCTTGCGCAGACGCCGTTGCAGTCAGCATGGCAATGGCCAGGGCGCACAGCGAAAAGCCAAAGTGGCGTTCAGGGTGGGTCGTCATACGATCAGCGGGCATGGGAATACTCCTTTCGAACAAGACAATGAAAAGCCCCATACACCATGAAAAGCGTATGGGGCGGCGTACTTTCAACTGACAACAGTGTTGAAAATCCCTTATTCGGTATAACCAATTCGGAAAGGTTCCCGCAAGTTTCCCGTCAGGCTCAAGCCTGCCAAGCCGCCCAGGTCGCCTGGGCGCACTCGTTCATCACCGTCAGCGCCCTCTGCGTGGTGGCCGAACCGATCACGAAGGGGTTATGTCCTGCGCCTTTCGCCTTTTCCATCTTGGCCAGCTTTTCCACGGCTTCGTCGTAACCGTTGTGGTTGGAGATAAAGACCTCCACGTTTTGCGTGCGGGCAATGTCACGCACGCGGGCGGTGGCGTCGATATAGGCCTTCAGTCGAACCATGCGGTCGGGCTGTCGGCCAAAGTTGAACGCGGTGCCGCCCCACAGCAGCGTGCGATGGACCTTGCTGCCCTGGCGTGCGTTGAACAGCAAAGACACCGTGCCCATGGTGTGGCCGGGGGTCATCAGGATGTCGATGGCGGTGTCGCCCAGGCGCAGCCGGTCACCGTCTTTCAGGGCCAGATCGGTGGCTGGGCTGCGCACGGGCGGGCGGCCCCAGTCGGGGCGGTCAAATTCGAGTTTGGTGGCGGTCATCTCCCAGTCGGGGGCACCCATGTGCACGGCGGGGGCGTAGCGGCGGCGCAGGTAGCCCACGCCACCGTAGTGGTCGCCGTGGCCGTGGGTGACGATCACCATCTTGATCTGCGCAGGGTCCAGGCCCAGCTTGCGCATGCCCGCGTCAATGATGTGCTCGGCCTCGTCATCGTTGTCCATGGCATCCACCAGGATCAGGCCCTGGCTGGTGGCGATGACCCAGGCGCTGACCCACTTGCTGCCCACGAAATACAGGTTGTCAAACGCCTGGCCGGGCGGCGGCGCGGGCAGGCGCATGAGCTGGTCGGGCGTCATGCCGGGGGCGCCGCCTTGGGTCGGGTCTGCCACCTGCCCTAATCTGAGGTAGGGCAAAAGATCATCTTGGGCCGCCTGTTTGGCGGCAGCCAGATGGTTTTGTACGCCGGGCAGTTGCGCGGCTGCAGGGCTGATGCCGCCCGCCGCCAGGGCGCAGCAGGCGCAGCCCATGGCCAGCATGCGGCGGCGGCTGGGATTGATGGCTTCGGGGGTGGAGGTTCCCTCCAGAAATCTGAACAGCTTCATTCGCAACTTTCTTTGACGGTTGAACGGGCGTGGGCTGCGCGCCCGTGTGGTAGGCAGATGGTTATTTTTTATATCTGAAGATGAGCTGGGCCGGGTGGCAAAGTTCCGCTGCCGACCTGTTCGGCACGGGCGCGCACTGGCGCGTGTGCTGCCCCTGCAAGGCCCATAGCGCCGGGGCGGTGCAGACAGGGTCAGGGCGGGGTGCTGCCATCGACTGCTATTTTTTTAATAGCTTTCGGCGCAAGTAATTCAAGCGCTGCAGCCCATATTGACTTCCGGGTACTGCTGGCAGGTCCCTCACACCTTGATCGACGCCCCCGTCGCATAAAACTGCCCGCCGGCCACGTAGTGCAGCGTGCGCAGGCTGTCCGGGGCGGTGTCGAACTCCCAGTGCCCTTGGCGGAAAACGCGCTCGTCGGCCCAGGCGGCCACCACTTCGGCAATGAACAGGTCATAGGCCTGCTGGTTGTGTGGCTCGGGGATGACGCGGCACACCAGCCACGCGGCGCAGCCTTGCACCAGCAGCGGGCTTTGCGCAGGGGTGATGCCGGGCAGCGCGGGCGCCTCAAACAGCGGTACCGCGTGGCGCTGCAGCTTGTCGGGGTGGGTGTGAGCGCTTTCGGTGCCCAGGGCTTCGGTCAGCGCGGCCAGGGGCACGGTGGGCAGCTGCAGGGCAAAGTGGCCACTGCCCTGTACCAGTTCACGCGTGCGGGTGGCCTTGTCGAGCACCACGGTCACCTTGGGCGGGGCAAAGTCCAGCGCACAGGCCCAGGCGGCGGCCATCACATTGCACTGGCCCGCGTGCGAGGCCGACACCAGCACCGTGGGCCCGTGGTTGAGCAGGCGGTAGGCCTTGTCGAGCGGCACGGGTGCGAAGTGGGCGGGAGCGGCGCTGTGGATGGGGGCGTGGGCAGTGGTCATGGGTGTTTGCTGTCGCGGTGGTTTCAGGGCAGGTCGCGATCTTCCGCGAGGATGGGTGCTGCGGGTACTATCCTCGCCACCTTCGCCCCTGTCGGGGTGCCCCCCATTGGAGATCAAAGCAATGTTCAGTCATGTGATGCTGGGTGTGAATGACCTGGAAGTTTCAAAGAAGTTTTACGACGCCGTCTTGGGCACGCTGGGTGTGCCTGCGGGCGTAGCCAACAAGAACCGGTACTTTTACCGCAGCCCCACGGGCACGTTTTGCATCTCTACGCCCATCAACGGTGAGCCAGCCTGCCACGGCAATGGCGCCACCATCGGCTTTTTGGCAACGTCGCCCGAGCAGGCTGACGCCTGGCACGCCGCAGGCGTGGCCAACGGCGGCGTGGCCTGTGAAGACCCGCCCGGCTATCGCGAAGGCCCCGGCGGCAAGCTGTACCTGGCCTACCTGCGCGACCCCACCGGCAACAAGCTGTGTGTGCTGCACCGCCCCGCTGCCTGATTAGTTTGCTCTGTTTTAAGAGCTTCTGGCGCGTCATTGGTAAGCGTAGGGATCCTCTGCACGAATCGAGCTGGCCAAGTGTGCGCTGCGGATCGGGATGGGCTGCAAGGCGCAAAACGCAGCAATAGCCATCGCTATTGCGAGTATTTGCAACGCAGCAGACCGCCCGAGACCGCAGATGCACACGGCGCGGTGATTTGTGCAGAGGGTCCCTAGAGGCTCTTTTTGTTTTGAATGATGGGATGGCTGCGCATGCAATCTGCCAGTGCAACGATGTTTGACGAGGCGTACTACCAGCGCTTTTACTTTGACAAGAAAACCAGCGTGGTGGACCCGGCCCACACCGAGCGCCTGGGTGCGTTTGTGTGCAGCTACCTGCAGTACCTGCGCGTGCCGGTGCTGCGCGTGCTGGATGTGGGTTGCGGCATTGGCCTGTGGCGCGATGTGGTGGCGCGGCATTTCCCCACCGCGCAGTTCCATGGCGTGGAGTTCAGCAGCTACCTGTGCGAGCGCTTTGGGTGGGAGCGCGGGTCGGTGGTGGACTACCGCGCCCACGATCCGGCTGAGCCTTTTGACCTGGTGATCTGTCAGGGCGTGCTGCCGTACCTGAACGAGGCCGATGCGAAAAAGGCCCTGCGCAACCTGGCCCGCCTGAGCCGGGGGGCGCTCTACATTGAAGCCGTGGCCCATGAGGACTGGGAAGAGGACGTGGTGGACGAGCAGGTGACCGACCCGCGCATGCACAAGCACCCCGCCAGCCTGTACCGCCGCACGCTGGCCGAGGGCTTTACCGAGCTGGGTGGCGGCGTGTGGTTGAGCGAGCACGCCGAGGTGCCGCTGTTTGCTTTGGAGAAGGCCGGGCGGCGCTGATGTTGTTGCCACCTCTCGCCCCGCAAGTGCCTGGCATGCCCCAAGGGCCTGCAGCCTCTGCGCCCCCTGAATCCCACGCCCCCCATGCCGTGGCCCGCCTGCGCACGGCGCGGCTGGCGCGCAGCGCCAAGCCCTTTTTGGCGCGCGGCGGCCCGCGTGGCGAGCGCTGCCCTGGCTGCCGCCTGGTGCCCAGCCACTGCCTGTGCGGCGTGTGCCCTGTGGTGCCCACGCGCGCAGGGGTGTGCCTGCTCATGGCAGACATCGAGCCCCTCAAGCCCAGCAACACCGGCTGGCTGATTGCCGATGTGGTGCCCGATACCTTTGCCTTTGGCTGGGCTCGCACCGAGGTGGACCCGGCCCTGCTGGCCTTGCTGGCCGACCCGCAGTGGCAACCGTACGTGGTCTTCCCTGGCGAGTTCGTGGCGCCTGAGCGGGTGGTGACCGAGGTGCTGGCAAGCGAGGTGATGGTGCCCCGAGCCGGGGTCGAACCAGCACCAATGTGCGATGCCACCCCGATGAAACGCCCACTGTTCATCCTGCTCGATGCCACCTGGCCCGAAGCGCGCAAGATGTTCCGCAAAAGCCCGTACATCGACCGCTTTCCGGTGCTGAGCCTGCAGCCCGAGCAGATCTCGCGCTACCAGCTGCGCCGCTCGCGCCGGGAGGACCACTTCTGCACCTCGGAAGTGGCAGGCCTGTGCCTGGACCTGGCGGGTGAGCCGCTGGCCGCGCAGGCGCTGCAGGCCTACCTGGACGTGTTCACCCACCACTACCTGCAGGCCAAGCACCAGTTGCCGCCCGACTGGCAGGGGCCTGAGCACCAGCGGCTGCGCGATGTGACCGCTGGCGGCTGAGGGACTTGCGCGCAGGGCGCAAAATGCACCGATGAAAGCACCCCCCCGCCTGCAGTCCCTCATTGAGGAAGGCCTGATCGATACCGTGGTTCGGCAACTCATGAGCGGCAAGGAAGCCATGGTTTTTGTGGTGCGCAGCGGCGACGACACGCTCTGCGCCAAGATCTACAAAGAGGCCAACAACCGCAGCTTTCGCCAAGCCGTGGACTACACCGAAAACCGCAAGGTCAAGAACTCGCGCTCGGCCCGCGCCATGGCCAAGGGCAGCAAGTTCGGCCGGCAAGAACAAGAGGCCGCCTGGCAGAGCGCCGAGGTCGATGCGCTGTACCGCCTGGCCGCTGCAGGCGTGCGCGTGCCGCAGCCCATCAACTTTCACGATGGCGTGTTGCTGATGGAGCTGGTGACCGACGCCCACGGCGACGCCGCCCCGCGCCTGAACGATGTCTGCTTTACCCCCGAAGACGCTCGCATCCACCACGCCACGCTGGTGGCCGAGGTGGTGCGCATGCTGTGTGCGGGTGTGGTGCATGGTGACTTGTCAGAGTTCAACATCCTGCTGGCGCACCTTCCGGGCGCTGACGGAGCAGACGGCGAAGGGGGCCACGATGGCCCCGTCATCATCGACCTGCCCCAGGCCGTGGACGCTGCGGGCAACAACCACGCCCAGCGCATGCTGCTGCGCGACGTGGCCAACCTGCGCGATTTCTTTGGCCAGTTCGCCCCCGAGCTGCGCACCACCCAATACGGCCCTGAAATCTGGAGCCTGTACCAAAGCGGCCTCCTGACCAACGAGACGCCTCTGACCGGCGTGTATGCCCCCGACCACGTTGATGTGGACATGCAAGCCGTGCTGCGCGAGATCGACGACGCGCGCGACGAAGATGCAGCGCGCAGGCTGCGCATGGCGGCGGGCTGAGTTTTCTCCACCGCGCTGCGCTGTGGCACCATCGCGCCCCTTTTTCTCTGCAGTTCGCTCGCCATGTCTTCCTTCCACATCCGCAACTTCTGCCCGGGCGACGGACCCGCGTTGCGCGCCGTCTTCCATGCCTCGGTGCATGGGCTGGCCTCTAAGGACTACACCGCCGAACAACTCGCGGCCTGGGCGCCGCTGCACCACGACACCGCGCAGTGGGCTGAGCGCATGCAGGCCAACCAGCCCTTCATCGCGCAAGCGCACGGCAGTGGCGCCATTGCCGGTTTTGCCGATCTGCAGGCCAGCGGCACCATCGACATGCTCTTCGTGGCCCCCGCGTTTGCAGGCCAGGGCGTGGCCCGGGCGCTGATGGCGCACATTCATGCGCAGGCTGCACAGCGCTGCAACACCCGATTGCAGGCCCATGTGAGCCTGACGGCCGAGCCCTTCTTTGCGGCGCAGGGCTTTGTGGTGGAGCAGCGCCAGGAGGTGGTGCGCGCGGGCGTGGTGCTGCGCAACGCGCGCATGGCGAAGGTACTGGAGGCCGCGAGATAGCTCCTGATTTGATAGCTGCCAGCGCTTTTATATGAAGCGCTGGAGGCTAATTTGGCTTGTCAATGATGCCCCCCGCTGTGTTCATGCGCGCACGGGTGCCTTACAGTAGCCGCCCTGCAGCACGCAATCCCATCCCACACCCCGGCCCCCGAGGGCTGCCCCCACATGACCAAAGAACTAGCCCGCCAACGCGAACTCAACCCCATGACCCTGTGCGAGCCCTGCCAGGGCATCCAGCGCAACTGGCGCAAGGCCCCCGGCCACGCCGAGCTGGTGCAGCGCGGCAACCGCAAGGAAGACCGCGAGCAAGGCTCGGTCACCATCACCCGCTATGTGTGTGACCGCTGTGGCACGGGCTGGGAGTATGAAAACGACAAGTCCAACCAGAAGGCCGGCTGGTCGGTGGTGGGGCGCTGAGCACGGCCCTGCGGCCACAGCAGGCCGTGCCGCCGCAAAAGTGAAATAGTGCACAACATGTGCCATAAAGCGTTGCGGTGGGCGGTTTCGGGCGGTTGAGGCGCATTGGCGCGGCGCACAATGCGCCCGCTCCAGGGGCCTTTGAACAGGTTCTTAGCCTGGGAGCATGTTTCAACCGACTAAGGATTCTTGATGAAATTCAAATCGCTCGTGCTCGCATCGTTGGCCCTGGCCGCCGCTTCTTTGGCCCACGCTGGCAAGGCAGAACGCGACTTCTACACCGCCGAAGTGGAGCCCGCTGTGCGCAGCGCGGCCGGTGCGCTCAAGCAGTCTTGCGGTTGCGATGTGAAGATGGACGTACAGATGAGCACCTTCCAGACCGTGGACCACCTGCGCCAAGTGCGCTATGTGGCCGAATCCATTACTGAAAAAGCCCGCGGCTACTGCACCGACGCGCCCTCTAAGGCCGCTATCTGCAAGCTCAAGACCCTGGAGATTGCCCGCACCGGCACGGCGGCCTTCAAGTTTGCAGGCGGCAAGGGCACGGCCAGCACCGACGAAAGCTCTTACCCCCACTGGGACATGATCACGACCGTGCTGGACAAGTAATGGCCTGACGCTGTGCGGGCCCTAAGTGGCCTGCGAATCCCCAGCGTTTTTGTCCTGCACACAGCCCAACGCCCCGGACCGTATTGCACGGTGCCGGGGCGTTGGCTTATGGGGCATAGCGCGGTGCGGTGCTCAGCGCCGGGTCAGAACGACTCCCCGTCGCTGTCGTTGGGGTGCGCGCTGCCGGGTGACTGTTTCGCCGGGGCCGCCAGTGGCGCAGACCGTGCGGGAGGGGGGGCTGCGGTGGCACGCAGGGCGTGGGCCGTGGCAGACTCAGCCATGTGTGGGGCCTGTGCCACTGCAGGCGCCCCTGTTGCGGGCCGGCCCCTGGCGCGCAGGGCGCGACAGACCGCCCGAGATGGCCATGCAACCTTGCAGCCGTTGGGCACTCTGACCCAGTCCGCTTTGGCCCGTTTGGGACCAGCGTCCCATTTTTTGAACAGGTGGCCCAGCCCATGCATCGCCGATCCCTTTTGAACCACTTGACTGCCGCCTGTGCCCTGGCCAGCCTGCCAGGCCTGGCCCAGGCTCAGGCTCAGCCGCGCTGGACGGTGCCGCTGGAGCAACTGCAAGAGCGCGTGGCCCAGCGCTTTCCCCTGCGCTACCCGGTGCAGGGCATGCTCGATTTGACCGTGCACACGCCCCAGCTGGCCGCGCTGCCCGCTGCCAACCGCCTGAGCGCCGCCATGGCCGTGGACGCCGCAGGCCAAGCCCTGCGCCGCGCCCACAGCGGGCAACTGGTGGTGGAGTTTGCGCTGCGCTACGAGCCCAGCGACCGCACCGTGCGCGCCCACCAGTTGCGGCTGGCGCGGCTGCAGTTTCCGACCCTGCAGCCTGCGGTGGTTGAACTGCTCAACGTCTATGGCCCGGCACTGGCCCAGCAGTCATTGATGGAAGTGGTGCTGCACCAGGTCAAGCCGCAAGAGCTGGCGTTGCTGGACGGCCTGGGTCTGCAGCCCGGCCCCTTGGTGGTGACCGAGCGGGGCGTGACGGTGGAGATGGTGCCAGCCGCCCCGGTGCGTTCGCCGGGGTAGTGGGTGCTATACAAAAGATAGCTGCTTGCGCTGATTCAAAAAGGGTGGATTCAAGTCAAGTGCAATTTTTTTGTTCAGTGCACCGACTTAGGGTGCACCCTGAGCACCCCAGCGCGCATGGCGGCTGGAGGGGCGGATTCAGGCCGGGGCGGCTGAAATACCTTGTAACGCAACCCTGGGGGTTCGGCCGGAGTCCGCGCCAGATAATCCACCGGCCTTGTCCTCTTCTACCCGACTCCATGCCGATTGAAAACGCCCTAGCGCCTGTGCCGCCCACCGATCTCTTTGAAGACCGAAACTGCCAGAGCGAAGAGGTGCTGGTGTATCGCCACGCTACATCGCATGAAGTGCCCGTCGTCAGCCTGCGCGTGCAATGGCTGGTGTTGGGTGGGGTGACTGCGGTGGCGATGGCTTTTGTGGCGTGGACCCTGCTCCGCACGCTTCCCAACCTGGCCCACATGGGCTGGGAAGGCTGGCGGGCCATGGGGGCAGCCCTCATGCAGAAAATGTCGGAAAGAGAAACGCCATGGCTGTTTTTGATCTACGTGATTGGGGGCGTGCCTCTCTTGGGAACGCGTTGGCTGTGGAATCGCCACCTCCGGCTCTACATCACCCCGCAAGGCCTGCGGCAAGAGCACCGGATGCCACTGGGCTTGCACCATCTGTTTGGGCAGAACTGGCAGATTGACTGGAGCGAGGTGCGCGGCATCACGGCGCGCCGCTCGGATGTCTTGAATGGGAATGTCAACCCGATGGCGAGTGCAGAGATCGTGCTGCAACTGAGCAAAGGCCGACAACGCGTGCTGCGGCCTGCCTTCTGGTTTCGGCCCGGCGATCCGCAACGCCCGCGCCTGAGATCGGTGAACGGCGTGTGGTCGATGTCGCCGCTTTGGTCGGGGCCCGACAACCATGCCCGATTGACGCGGGCGTTTGCAGACCTGCGCTTGGTGCGCGCGCTGCAGCAATACGCACCCCTGCCGGATGTGGCCTTGCCATGGCCAGGCACCCCAAACCTCTTCAGCACCGATCTGAACCTGAACCGCCAACCCGAGGTGCTGACCCTGTTCGGGGCCGCAGGCCTAGTGTTTGTTGTGGGCCTGATTTTGATGGTGGCCGCCCCCAATGTGCACCTGCACACCTCGCCGGGGTTGGTTGATCGCGCCACCTGGTCCGTGGGCACGTTGGCCCTTTGGGCGGCGGCGTGGCAGGCGTGGCGGCACTATCGGGCCTCGCACCCGGTTCCGGCGCCCACGCAGCAGCCGCGCGCGCCTTTGTCCAAGCCCGCCCTGGTCTTCGCTGCGGTGCTGTGGATGGCCGCGGTGGCCTTTGTGATCGAGCCCTTGCTCGTCCACTCCGCCTTGCTGGGCCGCGCCGATGCGTGGCACACCCACCGCTTTGCTTTGGGGGGCGGCTGGGCCAAACCCATCGACCCCGACGCCGCCCACATCCCGCCCATCGAGTTGCCCGGCGCGCAGAGTCGGCTGGCTTGGATCAAGCCCGGCAGCGAGGCCGATCTGGCCACGGTGCAGGGCCACTGGGGGCTGTGGATTTTCAACGATGCGCCGCTGCGCGCCTTGGCCACGCAGCAGGGCGTGCGCTGAGCGCAGCCTCGGCGGCGCCCACTGTCTTGTCTGGCGCACTGCACTGTTCCAGCCGTCGCACTTATGTTTTGGCCTGCGGGCCCCATATTCACCCTGCGTGCCGCCCGACAGGGGCGGCGCATTTCACAAGGAGCCCCGTATGTCGTTGCCCACCACCGCTGCCACCGCCCTGATGCCCGTGCTGCAAACCCAGCCCCTGGGCCCGCTGTGGCCCACGATGGACCCGTTTCTGTTTTGCGCCCACCATGACGACGCCTACCCCGCAGGCGACGGCGCCTTTGCGCCCGCCGTGTCGCTGGAAGGGCGCCAAATGGGCAGCGACTTCAGCCGCAAGGACGGCTGGAGCATGTACCACGGCGACACCGTGCCCGGCTTCCCGGGCCACCCGCACCGGGGCTTTGAAACCGTGACGCTTGTGCGCAAGGGCCTTATCGATCATGCCGATTCGCTGGGCGCTGCTGCGCGCTTTGGCGGGGGCGATGTGCAGTGGGTTACGGCCGGGCAGGGCATTCAGCATTCCGAGATGTTTCCGCTGCTCAACGCCACCGAGCCCAATCCGCTCGAACT
The DNA here is from genome assembly GCF_003663825.1 of Acidovorax sp. 106. NCBI lineage: Bacteria > Pseudomonadati > Pseudomonadota > Betaproteobacteria > Burkholderiales > Comamonadaceae > Acidovorax > Acidovorax sp. 106. The sequence continues at coordinate 1,424,085 of NZ_RCCC01000001.1, read as the reverse complement.
CTTCCAGATCTGGCTGAACCTGCCCGCGAAGAACAAGATGGTGGCGCCGCACTTCACCATGCTCTGGAACGAGCGCATCCCGCGCCTGCAGCACCGTGACGCCGACGGGCGCCTGACCACCATCACCGTGGTGGCGGGCGCGCTGCCCGGCGCAGCCGCCCCGCTGAGCCCACCGCCCGAATCCTGGGCCTCGCAGCCGGATGCGGACGTAGCCATCTGGACGCTGCACCTAGAGCCCGGCGCCCGCTGGACGCTGCCCGCCGCCACCGGCCAGGGCACGCGCCGCATGCTGTACTACTTTGTGGGCAACGGCCTGACCGTAGGCCCGCAGGCCCTTGCGGGCCACGCCGCGCTGGAGATCGTGGCCACTCAAGCCTGGGAGCTGGTCAATACCGGCACCACCGCCGTGGAATGCCTGCTGCTGCAAGGCCGCCCCATTGGCGAGCCTGTGGCGCAGTACGGCCCGTTTGTGATGAACACGCAGCAGGAAATCATGCAGGCCATGCAGGACTACCGCCGCACCCAGTTTGGCGGCTGGCCCTGGCCTGAGAGTGACCCTGTGCACGGGCCTGAGGCGCGGCGGTTTGCGCGCTACCCTGGCCAGACTGAGGACGAGGTGCCCGGCGCCGCCACGGCCTGAGCCCTATCGGCATCCCCCGCGCAGCCCCTGGCCCGTGGGCTCGCAAACCCCCACCGCCAGCCCCGGTGGACGGGGTGGGTGGCAGCCCGTGGCGCCGCGTCGTGGACAATGCGCGCTTTCTTTCGCTGGTGTGTGGCCCTGGCTGCACACCCCCGCAACCGAGCCCAAGGCGCACACCGCATGACGACCATCACCAAAGACTCCGCAGTCACCATCACCTACAAAGTGACCAGCCCCCAAGGCAAGCCGCTCGACTCCGGCAGCCTGGCCTACCTGCACGGTGGCTATGAAAACATCTTCCCCAAGGTCGAAGCCGCGCTGGAAGGCCAAGCCGTGGGTTTCACCGCCAACATCGATCTGGCCGTGGAAGACGCCTTTGGCGCCCGCGATGAAAGCCTGGTGCGCACCATCCCCAAGAGCGAGTTCCCACCCGGCGTGAAGGTCGGCGGCCAACTGCAAGGCGTGGGCGCGGACGGCCAGCCTGCCGTGTTCAACGTGGTCAAGATCAAGGGCCCCGAAGTGCACCTGGACGGCAACCACCCCCTGGCGGGCGAAGCGCTCAAGTTCAGCTGCAAGGTCACGGCCGTGCGCGCTGCCAGCGCTGAAGAAATCGCCCACCGCCACGTGCACGGCGCGCACGGGCACCAGCACTGAGCCAGACAGGTCCCGGCGTGCAAGGGCTATTGGACCGCCTGGGCTATGCGCTGATCGGCCTGTTCTTTGGCGCCCTCATCGGCGTGGCAGGCTGGTGGCTGTATGGCGTGGCGCATTCCGTGCGCTACCGAGGCCAGGGCATGGACCCGCTGCTGCGCCACTGGGTGCAGTACGGCGGCGCCATTTTTGGTGTGCTGGGCTTCATCTTGCGGGAGCGTGCGGCCGATGTGGTGGCCGACACGCTGTCGGCAATGCTCCACTTCGAGTTCAACCCCGCGCCCGGCCGTGTGGCGTCTGCCGTGCTGGGCGGCGTGGTGTTGGTGATTGCGGTGGCGGCGATCTGGTTCACCAGCCCGATCAAAGGCTAGCCCGTGGCTGCCGCAGCCGATCCTCCGCTGAGCCTCTACATCCAGAGTGTGGAGGCCGAGGCCCTGCTCGAAATCTGCGCGGGCCCTTCTGTCGGCATGGGCGCAGATTTTGGACGCGCGTTCCAGGCGTGGCGGGCCGCCCATGCCGCAGCGCTGGCCGATGGCGCTGCGATGGCCGCGCAGCGAGGCATGACCGGTGAGGCCCGTCCCAGCATTCAGTCGTTTGCGCGCTTGAATGCGCAGACCTTGGCATCCCTGCCACTAGATGACCGACAGCGCCGTTGCAACGAGCTTCTGGCGTTTTTCCGTGGGCATACGGCCCGATAGATTGCTCATCTATTGATAGCTGCTAGCGCTTGTTGGATAAGCGCTAGCGGCCAAAATGCCTGAAGCCTGCGAGGTCAGACCGTTTCCAGTGCCATCACGGCCGTCGCCGTGTTCGAGATCGGGATGTGGTAGTTGCTGTGCACCCTCCGCACGCCCGCGCTGGCGGTGGACAGCGCCCCGCGCATGGCCAGCCACATCAGCAGCTCCACGCCCTGGGTGCCGGTTTTTTCCACCAGCTCGTGCACGCTGAACTGCGTGGCCCACTCGGGGTTGGTGGTCAGGCTTTCGATGAACTGCAGGTCAAACGCCTTGTTGATGAAGCCCGCGCGCTCACCATCGAGCTGGTGGCTGAGGCCGCCCGAGGCAATCACCGCCACCCTCTTGTCGCTGTCCCAACTGCTGATCGCCTGGCCCACGGCCTTGCCCAGCGCGTAGCAGCGTTTGGCCGAGGGCAGCGGGAACTGCACGGTGTTGATGCACACCGGCACCACCGTCACGGGGCAGTCGCCCTCGGGCCAGAAGAGCTTGAGCGGCAGCGTGCAGGCGTGGTCCACCAGCATCTCCTGGCAGGTGGTCACGTCAAATTCTTGCTCGACCAGCGTGTTGATGAGGTGCCACGACAGGTCCACCTCGCCCGGGAAGGGCGGCAGCGTGGGGATGCCCCAGCCTTCGTCGGCGTTGCTGTATTGCGCCGCCGCGCCCACGGCGAAGGTGGGCATTTTGTCGAGGAAGAAGTTCAGGCCGTGGTCGTTGTAGAACATCACCACCACGTCGGGCTGCTTCTCGCCCAGCCATTGGCGGATGGGCGGAAAGCCGTCGAAGAAAGGCTTCCAGTACGGATCGTTCTGCAGGCCCTTGTGGATGGCGTTGCCAATGGCCGGGATGTGCGAGGTGCCGAGGCCGCCGATGAGTTGTGCCATGTGAGTCTCCTGAATTTGGGGTATAGGTGGGCTGGCATCGCTCTGTGCGAGCGGTGCGTGCTGTGGTGTCGGACGTGCTGTTTGGGCTGTTCGGGCTGCAGGGGCGTTGGCGGCTCCCCAGCCGTTCGGGCTGAGCCTGTCGAAGCCGGGGCGTGTGGCTTGTGCGGCGCTTTGACAGAACCTCAGCGTGAACGGGTGAAGTGGTGCTGGCAAGAGGTAGGCTGAGCGCAGCGCCGGTCAGTCCCGACCTGCCGCCACCAGCATCGCCTTGAATTCGTCTTTGGTCATGCCCGTCTGCTGCGCGCCGATGTCCTGCATGTCCAGCTTGAAGATGCCCGCGAACTTGGCCAGGTAGTAGGCGTTGCCGCCTGCGGCAATGAGCTGCAGCACGTTCTTGGCGCGGATGGCGGCGGCCTGCTGCGCGTTCAGGCCGTATTGCTTCATGTACGCCTCTTCGTCGGCCAGGAAGGCCTTGCGGTTGGCCTCGTCGTTGAACGAAAAGCACATCTTGTTCAGCGCATAGCCCTTGCGGGCCTGGTCGCCATCGAACGGCGTGGTGCCGGGAATCGGGGGCAGTGGGGAAGGCATGGAAGTCTCCGGGTCTTGATCTGGGTCAGCCCGCAGTGTCGCGATGCCATTGCCAAAGATGAAGCCCGAAAAGATCATCAAACCCATGAGCAAATTCGATGGATCGCAGTTGGACGGCCACCTGCTGCAACTGCTGCTGGCCGTGCTGGAAACCGGCAGCATCACCGCCGCCGCCGAGCGCCTGGGTGTTACCCAGTCGGCCGTAAGCCACCTGCTGGACAAGCTGCGCGCCATCACCGGCGACCCGCTGTTTGTGAAGCGCGGGCGCGGCATCGTGCCCACCGCACGGGCCGAGGCGCTGGCCCAGCCTGCGCGCGACATGCTGCACCAGATGCAACTGTTTGCCCAAGGGGCCGAGTTTGAACCGATGCAGTGGCAGACCGAGCTGACGATTGCGGCCAACGACTTCCAGCGCGATTTGCTGCTGCCCGCCCTGGCCGCGCGCCTGCGCAGCGCCGCACCGGGCGTCACCCTGCGCATTGTGCCCAGCGGCGCACCCAGCGCCGAGTTGTTGCGCTCAGACGCGTGCCAGCTCGTCATCAGCCCCCGCCCGCCGGACGGCACCGACATCGTGCAAAAGCGCCTGTTTGAAGACCAGTACCGCGTGTTCTACGACGCCAGCGTGCGCAGCGCCCCCGCCACCGAGGCCGACTACCTGGCCGCCGACCACGCCACCGTGGCCTATGAAGCGCACCGGGGGCTGGACCTGGACCGCCAGCTGCTGGCCCGTGGCGTGCGCCGCCGCTTCGCCGTGCGCGTGCCGGGCTTTGCGGCGCTACCGGCCTTTGTGCGTGGCACCGCGCTGCTCACCACGGCCCCGTCGCTGCTGGCCCGCACAGCCCTGGCAGGCCTGGCCAGCGCGTCCGTGCCCGTGGTGTGCCCGGCCATGCCGATGTACCTGATCTGGCATGCGCGGTATCAGCAGGATGCGGCGCACCGGTGGCTCAGGGCGGAGGTGGAGGGGGTGGTGGGGCCGGTGTTACGCGAGGTTTCTACATCTGCTGGTGTGTGAGCATTGGCTGGATGCGAAGCCCAAGGTGTTGTGCGTTTGTTCAACCTCAGTGTCTTATCCGGACATGAGGAGCGCAGGTTTGGGCCTTGATGCCATTGCCAGATAAGCAATGCCCGCTCCAACGATCAATTGACAGACATACCAGGCGAGCCGATTGCTTTTTTGTTCTTTGACCGCGCTGAGGGTGTCACGGTACTTGCCTTGCACAACGACCGCAACGATACGACCGTTTGACACGTGTGCAGTCACATCTTTGCCCTCATCAGCGCCTGCTCCGGGGTAGCCGCATCGACTTGTGGGGCAGTCAAGCGCTACTTCGTGGGCATTGCGCAGCGTAAGCCGCTTAGCCGTCACTTTCATGGTGCCTTTGACCGGTACCGCATCAGCGGTAGACAGGGTGCGTACTTCAGCAAGCTCGTATGCCTCAGTTCCCCCCAGTGCCAGAGAAACCAAGACAAGTGCAATGCCAGTTCCTAGCCACCATTCACGGGCTGATTTGATGAATGCAATCACTGCAGATTCTTCGGCTGGTTGGTTGCAAATGCCATCAGTATGCGAGGGCTGTGGAGGGGATGGTTTACACCAGATCGGCAGTCTGCAAGATCCGTGCGTATTCCCCCTGCAGGTTGGCCAGCGACACCCGGTGAATGTCCTCGGCACTGCGGGGCGTGCCGTCCAGGTCAGGGCGGTCAAAGGTGTAGCAGGCATCGGCCACCACCGTGCATTGCAAGCCCAGGCAGGCGGCGCTGCGCACGCTGGCTTCCACCGACATGTTGGTGCTCACGCCCGTAAAGATCAGCGAGCGTATGCCGCGCTGGTGCAGCCAGCGCTCCAGCCCGCTGTGGGCGAAGGCGTCGGTCACGTGCTTGTCCACCACGTGCTCTGAGGCTTGGGGTAGCAGAGCCTCTTGAAATTCCACGCCGCTTTGGCCGGGCCAGAAAGGTGACCCTGGTGTGAGCGAGAGGTGGCGCACATGCACCACCGGCTGGCCGCGCTGGCGCCAGTGCTGCAGCAGCCGGGCGATGTTCGATTCCGCCACGGGGTTGTTGCGCTGCGCCGGGCGGGCCATGCCTTTTTGCATGTCGATGATGAGGAGCGCCGCGTGGTGGGATGTGGCTTCTGGATGGGTCATGGCGCGTATCCGGTCAGCAGGGCGTGGGCCCAGTCCGGGCGGTTTCTTTGGCGGGCAAGTTCTGCCATGGTCTGGTGTGCGTAGGGCACCGTTAGCAACTGGCTGGTCCAGCCCGCCGGGCCGCGTTCCACGATGGCGTAGCGCGCATCGGGCGAGCGTGATTCGACCACATGGGGGTAGGGGTGGTCGTCCGCAAAGGCTTGCAAGCCCACGCTGCCAGGGTTGACGATCAGACCGCCCTGGGCGGTGCGCACGCTGCGGGCCACATGGGTGTGGCCGCACAGGATGAGTTCTGCGCGGTGCCCGCCCAGTCGCTCTTCGATCTCGCTGGCGGTGGCTGGGCGCTCTGCTGTCTGAAGCAGCGCCAGGTGGTCCACGCCCGGCGCGCCGTGGCAAAGCAGGATCTGGTCGGTCAGGAAATGGGTGTGTGGCAGGCGGGCCATCCATTCCAGCTCGCGGGGGCTGAGCTGGGCGTGGGCGTACTGGTCTGAAAAGCTGGCGGTGGGGCTCAGGTGCAGCAACTGCCGCTCATGGTTGCCTGCGAGGTGCACCCAGTCCTGCGCCATCAGGTATTGCGCTGTTCCGAGGGGGAGCAAGGGGCCGGAAACGCTGTCGCCCAGGTTGACCACAGTGTCTACACCCCGCGTGCACAGGTCTGCAGCCACGGCGTGCAGGGCGGCCAGGTTGCCATGGATGTCGGATAGGACGGCGATGCGCATGCCGCGCATGTTAAGCGCTGAGGCGTGCAGGAGGTCGGCTGTGCATCGGTGCCCCAAAGCGCACCGGGGTTCAGTGCGGGCCAGCGCTCACTGGGACTGCGCCCGGTCCCGCCGCAACGCTCCCCGCAACAACCGTGTCGCCCGATCCTTGAGTCCCACCGGCTTGCCCGGCCGCACCGGGTGCTTGCGTGCCTCCACGCAAGCCGCCAAAAAGTCCTGCAGGATGGCCGTGTCGTCCAGCGTGTCCGAGCCCTTTTTGTGGAACTCCGGGTGCCACTGGGTGGCCGCGATGTAGCCGCGCCCTGGGGCGGGCTTGAGGCGGATGGCCTCGGGCACGCCGTCGGGTTCGCTCAGCGCTTCGACCTCAAACTCGGGTGCCACACGCTTGATGCCCTGGTGGTGGATGCTGTTCACGCGCGCTCGGGGTGCGTCGGGGTAGAGCTGGGCCAGGCGCGAGCCGGGCACGATCTGGATGTCGTGGAAGTGCTGGTCGTAGGTGGTGGCGTTGCGGTGCTGCCGTGCGCCGGGGTGCTGGGTTTCGATGTCCTGGTACAGCGCGCCGCCAAAGGCCACGTTGATCAGCTGCAGGCCCCGGCACACGCCAAAGATGGGTTTGCCCACTTCGGCAAAGGCTTTGACCAGGGCCAGGTCGTAGATGTCGCGCACGCGGTCGCCCACCCACTCTTCACGCAGAGGTTCTTCGCCATAGTTGCCGGGCCACACGTCGGCGCCGCCGTGCATCACCACACCATCGAGCCATTCGGCATAGTGCTGCAGCGTGACGTCGCCGCGCGCCGTCTCGCCCGTGGGGCAGGGCACCATCACGACGATGGCGCCGGACGACATGATCCAGTGCGCGATGGATTGCTCGACGTACTGCAGCGTTTTGTTGGTGAACAGGGGGCGGGTGGGGTCGGCGTGCTGGAAGCAGGCGGACAGGCCGATTTTGAGGCGGGGGGCGTCGGGCATGGCGGGGTGGTGCTGAAGGTGCGCTGGCGAGGGGGCGCACAGGCCAGCCACGGTTGTAGCACCGCGCTGCCAGGGGCGGTGTAGGAGAGCGTCGGCTTCCGTTGCCGCATCTGCGGCCCGGCCAACCTGCCGGTGGTGCGATGGACGTGGCGCAGCACCCGCAGGCCCAGCAGGGCCTGGTTAAGCATGAAAATGGCCTCTAGCGCTTGTTAAATAAGCGTGAGCAGCTATATAAACAATAGCGTTTAGCCCGCTCAGGCAGTGACCAGCTCCGACGTCTGGCAGGCTGCTTCTGCTGCGGCAGGCTGGGCTTGCAAGGCGATGCCAGGGCGGGACAGCAAGGGGTGCAGTTGCACCACCTGGCCCACCATGATGAGGGCGGGGGGCTGCACCTTCTCGGCCACGGCCAGGGCGGGCAGGGTGGCCAGGGTGGCGGCCAGGCAGCGCTCGGTGGGCAGCGTGGCGTTTTCCACCACGGCGGCGGGCGTGTCGGCGGGCAGGCCGTGAGCGATGAGCTGGCTGCAGATGGCGGGCAGGGCGCCCACACCCATGTAGATCACCACGGTTTGGCGGGGGCGGGCCAGTAGTTCCCAGTCCAGCCCCACGGTGCGGTCTTCGCGCAGGTGGCCCGTGGCAAACACCAGGGTGCAGGCGTGGTCGCGGTGCGTGAGCGGTATGCCCACCGAGGCCCCAGCGCCCTGCGCAGCCGTGATGCCCGGCACCACATCAAAGCCAATGCCCGCTTGCGCCAGGGCCTGCACCTCTTCACCGCCGCGCCCAAAAATGTAGCAGTCGCCGCCCTTCAGGCGCACCAGGCTACGGCCGCTTTGGGCCAGGCGCACCATCAGTTCAATGATCTGCTCTTGCGGCAGGGTGTGGCGCGAGGATTCCTTGCCCACATAGATGCGCTCTGCATCGGGGGCGATGCAGTCCAGCACGGCGGGGCCGACCAGGTGGTCGTACAGCACCAGGGTGGCGCTTTGCAACGCGCGGTAGGCCTTGCGGGTGAGCAGATCCGGGTCGCCGGGGCCCGCGCCCACCAGCGTGACATGACCCGCCTGCGGGCATGGGCTTTGGGCCGCGCAGGCCCTGTCTGCGGCGGTGCCGGTCGCGTTGTTCATCGGGCTCATCGTGGATCTCGTTGTGTGATGGGAACAGGCCCGATGTTTAAACGCAATGCACCGCCCGACCTTGACTTAGTTCAAGGTCGGCGCATGCAAGCCGCGAGACGATGCGTTCATTGGCGGTGACGGTCTGCGCAGGGCAAGCACTTGTCTTGCACATGCCACGCCGCCCACGCTCCCCACGGTGAAGACATGACACACAACCCCCTCTCCCCGCAGGCCAGCCCGGTGCGTGCGCGCCTGGGCGCCGCCTGTCTGGCCTGGTGTGCCGGCCTGGGGCTGGCGGGCATGGCTGCCGCGCAGCCTACCCAACCCGCACCGGCTGCCCCCAGCCCCGAGCGCCAGGGCGCGCTGGTGCGCATGGTGCGGCAAGACTGCGGCTCGTGCCACGGCATGCGCCTGACGGGCGGGCTGGGCCCGGCCCTCACGCCCCAGGCGCTGGAGGGCAAGCCCCTGCTGTCCATGGCTTCCACCATCTACGGCGGCCGCCCTGGCACCCCCATGCCGGGCTGGAGCGCCATGCTCACCCAGGACGAAGCCCAGTGGGTTGCGCAGCAACTGGCCGATGGCTTTCCTGAAGAACCCCGGAGACCCGCGCGATGAACCGATCCATCCTCCCTAGCGTCCACCGGCGCGGCTGGCTGTCCGTGATGGCCAGCTCCGTGGTGGCGGCCTCTCCCCTGTGGGCCAGCGGCTGCGCGGCCCTGGCCGACGGCGCTGCACCTGCCGCCGACACCCTGCGCGGCACGGGCGATCTGGGCGTGGTCATCCAGCGCGCACGGGGCGCCATCACGGTGGTCAACACCAGCCAGCGCAGCTTGCTGGGCGAGGTGGGCGGGCTGGGTGATCTGTCGCACGCCTCGGTGGTGTTCTCGCGCGATGGGCGCTATGCCTATGTGTTCGGGCGCGATGGCGGTCTCACGCAGGTGGACCTGCTGCGCGAGCGCACGGTGCACCGGGTGATGCAGGCCGGCAACTCGATTGGTGGCGCCATCAGCGCCGATGGCACGCTGGTGGCGGCGCAAAACTATGTGCCCGGCGGCGTGAAGGTGTTTGACGCGAAAACGCTGGACCTGCTGGCCGACCTGCCCGCCACCTACGGCAAGGGCAACGACCAGCGTTCGCGGGTGGTGGGTCTGGTGGACTTGCCCCAGCGCCGCTTTGCCTACAGCCTGTTCGATGCCGACGCCATTTGCGTGGCCGACTGCGCCGACCCCGCCCACCCGCGCGTGCACACCCTCGAAGGCATTGGCCGCCAGCCGTACGACGCGCTGGTCACCCCCGACGGGCGCTATTACATCGCTGGCCTGTTTGGCGAAGACGGGCTGGCCATGGTGGACCTGTGGGAGCCCAAACCCGTGGTGCGGCGCATTCTGGCGGGCTATGGCCGGGGCCAGCAGCCTTTGCCGGTGTACAAGATGCCGCACCTGCGCGGCTGGGCCGTGGCCGGGCGCCACGCCTACCTGCCCGCCATTGGCCGCCACGAGGTGCTGGTGGTGGACACCACCACCTGGCAAGAGGTGGGCCGCATCCCGGTCGCGGGGCAGCCCGTGTTTGTGATGGCACGGCCTGATGGCCGCCAGGTGTGGGTGAACTTTGCCGTGCCCGACTATGACCAGGTGCAGGTCATCGACACCCTCAGCCAGCGCGTGGTGGACACGCTGCGCCCCGGCAAGGCGGTGCTGCACATGGAGTTCACGCCACGCGGCGACACGGTGTGGATCAGCTGCCGCGACGACCACCTGGTGCGCGTCATCGACACCGCCACGCGTCAGACCCTGGCCACGCTGGCGGTGGATGCCCCCAGTGGCATCTTCTTCACTGCGCGCGCGCAGCGCATGGGGTTCTGACATGCAAGCCGTGCCCGACCCTGCTGTGCCTTCCCTGGGCAGCCCCAGCCCTAGCCCTTATCCCAGCCCCGCGCAGCGCCTGTCGCTGCTCAACGCCTGGCAGCGCGGCTTTCCGCTGTGCGATGAACCGTTTGCCGTGGTGGGCGCGGCCCTGGACATGCCCAGCGCACAGGTGCTGCAGGCCTACCGCCAGCTGGCGCAAGAGGGCGCCCTCAGCCGCATTGGCGCCGTGTTTGCGCCGGGCAGCGGCGGTGCCTCGGTGCTGGCCGCCATGGCCGTGCCGCCCGACCGGCTGGAGGCCGTGGCCGCCGTGGTCTCGGCACACCCCGGCGTTAACCACAACTACGAGCGTGAAAACACCTACAACCTGTGGTTTGTGCTGACCGGTGCCAGCGAAGTGCAGGTGGAGCAGGCGATGGTGGAGCTGGAAGCTGCCACGGGCCTGAGCGCACTGCGTCTGCCCATGCTGCAGCCCTACCGCATTGACCTGGCCTTTGACTTGGCGGCTGGCCTGACAGCGGTGCCGTGCATTGGCCCCGTCGCTGTGGGCTGCGCTGCGCTGCCCGCCTCACAAGCCCCCCATGGCCCGCGCGCTGCGGCCACGGCGGTGTTGGCCGATGCCGATTGGCCCCTGGCCGCGCTGGCCGAGGCGGGTTTGCCCCTGGTGGAGCAGCCCTACGCCGCATGGGCGCAGGCCCTGGGCACCACCGCCGCACAGGTGCAGGCGCGCCTGCAGCAGTGGGTGCACACCGGCGTGCTCAGCCGCTTTGGCGTGGTGGTACGACACCACGAACTGGGCTTTGCCGCCAACGCCATGACGGTGCTGGACGTGCCAGATGCCCAGGTGGATGCTGCAGGCCGCGCCCTGGCCGCCCAGCCGGGAGTGACCCTGGCCTACCGCCGTGCCCGCGCCACGGGCTGGCCGTACAACCTGTATTTCATGGTGCATGGCGCCCACCGCCAGGCGGTGGAGCAGGTCCTGGCCAGCGCGCTGGAGCGCAGTGGGCTGGCCGATGTGCCGCGCGCGGTGCTGTTCTCGCGCCGCCGCTTCAAGCAAACGGGGGGGCGCCGCTTTGGGTCTGCCACCCCGGTGGCGCCGCAGGGTGTTGTGCAGGGGGTGGCCGATGCCGTCCATTGACGACCTGCGTTTGATGGCCTACTTGCACGGCGGCTTTCCGCTGGTGGACGAGCCCTATGCCGCCGTGGCGCAGGCCCTGGGCACCACCGAGCAGGACGTGCTGCAACGCCTGCAGCGTTTGCTGGGTGACGGCTACCTCAGCCGCTTTGGCCCGCTGTTCCAGATCGAACGCGCAGGCGGGCAGTTTGTGCTGGCCGCTTTGTCGGCCCCCGAGTCGCAGTTTGACGCCGTGGCCGCGCAGGTCAACGCCCTGCCCGAGGTGGCCCACAACTACCGGCGCGAACACGCCCTGAACATGTGGTTTGTGGTGGCGGCCGAGTCGCCCGCGCAGGCCCGCGAGGTGCTGCAGCGCATTGAAGACACCACGGGCCTGAAGGTCCACGCCTTTCCCAAAGAACGTGAATACCGTGTGGAGCTGCGCCTGCCGCTGCTGCCGCCCGGTGAAGCTCTACCCCCACCGCTTTCCCCACCGTTGTCCCCACCGCTGGAGGTGCCCCATGGCGCTGGATGCGTTTGACCGGGCCCTGATCGCCGCCACCCAGGCTGGCCTGCCCCTGGTGCCCCGCCCTTATGACGCTGTGGGCGCCACCCTGGGCGTGAGCGGCGAGCGCGTGCGCCAGCGGCTGGGTGAGCTATTGCACAGCGGCCTGGTGCGCCGCATCGGTGCCGTGCCCCACCACTACAAGCTGGGCTTTACCGCCAACGGCATGAGCGTGTGGGACGTGGCCGATGAGCAGGTGGACGCCCTGGCCCGCCAGGTGGCCCTGCTGCCGGGCGTGAGCCACTGCTACCTGCGCCCCCGCAGCCTGCCCGTGTGGCCCTACAACCTGTTCGCCATGCTGCATGGGCGCAGCCGCAGTGAAGTGGCCGAGCAGGCCGCACACCTTGCCCAATTGCTGGGGCCGCACTGCCGCCAGCACGACATCCTCTATTCCAGTGCGGTGCTCAAGAAGACAGGCCTGCGCCTGAAGGAAGACTAACCATGTTTCGCATCAGCCAATACATGCGCGAGCTGGCCCTGGCCGACGCCACGGGCCAATACCCTGTGCCCTCGGTGCGCCGGGGCACGCAAGGCCGTCAGGCCCCTGGCCCGGTGGTGATCTGGAACCTGATCCGCCGCTGCAACCTCACCTGCAAGCACTGCTACGCCCTGTCGGCCGACCACGACTACGCGGGTGAGCTGAGCACCGAAGAGGTGTTCACCGTGATGGACGATCTGCGTGGCTACAGCGTGCCGGTGCTGATCCTCTCGGGCGGCGAGCCGCTGATGCGCCCTGACCTGTTCGACATTGCGGCGCGTGCGCGGGCCATGGGTTTTTATGTGGGCCTGTCGACCAATGGCACGCTCATCGACGAACCCATGGCCGACCGCGTGGCCGCCGCAGGCTTTGACTACGTGGGCATCAGCCTGGATGGCCTCAAGCCCACGCACGACAAGTTCCGCCGCTTGGACGGTGCGTTTGACCGCAGCCTGGCCGCCGTGCGCCACCTGGACGCGCGCGGCGTGAAGGTGGGCCTGCGCTTCACCATGACCGCGATGAACGCGCACGACCTGCCCGCCTTGCTGGCGCTCATGCGCGAGGAGGGGGCGCAGAAGTTCTACTTCTCGCACCTCAACTACGCGGGGCGCGGCAACATCCACCGGGGCAAGGACGCGCACTTCACCGCCACGCGCGAGGCGCTGGACCTGCTGTTTGAGCGCGCCTGGCAGGCCGCGCTGGACGGGCGCGACGAAGACTACGTGACCGGCAACAACGACGCCGACGGTGCCTACCTGCTGCAGTGGGTGCAACAGCGGCTGCCGCGCTGGCAGGCCCCCTTGCGCGAGCGCCTGCAGGCTTGGGGCGGCAACGCCAGCGGGGTCAACGTGGCCAACATCGACAACCTGGGCCATGTGCACCCCGACACCATGTGGTGGCACCACGACCTGGGCAGTGTGCGCGATCGGCCGTTTTCTGCGATATGGGCTGACACCAGCGACCCGCTGATGGCGGGCCTCAAGGCCCACCCCCGGCCGGTGGAGGGGCGCTGTGCGGCGTGCCAATACTTCAGCCTGTGTGGCGGCAACACCCGGGTGCGTGCCCAGCAGCTCACCGGCAATGCCTGGGCGCCTGACCCAGGCTGCTACCTGAGCGATGAAGAGACCGGCACCGAGCACCTGGCCGTGGCCGTGCCAGCAGCCCAGCACCCCGTGCATTTCATGGAGGTGAGCCATGCGCAGTGACCGCTTTGCCCGCACCGCGCGCTGTATCGCGCTGTGCCTTGCAGGCGCCACGGGCGTGTGGGCAGCCTCTGGTGCTGCATGGGCGCAAGCCCCCGCTCCCAGCGCTAACGTGGCTGCGACGGCCACTGCGGCCACCTTGCCCAATGCACCGGCCCTCTACCAGCAGCACTGCGCTGTGTGCCACGCCCCGCAGCGCACGGGTGCCATGGGCCCAGCCCTGCTGCCCGAGAGCCTGGAGCGCGTGCGCCCGGCCGAGGTGCTGCGTGTCATTGGCCAGGGGCGCCCCGCCACACAGATGCCCGCGTTTGCCGCCACGCTGAGCGTCGCCGAAATCCAGGCGCTGGCGCAGTGGGTGCGCAGCCCGGCGCCCGTTGCGCCCACCTGGGGCGATGAGGACATCCGCGCATCGCGCGCGCTCACCCCCGCGCCTGCCGATGAGCCCGCCAAGCCGCTGTGGTCTGCCGACCCGATGAACCTGTTTGTGGTGGTGGAAGGGGGCGACCACCATGTGTCGGTGCTCGATGGCGACAAGCTCGAAGTCATCACCCGCTTTGCCAGCCGCTACGCCCTGCATGGCGGCCCCAAGTTCACGCCCGATGGGCGCTATGTGTTCTTTGGCTCGCGCGATGGCTGGATCACCAAGTACGACCTGTGGCGCCTGCGTGTGGTGGCCGAGGTGCGTGCGGGCCTGAACATGCGCAACGTGGCCGTCAGCGGCGACGGGCGCTGGGTGATGGCCGCCAACTACCTGCCGCGCAATGTGGTGCTGTTCGATGCCGACCTGAACCTGGTGCGCAACTACCCCGCCACCACGCTGGACGGCAAGCAGGCATCGCGCGTGTCGGCGGTGTACGACGCCACGCCGCGCCGCAGCTTTGTGGTGGCTCTCAAGGACGTGCCTGAGCTGTGGGAGATCTCGTACGACCCCGCAGCCGCGCCCATCCACGACGGCTATGTGCACGACTACCGCATGGGCGAGTCGATTGCCAAGCCGGGTTTTCAGGGGGTGCGGCGCACCGCGCTGGAGGAGCCGCTGGATGACTTCTTCTTTGATCAGTCCTATACCTACGTGCTGGGCGCCACGCGCTCACGGCAGGCGGAAGGCGCTGTCGCTTCAAGCAAGCCTGATGCAGCAGCCCCCGTTGCGGCGGCCCCCGGCGCCACCGCCCAGGTGGTGAACCTGGACATCCGCCGCAAGGTGGCCGACCTGCCCATTGCCGGCATGCCCCACCTGGGCTCGGGCATCACCTTTGCTTGGAACGGCACCACCGTGCTGGCCAGCCCCAACCTGCAAGGGGGCGCCATCGACGTGGTGGACATGAAGACCTGGAAGCCCGTACGCACCATTGCCACGCCCGGCCCCGGCTTTTTCATGCGCAGCCATGAGAAGACACCCTATGCCTGGACCGACTCGATGATGAGCCCTGCTGCCAAGGACACGCTCACCATCATCGACAAGCGCACGCTGGCCGTGGTGGCCCAGGTGCGCGAGCCGGGCAAGACGCTGGCGCACATCGAGTTCACCAAGGACGGGCGCTACGCCCTGGCCAGCGTGTGGGAGATGGACGGCGCGGTGGTGGTGTACGACGCGCAGACCTTCAAGGAAATCAAACGCCTGCCCATGAGCAAGCCCGTGGGCAAGTACAACGTGTGGAACAAGATCTCGCGCAGCGAAGGGACGTCCCATTAGGCCAGTCCGGTGAGCAGGCTCTAGCTATCCGTTCGGGTTGAGCTTGTCGAAACCTTGCGCAGCGCTTCGACTCGGCTTAGTGAACGGTTCGAGAGGGGCGCCGTATCAGCCATTGCTGCGCAGGACTTACAAATCCAACACCAGCAGCTTGCTGCGCGCGCGCGAGCAGCAGGGCAGGAACTGCTCGTTGCTCGCGCGCTCTTCTTCGGTCAGGTACATGTCGCGGTGCTCCACCTCGCCTTCGAGCACGCGGGTGATGCAGGTGCCGCACACGCCTTGTTCGCACGCGGTCATGATGTCCACCCCGTGCTCGCGCAGCGCGTGGACCACCGAGGTGTCTTTCGCAACGGTGTAGGTCTTGCCCGTGCTGGCCAGGCGCACTTCAAAGGTCTGGTCGCCCGAGGTGTCTTGCGCAGGCGCGCCAAAGTATTCGAGGTGAATGTGGTCCTCAGGCCAAGCCAAATTGCGGGCCGTGTTGACCACATGGTCGATGAACCCGGCCGGGCCGCACACATACAGGCGCGTGCCCGCCGGTGCATCGGCCAGCAGGGCCAGGGCTTCCTGCCTGTGCCCGCTGCTGTCGGTGTAAATGTGCACGTGAGGCGCCATGGGCGATGCGGCCAGTTCGGTGGCAAAGGCCGTGCGTTCGGGCGAGCGGGTGCTGTAGTGCAGCGCATAGCTGGCCCCCGTGCGCTGCAGGCGGTCTGCCATGCACATCAGGGGGGTGACGCCAATGCCACCCGCCACCAGCAGGGTGTGCGGTGCGGGGTGCAGTGCAAACAGGTTGCGCGGCGTGCTGATGGTAATGAGGTCGCCCTCGTGCACGGCGTCGTGCATGCCCACCGAGCCGCCGCGCGAGGCCGCATCGCGCAGCACGGCAATGCGATAGCGGTGCTGCTCGTGCGATGCGTTGCACAGCGAGTACTGCCGCACCAAACCGCCCGCGCTGGCAGGCAGGTGCACGTCGATGTGCGAGCCTGCGCTGAACGGCGGCAGCGGCGCGCCGTCGGCGCGTGCCAACTCAAAGCTGGTGATGCCTTCGGCTTCGGTCTGCTTTTTGGTGACGCGAACGAGCAAGGTTTCCTGGGCGGTCATGCGGCTTCCTTTGTGGTCTGCTCGGCAGCGAGCAGGCGGTCCAGAATGCGGCGCGACTGCACGCCGCCCGAGTCGATGTTGAGCATGAGCAGCTTGCGGTCGGGGTAACGCAGCAGGTTCTCTTGCTGCAGCTCCAGCATTTCCTGGTCTTCGGCAAAGATTTTGCCTTGGCCATCGCGAATTTGCGTGGTCAGCGATGGGTCTTGTGGCTTGAAGTTGCGCGCCATGCCCCAGAAGTAGTGGATCGAGGTTTCGGTTTCGGGCGTGATGAAGTCCACCACGATGCTGGACGCCTTCTTGTCAGCGGGCGCCTCGTAGCCGCCTTGGCCTGCCAGCGCCACGCCCACCTCAATCAGCACATGGCTGGGCGGTGTGAAGTGGCAGATCTGCCAGCGGTCCACCGGCTGGTCGTCGGGCAGGCCGTTCATGCGCAGCGCCATCTTCCAGAAAGGCGGGGCTTCTATGCCCTCCATGAAGCGGCTGGTGATGACCTCGTCGCCCTCCACGCGGGTCTTGCAGGGCACCTCGTCAATTTCCTTTTGGCCAATGCTGGTGGAGTGCACGTAGGTTTCGTGCGTCAGGTCCATCAGGTTGTCGATCATCAGGCGGTAGTCGCAGGCAATGTGGTACAGCCCGCCGCCGTAGGCCCATTCGGGGTTGTTGGCCCAGGGCAGGTGGTGGATGGTGGCCGGGTCGGCCAGGGCGGCATCGCCAGGCCACACCCAGATGAAGCCATAGCGCTCGACCACCGCAAAGCTGCGCGCCTTGGGGAAGGCCTGCACCCGCTGGCCGGGCATGGAGACCGACTTGCCCGTGCAGTCGACCCTGAGGCCGTGATAGCCGCACTGCAGGTGGCCGTCGCACACTGTGCCCAGCGACAGCGGGGCACCCCGGTGGGGGCAAAAGTCGTCCAGCGCCGCAACTTGGTCGGGGGCGGGCCGGTAGAACACCATCTTTTCGCCGCAAATGGTGCGGCCCAGGGGCTTGTCGGCGATCTCGTCGGGCGTGCAGGCCACGTACCAGGCATTCTTGGGGAACATCGTGTTTGTCTCCTTGTTCGGGGGGCGGGGCCTGCGGTCTGGATGCCGCATTCGCCCAAGGCGGAAGGCCCTGTGTCAGCGATGGCATTGTGCAAAGGGTTGGATTTTATGTATACAGAAAAATACGATCTGGCTGTTATTGCAATTTGGCATGCGTTGTAAGTTGTTGTTTTGTATGAATTTCAAAATGCGGATAGATGTTTGTACAGGCGTTTTTGTATACATTGATGGCGTTCGGTACGACTTTGTATGCAAACCCCCATGAATCCACCAGAGCTTTCCTCTACGCACCCTTCGACAGACGCTGGGGCCTCGCAGGCGGTGCGCGCGCAGCTGCGGTTGCGCGAAATGATCCTGGCGGGGGAACTGCCCGGAGGCGCTCGCATTGCAGAACTGGCCCTGGTGGAGAGGCTGGGGGTGTCGCGCACCCCCATCCGAGAGGCCCTGCTGCGGCTGGAGCAAGAAGGCCTGCTGCACGGCCTGCCCAGCGGGGGGTACGCGGTGCGCACGTTTTCAGAGGCCGATGTGGCCGATGCGATTGAGCTGCGCGGCACCATGGAGGGTTTGGCTGCGCGGTTAGCGGCCGAGCGCGGGGCCGATGTGCGGCTGCTGGCCCAGGCCACACAGTGCCTGGACGCCATTGACCAAGTGCTGCAACCGCAGGCCTTGGACGACGATGGGTTTGCCCGCTACGTGGCGCTGAACGCGCAGTTCCACCACCTGCTGGCCTGTATGGTGGGCAGCGATCTGGTCGTGCGCGAATTGGAGCGCATCAAAAGCCTGCCGTTTGCCTCGCCCTCGGCCTTTGTGGTGGTGCAGACCCATTCCAACGCCGCCCGCGACATGCTGGTGATTGCGCAAGACCACCACCGCCAGGCCCTGGACGCCATCACCCGGCGCGAAGGCGCGCGCGCAGAGGCCATCATGCGCGAGCACTCGCGCATCACCCGGCGCAACCTGCTGGCTGCTGTGCAAAGCCCCGGGCTGGAGGGGCTGCCCGGCGTAGGGTTGATTCGCAGGCGCTCCGGCGTGGTCGCACAAGAGGGCTGACACAAGAGGGGTGGCACAACGCGCCAGCTATTGCATTTGGCGATAACTCAAAGTGGTCGCGACGTCTTGTGGGCTGGGTCGAGGCTCGGCGACACTGCGGTCCGTTCTCACTTTCTGTACCAGCGTTCATGGCGACACAGAACTTCGGGCCCACAGGCCCTGCTTCCTTCACCCGGCGCAGTTGCCTGGGTCACCTGGGATGGCTGACCGCTGCCGCCGCCGGGGTCTTGTCTGGTGCGCAGCCCGCAGGGGCGCAGCCTGCCTTTCCTGTCCGTCCTTTGCGCATCGCGGTGCCCAATGCGGCGGGCGGTGCGGCAGACATCACGGCGCGCACCGTGGCGCAAAAGATGGCGGGCCCGCTGGGGCAAAGCATCGTCATCGAGAACAAACCCAGCGCGGGCGGTGTGGTGGCCGGGGACCTGGTGGCCCGCTCTGAACCCGACGGGCACACCTTGCTGCTGGTGAGCAGCGGGACGGCCGTGAGTGCGGCGCTGTTCCAGACCCTGCCCTTCGATACCCTCAAGGACTTTGTCCCCGTGTCGTTGCTGGCCACCTTTGATCTGGCGCTGGTGGTGCGCGAAGGTGGCCCCTTCAAGACCTTGGCCGATCTGCTGGCCTATGGCCGGGCCCATCCTGGCAAGCTCAACCTGGGCACCCCTCAGATTGGCACTACGCAGCACCTCGCCGCAGAGCTGTTCAAGGCCACCGCCGGGCTGGATGCGCAGATCGTGCCCTTCAATGGAACGCCGCCGGTGATCACCGCGTTGCGCGGCGGTGAAGTGGACGCGATGGTGGACATCCTTGGGGGATTGATGCCGCAGATCGGTGCCAAGGCCTTGCGGCCTCTGGCCGTGCTGGGTGCCCAGCGTGCAGCGCAGCTGCCCGAGGTACCCACGGTGCGTGAAAGTGGCGGCGCGTTTGCCTCCTTCAATGTGACGTCGTGGAACGGGTTGGCCGTGCCCTCCAAAACCCCCGCTGCGGTGGTGGAGCGGCTCTCGCGCGAAGTCAACGCCGCATTGGCGCAACCGGATGTGAAGAAGCGCCTGCAGGAGCTGAACCTGAATGCGCAGGGCAGCACACCCACCCAGGCGGGGGAGCACTTGGCTGCAGATATTCGCCGCTGGAGCGAAGTCATCGCCCGTGCGCGCATTGCCCGCCAGTGAGCGGGTTGAGCGCCTGAAAAGCCACCGAATCGAACCCTTGTCATGGTGAATGCATGTAGCTGGGCCCAGGCCGTGATGGCCTGGGTTATTTTTTGCGCTCCGCATGCCGCAGGTGCCTTCAGGCCACCGAAGGATCTTTGGCATGCTTGAGATTTTGTCCATCACGGGCCCCATCTACCTGATCATTGCCCTGGGCTACGGCGTGACGCGCTGGGGCTTGTTCGCCAAGGCCGATATGCGTGTCTTTGGCAAATTTGTCATGCACCTGGCCTTGCCTGCCATGCTGTTCAGTTCGCTGTCACAGCGCCCGGTCAGAGAAGTGCTCAACCCGCAGTACCTGGGCGCCTACGCGCTGGCGTGCGGCTTGGTGCTGCTGTTGGGCTTTGCGTGGATGCGCTGGGTGCGGCGCCAGACCATGAGCTTCAGCAGCATGGTGGCCATGGGCATGGGGTGCCCCAACAGTGGCTTTGTGGGGTACCCGGTGGCCCTGCTGGTACTGGGGGGCTCGGTGGCCAGTGTCAGCCTGGCGCTGAACATGGTGGTGGAGAACTTGCTGCTGATCCCGGCGCTGCTGGTCTTGTCTGACCTGGGCGACCGCCGCAAGGGTGCTTGGCATGCGGTGCTTTGGCAAAGCCTCAAAGGGCTGGCGCGCAACCCTATGGTGCTGAGCATTGCGGCGGGCATTCTGGCGTCAGGGGTCGGTGTGGCGCTGCCTGCAGCGCTGTCGCGCACGGTGCAGTTGTTTGCACAGGCCAGCGGGGCGCTGTCGTTGTTTGTGATTGGCGGCAGCCTCGTGGGGCTGCACATCAAGGGCACGCTGGGCACGGTGGCGCAAATCAGTGTGGGCAAGCTGGTGTTGCACCCACTGGCCATGCTGCTAGTGCTGGGCTGGCTGGTGCCGGTGGACGACCCGCAGCTGCGCACAGCGGCCTTGCTCAGCTGCGCCATGCCCATGCTGGGCATCTACGCCATTCTTTCGCAGCGCCATGGGCACGAAGGCATCAGCTCGGCGGCCCTGCTGGTGACCACTGTGGCCTCGTTTTTTACCCTGAGTGCGTTTTTGTGGTGGCTGGGTTTGGCGCCGGTGTGATTCCATTTCTAAATCACCCCTGACGTTGTTGCTTCGCCTTGCCGTGCTTGAGCACTGTCTGCGGCTTCGCGCCTAGTCAGGAATGATTTGGAAATGGAATGAGGGCCTGCCAGCAGGCGATTAGCTTTTGAACACGGTCGCGACAGTTTGGCGCACCAGGTCCAGCGCCGCCTTTTGTACCTGCGTGGACGGCCTTTGCAAGCTCGTGGCCAGCGACAGCGCAATGCGCAGGGGGGGCGTGCCAATCGCCTGAATGGCCTGCGCGGTATAGGCAGAGGGGCGCGGAGAGTTGAGCAGCGCATTGCGCGAGAGCACGGCACTGCCCGCACCATCGGCCACCAGGTCCAGGATGGCCGATACCCCATCGATCTCCAGCGCGATCTCGGGGCGGCAGCCGATCTGCGCCATTTCGGATTCGACATGCATGCGGATGGCATTGGGACGCGACGGGATGACCAGCGGCAGCGCGGCCACCTCACTCAAGGCCACGGGGCCAGGGGGCGGGTCTTCCGACAAACCCGGAGGGCGGGCGCGCACCAGCACCAGGTCCTCGTCCAGCAGGTGCTCTACGTCGATGTCGCGCGAGGGCTGCCCGTTGTAGAGCACCACGATGTCCAGGTGCCCGCTGTTGAGCCCTTCGAGGATGGCACCCGACAAGCCTTCGCTGATGGACAGTCGCGCCTCGGGCAGCACCTGGCGAAACGCGCGGGTCAGGGGCACCGTCATCACCCGGGCCACGCTGTTGGGTAAACCAATGGCCACGCGCCCGGCCAGCGCGCCGCGCACCCGGCCCAGCTCTTCGCGCGCCCGCTCGACCTGGTGCAAGATGCCCCGCCCGTGCTCCAGAAGCACCTTGCCCGCCTCGGTGGGCGTGGCGCCCCGGCCATTGCGTACCAGCAGGTTCTGGCGCAGCTCCACTTCCAGCAGGCGCACCTGCCGGCTCAGCGCTGGCTGGGCGATGTTGAGTACCACCGATGCCCGGGTGAAGCTGCCCAGCTCGGCCACCCGCACGAAGTACTCGATTTGCTTGAGGTCCATCGCCTTTGCCTTGTCAAAAGGGGTCTGCAAACTAGCAGGATTTTGAATATCTCTGCGCCATCAATTGCAGAATGATATATCTGGTAGTGCCGCAGACCGCTGTCGCAGCGGGGCGGCCCTGTTCACAATGCGGGTGTTTTCACCTCCGCTAGAGGGGTGATGTGGCGCACCACTGGGTGTGCGCCACGGTGGCCACGGGATGCCTTTCCCGGGCCTTCAAGGAGACAACATGACTATCGACATCAAAGGCATTTCGTCCATGGCCACCCGCCAGGTGCTGGCAGAGCTGGTGGCCTTGTACGCGCAGCAGTCATCCGACCGCGTGGGCATCGAATCCGTGGGCGGTGTGGACGCTGCCAAGCGCGTGCAAGCGGGGGAGCCCTTTGACGTGGTGATCCTGGCGTCGGACGCCATCGACAAGCTTTTGGCGGCAGGCCACGTGCGCGCTGCCAGCAAGGTCAATCTGGTGCATTCCGGCGTGGCCGTGGCCGTGCAGGCCGGTGCGTCGGTGCCAGACATCAGCTCTGAAGACGCCGTGCGCGCAGCGGTGCTGGCCGCCCCCAGCATCAGCTATTCCACCGGCCCCAGCGGGGTCGCACTGGCCCAGCTGTTTGAGCGCTGGGGCATTGCGCAAGAGATCGCGCCGCGCATCGTGCAGGCCCCGCCGGGCGTGCCCGTGGGCACCCTGGTGGCGCGCGGCGAGGTGGCACTGGGCTTTCAGCAACTGAGCGAGCTGCTGCATGTGCCCGGCATCACCCTGGTGGGCCCGCTGCCTGCCGCTATCCAGATCACCACCACCTTCTCCGCTGGCGTGGGCGCTGCCTCTGCCCAACCTGCGGCAGCGCAGGCCCTGTTGGCCTTCATGGCGTCGCCCCAGGCCGCCGATGCCAAGCGCCGCCAGGGCATGGACCCGGCCTGAGCAAGCGGCCCGCACCATTTCAAAACAAGCACAACCAACTCAGAGACATTTGCAATGCAGGCACACGGCAAGGACACCGACGTCCAGACTTTTCTTGATGCGCACCCGTTTTCAGCCTACCAATGGCTGATTTTTGCGCTGTGTTTTGTGGTCGTGCTGCTGGACGGCTTTGACACCGCCGCCATCGGCTACATCGCGCCCTCTCTGGTGGCCGAGTGGGGGGTGAGCAAGCCCGCCCTGGCGCCTGTGCTGAGCGCTGCGCTGTTTGGCCTGGCCGCTGGCGCTTTGGTGGCTGGCCCTTTGGCCGACAAGCTGGGCCGCAAGCGGCTGCTGATCGGTTCCGTCTTCCTGTTTGGCGCAGCCTGCCTGGCTTCGGCGTTTGCACCGGGGCTGACCGAGTTGACCGTGCTGCGCTTTGTCACCGGCATTGGCCTGGGCGCGGCCATGCCCAACGCCGTGACGCTGATGAGCGAATACTGCCCATCGCCCCGCCGTGCCTTGCTGACCAACGCCATGTTTTGCGGCTTTCCGCTGGGGGCGGCCTTTGGTGGCTTCTTGGCCGCCTGGATGATTCCCCTGTGGGGCTGGCGCAGCGTGCTGGAGCTGGGCGGTGTGGCACCCCTGGTGCTGGGCGTGCTGATGTTGCTGCTGTTGCCTGAATCGGCCCGCTACCTGGTGGCGCGCGGCGCCGCCACCGAGCGCGTGCGGGCCATTCTGGTGCGCATTTCTGCCTCTGCCGCGCAGGTGGGGCGCTTTGTGGCCGGTGAGGCGCAGGCCGCCCAAGGCGCCAGCGGCCTGGGCGTGGTGCTGTCCGCCCGCTACCGCTGGGGCTCGCTGCTGCTGTGGGTGACCTACTTCATGGGCTTGGTGATCTTCTATGCGCTCATCAACTGGATGCCCATCTTGTTCAAGGAAGGCGGCATTGAGCCGCACACCGCCACCCTGGTGTCTGCGCTGTTCCCCCTGGGGGGCGTGGGCGCGGTGTTCTTCGGCTGGCTGATGGACCGCTTCAACGCCGACCGCATCATTGCCCTGGGTTACCTGCTCACCGCACTGGTCATCTATGCCATTGGCCATGCGCTGGGCAATGTGGGGCTGCTGGTGGTGGTGGTGTTTGTGGCGGGTACGTTGATGAACACGGCCCAGTCTTCCATGCCTGCACTGGCTGCGGCCTTTTACCCCACCAGCGGCCGCGCCACCGGCGTTGCCTGGATGCTGGGCATTGGCCGCTTTGGTGGCATTGCGGGCTCGTTTCTCGTGGCCCAGCTGTCGGCGGCCCACATGGGCTTTGGGCAGATTTTTGCGGTGGTGGCCATCCCCGGCCTGATCGCGGCGGCTGCGGTGTGGGCCAAGCAAATGATCTACCCCACGCAAGCGGCCCCTTTGTCTGCCGTGGCGGGATCGGCCGCCCACTGACGGCGCTGCGATCCCTGTTGTCACTGATTTTCGATTTCCTAGGAGCAAACCCATGAGCCTCATCATCGACTGCCACGGCCACTACACCACGGCCCCCAAGGCGCTGGAGAACTGGCGCAATGCGCAGATCGCCGGCATCAAAGACCCAGCCGCCATGCCCAAAGTGGCTGACCTGAAGATCAGCGACGACGAACTGCGCGAGTCCATCGAGGCTAATCAGCTCAAGCTGATGAAAGAGCGCGGCAGCGACATCACGCTGTTCAGCCCGCGCGCCAGCTTCATGGCCCACCACATTGGCGACTTCAATGTGTCCAGCACCTGGGCTGCCATCTGCAATGAGCTGTGCCATCGCGTCTCCACCCTGTTCCCCGACCATTTCGTGCCCGTGGCCATGCTGCCGCAAAGCCCTGGCGTGGACCCTGCCACCTGCATCCCTGAGCTGGAAAAGTGCGTGAAGGAATACGGTGCGGTGGGCATCAACCTGAACCCCGACCCATCGGGCGGCCACTGGACCAGCCCGCCGCTGACCGACAAGCACTGGTACCCCATCTACGAAAAGATGGTGGAGTACGACCTGCCCGCCATGATCCACGTGAGCACCAGCTGCAACGCGTGCTTTCACACCACCGGCGCGCACTATCTGAATGCCGACACCACGGCCTTCATGCAGCTCATCCAGGGCGATCTGTTCAAGGACTTCCCCACGCTCAAGTTCCTGATCCCGCACGGCGGCGGCGCGGTGCCCTACCACTGGGGCCGTTTCCGTGGCCTGGCGCAGGAGATGAAGAAGCCGCTGCTGGATGAGCACCTGATGCACAACGTGTACTTCGACACCTGCGTGTACCACCAGCCCGGTATTGACTTGCTCAACACCGTGATCCCGGTGAAAAACGTGCTGTTTGCCAGCGAAATGATCGGCGCCGTGCGCGGCATTGATCCCACCACGGGCAACTACTACGACGACACCAAGCGCTATATCGAAGCGTCCAAGATATTGAGTGCCGATGACAAGCACCAGATCTACGAAGGCAACGTGCGCCGTGTGTTTTCCCGCCTTGATGCGCGCCTGAAGGCCAAGGGGCTGTGACACCCCGCACCCGTTCACGCTGAGCCTGTCGAAGCGCCGCGCACGGCTTCGACAAGCTCAGCCCGAACGGACAGGGATGAACCGCGCATACAGGTTCCAACCGATACCACTCACCAGACTTGAAGAGAAACCACCATGTACGAACTCGGCGTTGTTTACCGCAACATCAACCGCGCGGACCGCGCAGCCGCCGATGGCCTGGCTGCTCTTGGCTCTGCCACCGTGCACGAAGCCATGGGCCGCGTCGGCCTGCTCAAGCCCTACATGCGCCCCATCCAGACGGGTGTGCAGGTCAGCGGCACGGCCGTGACGGTGCTGCTGCACCCCGGCGACAACTGGATGATGCATGTGGCCGCAGAGCAGATCCAGCCCGGTGACATCGTCGTGGCGGCCATCACCGCTGAATGCACCGATGGCTACTTTGGCGACTTGCTGGCCACGTCGTTCCAAGCCCGTGGTGCTCGGGCGCTCATCATCGACGCAGGGGTGCGCGATGTGCGCACGCTCAACGAGATGAACTTCCCGGTGTGGAGTAAGTGCATCTCCAGCAAAGGCTGCATCAAAGAAACCATCGGCTCCGTGAACATCCCTGTGGTGTGCGCCGGCATGCTCGTCGCACCCGGCGATGTGATCGTGGCCGATGACGATGGCGTGGTCTGCGTGCCCTCCGCCCGCGCCGCGCAGACGCTGGAAGCCGCGCAAAAGCGCGAGAGCTTTGAAGGCGAAAAGCGCGCCAAACTGGCCAGCGGCGTGCTGGGGCTGGACATGTACAAGATGCGCGAGCCGCTGGAGAAAAAGGGGCTGCGTTACATCGACTGAATGGATCAAAGACCTGCAGAGGTCTGATAAAAAGGGCTTGCGGCGCAATAAGAATAAGCGCAGCAAGCTATTAATTTGATAGTAAACCTTGGACCGCAACGGAGACAACCATGGCATCTTTTCACCCCATGACACGACGCACCGCCGCCCTGGCACTTGGCTTGGCCGCTACCTTGGGGCTGGCTCCCCAGTGGGCGGCTGCGCAGCAGTTCCCGACCAAGCCCGTGCGCATCATCACCCCCTTCCCGGTGGGTGGCGGCCCTGACGGCGTGGCCCGCATCATGGCCGATAAGCTCTCTAAGTCCTGGGGGCAGTCGGTGGTGGTGGAGAACCGCCCCGGTGGCAATGGTTTCATTGCCATTGATGCCTTCAAGCGTGGCGCCAAGGATGGCCATGACCTGATCGTGCTCGACAACGTGCACCTGGCCGCATACCCCAGCCTGTTCAAGAAGCTGCCGTATGACGCAGCGAAGGACTTCGACCCGCTGCTGCCGCTGTTCAAGGCCTACTTCTTTTTCACGGTGGGTGTCGACAGCAAGTACAAGAGCGTGGGGGACATCATTGCCGATGCCAAGGCCAACCCCGGCAAGCTTAACTATGGCTCGTGGTCCATCGGCAACCCCGTGCACCTGGGCTCCGAATTGCTCGAGAGCATGACGGGCACCCAGATGGAGCATGTGGTGTTCAAGGAGACGACGCAGCTCTACACCTCGGTGTCCACGGGTGATTTGTCCTTCGCCTTGGGAACCGCGGCGACAGCGGGCCCGCTGCAACGCGCGGGCAAGCTGCGCTTCCTGGCGGTGACGGGCCCGCAGCGTGTGGGCTCTTACGCCGACGTGCCTACGACCGCGGAGTCCGGAGGACCCAAGGACTTTGAAGTGACTGGCTGGAATGCCATTGCCGTGCCACCCGGCCTGCCTGCAGCCGTGACCGACAAGATCCGCAAGGACATTACCGACGCCTTGGCCTCGCCCGAGGTGCTGGAGAAGTACAAGAGCTTTGGCTACGAACCTTTCCCCATCTCCCGTGAGAAGTTTGGCCAGTTCATCCAGAGCGAGAGCCGCCGCTTTGGTGAGGTGATCAAGAAGGCCAACGTGTCGCTGGATTGAGCGCCACGCCACGATCACCCCTATCCCCAGGAGCCCGCTGTATGACTGCACGTCCCTTGTCCTCGGTCTTGCCCAGCCGCCGCGTGTGGCTGGCTTCGGCCGCCGCCTTGGCGGCAGCCACGGCGGCACCCCATGCCTTGGCGCAGGCCGCTTACCCGGCTCGCCCCATTCGCATCGTGGTGGGCTATGCCGCTGGGGGCGCGGTGGATGCGGTGGCCCGAGCCATTGGGCAGGTGCTGTCACAAAGCCTGGGTCAGCCGGTGATCGTGGACAACAAGCCCGGTGCGGGCTCCAACATTGCGGTCAAGTCCGTCATTGCCGCAGAGGCGGATGGCTACACCCTGATGATGGCGGCCAACGCGTTGGCGGCCAACATGTCGCTGTACCAGCCCATGCCGTTCGATGCCGAAAAAGACCTGGTGGCGATCTCGCTGGTAGGCCGTGTGCCTGTGGTGCTGGCGGCGGGGGCCAATGCGGGCATCGGTTCGCTGCAAGCGCTGCTGCAGTCTGCCAAAGCCAAGCCGGGTGTGCTGGCCTACGCCTCGCCCGGCAATGGCTCCACGCCGCACATGGCCATTGAGCTGCTGGAGCGCGAGGCCGGTATCCAGTTGCAGCATGTGCCCTACCGCGGTGGTGCTGCTGCGCTGACGGATGTGATCGGTGGTCAGGTGCCGCTGGTGGCTGTCAACGCGTTGGAAGTACAGCCCCACGCCAAGAGCGGAAAGCTCAAGGTGCTGGCGGTACTCAGCGCCAACCGAACCCCTATTTTCCCGGACGTTCCCACGATTGCGGAGTCCGGATTTCCAGGCTTTGAAGCGGCGGTGTGGTACGGCCTGGTGGCCCCTGCTGCCACCCCCAAGGCCGTCGTGGCCCGCCTGCACGACGAGGTGCAAAAGGCCCTGCAGACCAAAGAGGTGCGTGAGCGCATGACCGCCGTGGGTGGTGAGGTGCTGCCCGGCAGTTCCGAGCAGTTTGCGCAGCTCATTCGCAGTGAACGGCGGCGCTACGAAAAGCTGGTGCGTGAGGCCAACATCAAGCCTGACTGAGCGAATTCAGCGCGCCCAGGCACACACAACGACAACCCAGGAGACACCGCATGTTCAGCCCTACTTCCTTTGATTCGCGCCGGCGCACGCTGGTGTCCTGGCTGTTGCCTGTAGCCCTGGCCGGGGCTTGCAGCCTGGCCTGGGGGCAAAGCGCAAGCGACTGGCCCACCAAGTCGGTGCGTTTGATTTCGCCTTACCCCACCGGCGGTGCGCCCGACGCCATGGCCCGTGTGCTGGCCGACAAACTGTCCAAAAAATGGGGCAAACCGGTGGTGGTGGACAACCGCCCTGGTGGCAATGGCTTCATTGCCATCGACGCCTTCAAGCGCGGCGCCAAGGATGGGCATGACCTGATCCAACTGGACAGCGTGCATTTGGCCGCCTACCCCTACATGTTCAAGAAGCTGCCCTACGACCCGGCCAAGGACTTTCAGGTCATCGCACCCATTTTCAAAAGCTTCATGTACTTTGTGGTGCCCACCAACAGCAAGTACCAGACCATTGGCGATGTGATCGCCGATGCCAAAGCCAACCCCGGCAAGCTGGACTACGGCTCATGGTCCATCGGTAATCCGGTGCACCTGGGCATGGAAGAGCTGGCACAGATTGCAGGCTTGAAGCTCCAGCATGTGCTGTTCAAGGAAACCACCCAGCTCTACACCTCCGTGGCCAATGGGGACCTGCCTTTCACCATGGGAACTGCGGGCACCGCGGGGCCCTTGATCAAGGCGGGCAAGCTCAGGCCCATTGCAGTGGCGGCCCCTTACCGCCTGCCTGCGTTTCCAGATGTGCCGACCGTGGCCGAATCGGGCGGCCCCAAGGCCCCGTACGAAGTCAGCGGCTGGAACGTGGTGGCCGGACCCAAAGAGCTGAACGCCGCCATCCGCGAAAAAATCCGCGCCGACGTGGCCGAGGCCATGGCCGGAGCCGATGTGAAAGAGCGTTTCATCAACTTCGGCTACGAATCGCTGGCGCTGGACAGGAAGCAGCTGGCGGACTTCATCACATCTGAGTCGGCACGCCACGAAAACATCATTCGGCGCGCCAAGATTGAACTGGATTAAACCCTTCTTGAAAGTGAAGCATGTCCAAACCTACTTCCGGTGATTTCACCAAAACCCCAGGCTGGCTTGACTGGTATACCGGCCCCACCAAGCCCCGCTTCCAAGTACCCGCTGGCGCGGTGGACGCCCACTGCCACGTCTTCGGCCCCGGTGCAGAATTTCCGTACGCCCCAGAGCGCAAGTACACCCCCTGCGACGCCAGCAAGGCGCAGCTGTACGCGCTGCGCGACCACCTGGGCTTTGCGCGCAACGTGGTGGTGCAGGCCACCTGCCACGGTGCGGACAACCGCGCCATGGTCGATGCGCTGGTCCATTCGGGCGGCAAGGCGCGGGGCGTGGCCACCGTCAAGCGCTCGGTGACCGACCAAGAACTGCAGGCCATGCATGACGCTGGTGTGCGCGGTGTGCGCTTTAACTTCGTCAAGCGCCTGGTGGACTTCACGCCCAAGGACGAGCTGATGGAAATTGCCGCGCGCATCCACAAGCTGGGCTGGCACGTGGTGATCTACTTTGAGGCGGTGGACCTG